>SECN01000605.1 GCA_004173515.1 Myxococcaceae bacterium | reverse complement strand
CACGTCTGGGCGGAGCTCTCCGGCTGGATGGACAAGATCTGCTGCGCGAAGTGGACGTTGTAGCGAAGGAAGTCGATGAGCTCGCACGCCGCGTCGATCTCCGCCTGGTGCGCCGTCTTGGACTGGCCCAGCATGGAGGACGCGTTGAGCAGCGGGCGGTAGCGCGTGGCGAGCAGCTCCGCGGCGCGCAGGAAGATGGCCGCTCGCGCGTGGAAGGACATCCGCGCCCAGTCCTCCTTCACGCTCATCGCGTTCTGGATGGCCTGCTCCACGTGGCTCGCGTTGGCCTCGTGCAGGGTGGCCAGCACGTGCTTGTGCCGGTGGGGCATGCGCACGGTGTCCGTCTTGCCGGAGTGCACATGCTTGCCGCCGATGACGATGGGGATCTCCACCTGCTCGCCGCTCATGCGCTTGAGCGCGCTCTGGAGCTCGGCGCGCTCGGGCGTGCCGGGAGCGTGGGAGAGGACGGGCTCGTTCTTGGGAGCCGGGACGCGGGGAAAGGCGTTGAGCACGCGAGGACCTCGGGGCGGGAAAGAAAGGTGGGCAAGGTATAGCCCTCCCCCGCGTCCAGGTCAGCGAGAGTTGCCCGGGCCGTCCGCGCCGCGACACAGCCGGCGTCCCGCGAGCGCCTCGCGATGGAAGGCCGCCCGGCGGTGGACCGGCTTCAGCCCTCGCCCGCGGCCTTGGCCGTGGCGCCCCGCGCACGCTGCAATACGGCATGCAGCTGCGCGATGAGGTACGGCGGCTTCACCGGCTTGACCAGGTACGCATCCGGCTGGGGCTGCCCGGGCTCCAGCTCCGCGCGCGGCGCGTAGCCACTGACGAACACCACCGGCAGGTGCGCCAGCGACGGTTCGGCGCGGACGCGGCGGCACAGCTCGTAGCCGTCGATGCCGTCCATGTTCACATCCGACAGGAGCACGTCCGGCGGCTCCGTCAGCGCGTGCGCAAGCCCCGCTTCGCCATCCGCCGCCACCGTGCAGTCGAACTCCCCCGACAGCAGCAGCCGCAGCGTCTCGCGCATGGTCCAGGAGTTCTCCACGATGAGGACCTTGGGCTTCACGACGCTTCAACTCCCGGGAGGGGACCGCGGACAGCAGGGGGGCCGACGGTGCCCAGCATCCCCCCACCGTGCGCACCGGGCAAGAGGTCCCCCTCCACCCGGCGGAATTCCTGAAAGCCTCCACCTCAGGGGTTTGCTGCCAGCCCTTTAGTCCTCCGGCGGCGGATTCACGAGCCCACGCCGGGAAACCTCGGAGTCCGGCTCCTCGTCGCCCCGGGCCTCCCGTTCCGGGACGGTCTGCTCCTCCCATGCCTCGCCGCGCTCGACGCTCGCCTCCCAGGGGGTCTCCTCCAACGGGCCCGGGTTGACGTCCGGCTCGCGCGTGGCGGCCTGTGACCGCTCGCGGCTCAGCTCGGCGGCGGCGCGATCCTGGGCGTCCTCCAACTGGCCCCGGTTGCGAGGTTGGAAGTTCTTGCTGTCCTTGTTGCCGGCCATCGGGTCGCCTCCAGGGGAGTTCCAGTCCAGGGCGCCGGCCGGGCAACCCCGGCATCAGGGCAGGGTCCAGCTCCCGGCAGCAAGGTGGGCCTCTCCGGGGAGACCGGGCAACGGCGGTTCGAGCCAGCCCGCCTGCCCGCCTGTCCAGGGACGAAGGATGCTCCCCCGCGCCATGTCGCGCCGCGCCGTTACCGGAGTGCCCCACCTCACGGGGCGGCAAGGTCTTCGTGACGTTGCTGGCGAGGTGCGAGCGGCATGCCCCGGGCCAGCGGCTGCGCGTCCGCTTGCGAGAGGCGTTCGACCTCCGGCGCGATGTCGGCGGTGGGCGCGGCGATGCTGCACCGCGCGCCGCCGTGCACCAGCCCCACCACGCGCATCCGGGCATCCACCAGGGGCGCGCCGGAGTCTCCCGGGATGCCGTGCATCGTGGTGAAGAGCGCGGCGGGCACGTCCGGCAGCGAGGGGCAGCGGCCCAACCGCTCCAGCATCACCTGCTGCGGCTCGCCAGCGCGGTCGTGCCTTCCAGTGAAGACGAGTAGGTCCCCGGGCGCGGGCAGCGCATCGGCCACCTCCAGCGGGGCCACGGGCGCCTTCGCCTCCAGCTCCAGCACGGCCATGTCCCGGCCGCGATCCACGAACACGTAGCGGCCCTCCAACTGGCGGCCATCCTCGAAGTGCGTCAGCTCGTGTCCATCATCCTGCGCGACGCAGTGGGCGGCGGTGAGCACGTGGCGTCCCTGGCCCACCACTACGCCCGCGCAGTGGCCGTCGCCCAGCGTCACCGTGGCCGCGGTGGCCTTCTGGAGGCCCTGGGCCTGCTGGGTTTCGGGTTGACCGCAGGCCATCCAGGCCGTGACGGCCACGAAGGCGACCGCTCCTGCTCCCCGCTTCCATGCGCGCATGCCGCTTCCCCCTCTGGCGCGGGCAATGGGCCCTGTGCCTGGAAGAAGGGTGTGCATGCGTCACGGCGCGTCGTGACCGGACGTCCGGAAGCGGCTCCCCAGCAGGCATCCGGGCGGCGGGCCGCGTTTCTTCCGGCAGAACGGATGATCAGGGACTAGGAACAGGGTGCACCTGCTCGGATGTCCCGGAGGCGGTGTCACTGAAACGTGCTATTCCTCCGACGTCTGGATCCCGGAGGAATGGCCGGCCCCTAGCGCGTGAGCGACGACGAGAAGACAACGGTTCTGGACGAGCGCACCCGGCCTCCGAGCACGTGGGGGGACCGGAAGCGTACGCCCATCACGTTGCCGGGCGCGGGCATCGAGGGGCGGCGTTCACTGGAGCCGGGCGTCGTCGTCACCGGGCGCTACCGGGTGGACTCGCTGCTGGGCGAAGGCGGCATGGGCCGCATCTGGCTGGCGGATGACCTCCAGGAGCGCCGGCGCATCGCGCTCAAGGAGATGCACGTCCCGGCGGAGCTGTCCGCGGCGAAGGTGGAGGAGCTGGTGCTGATGTTCCGGCACGAGTTCTTCGCCATGAAGAAGCTCCAGCACCCGTCCACGCTCAAGGTCTTCGACTGGGGCATGACGGACGCCGGCAACCGCTTCATCACCATGGAGGTCGTGGGCGGCCACGACCTGAGCACGCTGGTGCGCGAATCGCCGCTGGACACGCGCACGCTGTACCGGGTGCTGATCCAGATGGCGCAGGTGCTGGCGTTCATCCACTCGCGCCTGTACGTGCACTGCGACATCAAGGCCAGCAACGTGGGCAAGCTCAAGGGCACGCTGGAGTACCTGGCGCCGGAGTGGCAGCGGGGCGCGAGCATCGACGGGCGCGCGGACCTGTACTCGCTGGGCGTGATGGCCTGGTACCTGGCCACGCGCAAGCTGCCCTTCAAGCGCAGCAACCCCGCGGTGCTGCTGGCGGATCACCTCACGCGTCCCCCGCCGCGCCCCTCCACGCTCTGCGCGGTGGATCCGCAGCTGGAGGAGATCATCCTGCTGCTCATGGCCAAGGATCCGCGCGAGCGCTTCCAGGACGCCAGCGAGCTGCTGGAGGCGCTCTGCCACGCGAGCGGCGAGCCGTCCCCCGAGGAGACGCTGTCGGCGCGCGCCAGCTACCTGCACGTGCCGGAGGTGGTGGGGCGCGAGGCGGAGCTCGAAGGGCTGATGAACGGCCTGGCCGAGGCGGACTGGGGCCAGTCGCGCGCGGTGCTGGTGGGCGGCCCCGCGGGCGTGGGCAAGACGCGGCTGCTCCAGGAGTTCGAACTCCAGGCGAAGCTGGCGGAGCTGCCCTTCGGTCGGGGCCAGTGCCGCGCGGAGGGGCTGGCCCCGCTCGCGCCGGTGGCCCAGGCCCTGCGCAGCATGGTGCCGCACACGCCCTCGGAGCTGATGGACCGGCTGGGGCCGCGCCTCATGCGCATGCTGCCGGGCCTGTCGTCGGAAGCGCCCGAGGGCGAGGCGCACGAGCGGCCCCTGCCCGAGGGCACCGAGGAGAAGGGCGCGTTCTTCGAGGCGCTGTCGGAGTGGACGCACGCGCTGGGCGGCCGTCAGTCGTTCGTGCTGTGCTTCGAGGATCTCCAGTGGGCGGACAGCGCGTCGCTGGAGGCCATCAACGTCCTCATCCGCGCGCTGCACGGCACGCGCGGCATGGTGGTGGGCACGTTCCGCTCCGCGGAGCTGTCGCGCCTGAGCCTCGCGTTCCAGACGGTGGACGAGAAGCTCACCGCGCGCATGGACCTGGAGCCGCTGTCCGCGGACCACGTGGGCTCGCTGGTGGAGCTGGTGCTGCCCGGGCTGGACATGCCGGAGGGCTTCGTCACCCGGCTGCACGCGACCACGAAGGGCAACGCCTTCTTCGCCACCGAGTGCCTGCGCATGCTGGTGGAGGCGGGCGCGCTCAAGCGCGTGGGCGGACGGTGGGAGGCGGAGGAGGGGCTGGGGACGCGGCGGCTGCCGGACAGCGTCCAGGAGGCGGTGCTGGTGCGGCTGGCCAGCGCGCCCCCGGAGCAGGTGGCGCTGCTGCGCAAGGCGCGCTGGCGGGGCTGCCGGAGGCGGAGCTGTTCGCGGTGCTGGACGGCATCGTGGAGCGGCAGTTCCTCCAGGACGTGGAGGGCCGGTACGTCTTCACGCACGACACCGTGCACCAGACCGTCTACGACAGCACGCCGGAGATGGATCGCCGCTGGCACCACGGCCTCGTGGCGCGCGCCCTCCAGGCGCTGCCCGCGGGGCGCACGGGGCTGGTGCGCGCGGTGGGCTGGCACTTCGCGCGCTCGGACGCGCCGGCGGAGGCCATCCAGCCGCTGCTGGAGGCGGGCAAGGCGGCCATCGAGGCGGAGGCGCTGCTGGAGGCCACGCTGCTCTTGAAGGAGGCGGCGGGGCTGCTGGAGTCCGCGCCGGACTTCCCGGGGCGCCGGGAGCAGCTCCTGCGCACGTGGGTGTCGCTGGTGGAGGTGGGCTACTCCAGCGACCCGCCGACGTCGGTGGCGTACGCGGAGCGCCTGTTCGCGTACTGGGAGTCCAATGTCGACGTGGCGGCCGGACGTCGCGAGGCGGCGGAGCGGCTGGCCTCCGCGCGCACGGCCACGCCCGAGGAGCACGAGGAGCTGCTGTGCCCGCTGTTCCGCGAGGTGGCGGTGGGCGAGCACATGTCGCCGGTGGATGTCTTCTGGAAGCGCTCGGAGCTTCAAATCCTCCAGGCCATGTCGCTGGCCATCCTGGGGCGCACCGGGGAGATGGAGGCGCTGCTTGCGAGCGCGGCCGCCGAGCACCCGGAGGACTCGCCCTACCTGGCCGCGCTGTCCATCGCCCGCGCGACGCTGAGCGCGTACACCGGCCGCTGGGCGGGTGGGGTGGCCGAGCAGCGCAAGCAGGTGACGCGGCTGCGCGACTTCCGCGACGCCGTGGGCCGTCCGCCCCGGCGGCTCGCGTGGGCGCTGGGCATGGGCGGCTACCTGCTCAACGTGAACCTGGCCCTGCGCGGTGAGGCGCTGGACGAGGACGTGCTGCGCGACGGGCTCGCGGTGGCGGAGGCCCACGGCTTCACCGACGTGCGCGCCTACCACCTCTTCTCGCAGGTGACGCGCGCGGCCTTCACCGGGGACGGCGCCGCCTTCGCCCCGGCCCTGGCGCAGAAGGCGGAGCTCATCCGCCGGCTGGGCAGCCCCCGGCTGATGGAGCGCAACCTGGCCCTCTTCACGCCGCCGTACTACCTGGAGCGCGGCGAGCACGAGCTCGTCGCCGCGGTGGTGGCCCGGGGCGAGGCACTGGCGCGGGTGCTGCCCCAGGACCGCTGGTTGCAGGCCCACGTGCAGGTGTACCAGGCGTGCCGCGACGTGCTCTTCGAGGACGCCGCCGCCGCGCGCGAGTCGCTGCCCCGCGCGCTGGAGGCCGCGCGCAAGGGCGGCCTGCGCATGGAGACGCTGGTGCACGTGTACCAGTCGCGCTTCGAGCGGGACCAGGGCCGCCTGCCCGCCGCGCTCGCCGCCGCGCAGACCGCGCTCGAGCGCGCGGTGGATCCGCGGCTCGCCAACCCGTGGGATGAAATCCTCGCCCGCCGCGCGCTGGCCCCGCTGGTGCCCCAGGCGGAAGGGGACGCGCACCTGCGCCACGCGCTCATCCTGGCGGAGGCCACCGGCAACGTGCTGCAGATGGGGCTGGTGTACCTGCAACACGCGGAGCGCCACGGCACGCACGAGGAGGTCATGCTGGAGCTGGAGATCGCCGAGCGCGCCTTTGGCAACGCGAAGGCCACGCACCTCCAGTCGCTCGCCAGCTCCCTGCGCGGCCCGCTGTCGCGCCAGTTGGAAGAGCTCAAGCGGAGCGCCTGACGGCCAGCGTCCTGGGTAGGATGGCTCCATGGCCCCGTCCCCCCTGCGCTTCTGCCTGGACTACCTGTCCCCGTACGCCTACCTCGCCTGGCTGCGGATGCCCGCCCTCGCCGCGCGGCATGGACGCACCCTGGAGCCGGTGCCGGTGCTGCTCGCGGGGCTGCTCAACGCGGTGGGCTCCATCGGGCCCGCGGAGATTCCGGCCAAGCGCGTCTACGTCTTCAAGCAGACCTTCCGCATCGCGCACGAGCAGGGCGCCCCCTTCACCCTGCCGCCCGCGCACCCGTTCAACCCGCTCCTGTCCCTGCGCGTGACGGCCGCGGTGGACGACGTGGAGGCCCGGACGAGGCTCGTCACCGCGCTCTACACGGCGGTGTGGGGCGAGGGCCGGAGCATCGAGACGCCGGAGCAGGTGGGCGCGGTGCTGGAGCAGGCCGGCTTCGACGCGAAGGCCCTGCTCGCCCGCGCGGCGACGCCGGAGGTGAAGGACCGCGTGCGCAAGAACACCGACGAGGCGCTGGCCCTGGGCACCTTCGGCGTGCCCTCCGTGCTGGTGGACGGGGAGATGTTCTGGGGCGTGGACTCGCTGGGACACCTGGAGCGCTACCTGGAGGGCCGCGACCCGCTCACGCCCGAGGCGCTGGAGCGCTGGCTGCACCTGCCCTCCACGGCGTCGCGTCGCTAGCGGCAAGGCCCCCCGGTCCATGAACGTCCTCGGCCAGCTGGGTTTCGTCGTCGCGGGCCTCGTGCTCGCGGGCGTGCTGCTGTTCCTCAACTTCTGGCGCGCGCTGCTCTTTCTCTTCCCCGGCACCGTCCGCGTCGAACCGGAGGCCCCCGCCGACCAGATGGACCTGCCGGAGGCGCTCGCCCCCCACGCTGTCCAGCTCCAGGCCCTGGGCTTTGTCCCCCTGGGCAGCCACGAGGAGAAGCCGCTGCTCCAGAAGGCCACCCGCTCCTACGACTGGGCCCACCCCGGCGAGCGCGTCTTCGCCACCCTCCACCTGGGCGGGGAGGACCAGCCCCGGCTCTACCTGCTCACCCCCCTGGCCTCCGGGGGCTTCGTCGTCACCTCCAGCTACCGGCGCCCCGCGTTGGACCTGCCCGGCTACCGCTCGGGCTCCCTGGAGGGCGCCTCACCCGAGCGCCTGGTGCGCGCACATGTGCGCCGACTGGACGGGTTGGAGCCGCAGGAGCCGGCCGCCTTCACCTGGGAGGGCCGGGTGCAGGCCGGGCGGGCCTGGTACCAGGGCCTGGGCCGCAAGGAAATCCGCCGGCAGAACCTCCAGGGGTTGTTGTGGACGGCCATCGCGCTTGCCATCGTCGCCAGCTCCTTCCTGGGCAGGCGCGCGGGCTGAAGCGGCCCCCTGGCGTTTTCCACGTCACGTCGCGCGTGCACCGCGCGCCCCGGAAGAGTAGGGAGACGAGCACCATGAAGAGCGTGTCCAAGAACGAGGAAATCTTCTTCCTGTCCGGCAAGCGCACCCCGTTCGGTACCTACGGTGGCAGCCTCAAGGACCTGAGCGCCACCGACCTGGCCGTGGGAGCATGTGGTGTACGGCAACGTCGTCCAGACGAGCTCGGACGCCATCTACCTGCCGCGCCACGTGGGCCTGCGCACGGGCGTGCCCGTCCCGGTGCCCGCGCTGGGCGTCAACCGGCTGTGCGGCTCCGGCTTCCAGGCGTTCGTCACCGCCGCGGAGATGATGCTGACGGGCGGCGCCGAGTGCGTGCTCGCCGGCGGCACCGAGTCCATGAGCCAGGCCCCCCACGTCATCCGGGGCGCCCGCTGGGGCATCCCCCTGGGCAAGGGCGGCCTGGAGGACATGCTCTGGACGGCCCTCACGGACAGCTACACCGGCCAGGCCATGGCGCTCACCGCCGAGCAGCTCGCGGTGGACTACGGCCTCACCCAGGACGACGTGGACCAGTACGCCGTGCTCACCCAGAAGCGCTTCGCCGCCGCGCAGGAAGCCGGCCGCCTGGGGGATGAAATCGCCCCGGTGACGCTCAAGGGCAAGAAGGGCGACACCGTGGTGTCGAAGGACGAGCACAACCGTCCGGAGACCACCGTGGACACCCTGCGCAAGCTGCCCAAGGTCTTCAAGAAGGACGGCGTGGTGCACGCGGGCGCGGCCAGCGGCATCTGCGACGGCGCGGGCAGCATGGTGATGGCGACGCGCGGCTTCGTGGAGAAGCACGGCCTGAAGCCGGTGGCGCGCCTGGTCAACTGGGGCGTGTCCGGGTGCGACCCGAAGATCATGGGCATCGGCCCGGCGCCGGCCATCCGGAATCTCTTGAAGCGCGCGGACGCGAAGCTGTCCGACGTGGACCTCTTCGAGGTCAACGAGGCCTTCGCGCCCCAGTACCTGGCGGTGGAGAAGGAGCTGGGCCTGCCACGCGACGCCACCAACGTCAACGGGGGCGCCATCGCCGTGGGCCACCCGCTGGGGGCCTCCGGGGCGCGCATCACCATGACGCTGGCCTACGAGCTCAAGCGTCGGGGCGCTCGCTATGGTATCGGCTCTGCCTGCATCGGTGGCGGCCAGGGCATCGCCGTGCTGGTCGAGGCGCTCTAGGCGCCTGTCGGGGACGGGGCACGGGGCAGACGACTTCCGGATGGGACGTGAGATGAGCAACGAGGTGGACGCGAAGACGGCCCGCGAGCGGGCCAAGGCCATCGCCGAGCAGCGCCGCGCCGAGCGCCGCAACCGCAAGCGCCGCTGCGTGGTGTGTGGCGTGGAGGAAAGCGACAAGACGCCCCTGACGGCCCACCCCGAAGGCATCGGTCCCGCCTGCAAGGACGAGGTGACGTGTCAGGCCCGCCGCGCCGCCGCGGGCCGCTGAACGACAAGGACCCCGCCCTCACGTCGTCCGGAGTGTTGGCGGGAGGACGATGGCTTCGGCCACACCCCGGTGGCCCAGGGAGCGGACCCCCTGGGGGCACGCCGGGCCGGATTGTCGGGCCCGTTTCTTGATGGCGCCCGCGACTCGGGGTAAACGTTCGTAATCTCTGGTGACACGAGGGTTGGAATGGGCGTTATCAGCTTCACGGGAGTCAAGGTGTTCTCCACCACGCTCGCGCGCGATCGCGAGAACATGGGCGAGAACATCACCAAGTGGCTGAAGGAGAACTCCGGCGTGGACATCGTGGACAAGATCGTCACGCAGTCCTCGGACAAGGAGTTTCACTGTCTGACCATCACGCTCTTCTACCGCCACAAGGTCTGAGTCCCACGACGGGCGTGTGAAGGCGGATGGAGGTGAGGGCGCTTCTCCCTGGTGACATCAGGGTGGGGCGCCCTTCATCGTTTCTGCGATTGGGGTTGCGGACCGGGCGGGGTTCCACCACCTTTGGGCCTCTATGCGACCCATGCGGGGCTTCAACGGTGGCGGAGGCGGTGGCTTCGTCGGCCTGGAATCGATGGCGGCCAAGCTGGCGGTGGCGCTGGTGGCGTTCTCCGCCCTGTTCCTGGCGACGCGCGGCGGGCAGGGCGCGCTGCTGCTGCTCAACCCCGCGGACGTGCTGCGCGGACGCGTGTGGGAGCTGTTCACCTACGCGTTCATCGCGCCGGATCCGCTGGGCATCATCTTCGGCGGCATCATCATCTGGTCCATTGGCGGCTTCCTGGAGTCCACCTGGGGCTCGCGGCGCCTGCTGATGGCGTCGGTGGGCATCACGGTGTTCGCGGGCCTGCTCACGGTGCTGCTGGCGCTGGTGATGCCCATGGCGAGCGGCTACGCCGGTGGCTCGGTGATGACCACGGTGCTGTGGGTGGCGTACGGGCTCGTCATCGGCCGGGGGCAGGCGAACTTCTGGGGCATCCCGCTGACGGGCAACTGGTTCGCGGCCATTGGCGCGGGCTTCACCGTGCTGCGGCTGCTCACCGCGCCGTCCTGGCAGTTCCTGGCGCCGGAGCTCTTCAGCCTGGTGCTGGTGTTCGCCTACGTGCGCGGCGCGAGCCCCAAGCGGCTCATGCTCCACCTGCAGCACTGGCGGCTGCAGCGCCAGCTGCGCGACCGCTCCAAGCACCTGCGCGTGGTGGGCAAGGAGCAGCGCCCGCCGGACCGCGACCAGTTCCTCAACTGAAGTCCTGGCGTCGAGTCGCAATGCACGGGCCCGCTGACGCGAAAGCGTCGGTGGGCCCGTTCGCCTTTCCTAGTGCGCGGCCTCCGGGTGCCCGTACTGCTTGAGCTTGCGGTAGAGCGTGGCCACGCCGATGTCCAACTGCTCCGCGGTGCGCGAGCGGTTGCCGCCGTTCTGCGCCAGCACCGCGAGGATGTACTCCTTCTCCATGTCCTCCAGGCGGCGCGGGTTGCCGGAGGGCACCATGCTGGGGGGCGCGGCGCGCACCTCCTCGGGCAGGTCCTCGCGCTCCACGCGCGGGCCTTCGCAGAGCACCACCGCGCGCTCGATGGCGTTGCCCAGCTCGCGCACGTTGCCGGGCCAGGGGTAGCGCAGGAGCTGATCCGCGGCGTCCGGGGACAGGCTGCTCACGCGCCGGCCCAGCCGCTCACCGGCCTCGGCCAGGAGCATGCGGGCCAGGGGGAGGATGTCCTCCTTGCGCTCGCGCAGGGGCGGGATGCGCAGCTCGATGACGCGCAGCCGGTAGAAGAGGTCCTGGCGGAAGTGGCCCAGGCGGACCTCCTCGGACAGCTCGCGGTTGGTGGCGGCCACCACGCGCACGTCCACCTTGCGGCTGAGGTTCTCGCCCACGCGCCGCACCTCGCGCTCCTGGAGCACGCGCAGGAGCTTCGCCTGCATGGAGGGGGGCACCTCGCCCGGACTCGTCGTGGATGAGCCGGGCGATTCTTTCCTTGCCCACGCCGCTCTCGCCAGTGACGAGGATGGTGGTGTCCACCTTCGCCGAGCGCCGCGCCAGGTTGAGCACCTTCTGCATGGCGTCCGCGCGCGCCACCATGCCCGCCGGGTCCTCCGCCACGCCGGACACCCGCGCCAGCGACTGCCGCTTCGCGCGCAGCTTGCGCTCCGCCTGCCGCAGGGCCTCCGTCACCTGGCCGAGCACGCCCTCCATGCACTGCGTCTCATAGAAGCGCAGCACCTCCGCGCACTCGGTGCTCCACTCCTCCGCGGGCCGGCCGACGATTTGACAGAGCGCGTCCCCCTTGCCGACGCACTTCATCTCCGCGCAATAGATGGGCTTGCCGTTGCAGTAGCTCAGGTAGCCGGACGCGAAGCCGGTGAGGCTCCAGCACACCGGTTGATCCGCCTGCCCCAGGTGGAGCAGGTGCTGCTCGGCTTCGTAGGAGTCGCGCCACTGCGCCTCGGCGAAGGGCTCCGGGCCGTCCTTCTCCGTGCGCTCGATGCGCTCCACGCGCACCTGGCCCATCAGCGTGTGCAGCCGGCCGCCCGCGCGGCGCCACTCGGCTTCGTCCGTCCACGGCACCGCCGTGCGCATCGCCTCCGCCGTGCGCCAGCCGTGCGCGTAGCCCAGCCGCGTGAAGATGCCGCGCGCCGCGGTCATCCCCATCATCCCGACGATCTCCGTGCGCAGCAGCCCCAGCGCCACCGGATCCATCAGCAGCGCCCGCTGCCCGGCGAAGTGGATGACGCCGCCCTTCGGCTCGAACGCCAGCAGCTCCCTCAGGTCCAGCCCTTCCAGCCCGGCCACGTTGACTCCCGAATCCATTCAGACTGAGTCGGTTCTCTATCATTCTGAGAGTGTTTTCGCAGAGTTGGAATGCGAAGTCCTGTGATTCCGTGGGCTTGGCGTGTTGAATGCGTTGGTCCTGGGGTTGCATTGGAAGCCACCCACGATGGGAACCGGCGTGGACAGACGCGAGGTGCTGCAGGGCGTGGCGGCCGCCGGGGTGGCGGGTGTGATGGGCAGCGGGCCCACGGTCGCCCGGCAGGTGGCGCCAGCGGTCTTCGTGTCGCACGGCTCCCCGATGACGGCGCTGGACTCGGACGAGTACCCGCAGGCGCTCAAGCGTTTCGGTGAGGGCGTGGGCCCGGTGAAGGCGCTGGTGGTGGTGTCCGCGCACTGGGAGACGGACGCGCGCGTGCACGTCACGGCGATGGCCGCGCCGCCGCTCGTCTACGACTTCCATGGCTTCCCGGAAGAGATGTACCGGCTGCGCTATCCGGCGCCCGGCGCGCCGGAGCTGTCCTCGGACGTGGTGGCGCGGCTGACGGCGGCGGGCGTACCCGCGGTGGCGGAGACCGAGCGCGGACTGGATCATGGCGTCTGGGTTCCCTTGCGGCATGCCTTCCCGGAGGCGCGCGTGCCCGTCATCCAGGTGGCGCTGCCGGCGGATGCCACCCCCGCGGCGGTGGCGAAGATGGGCGAGGCTTTGCGCCCGCTGCGCGCGGACGGCGTGCTACTGATGGGCAGCGGCGGGGTGGTCCACAACCTGCGCCGGGTGAATTTCAGATGCCCATCTACTTCGTCCTCGGAGCCGCCCTCGCCGAGGACCGTCTCACCCCGGTGTTCGAGGGTTTCCATCACGGAACCTTGTCCATGCGCAGCTTCGCGCTGCGCGCCTGAACCTCGCGGTTCGCAGTACCCAGGAGTCCACACATGAAGATGTCCCTGAAGTCCGCCATCGCCCTGATTGCCGTCGCCGCCCCCTCGTTCGCGTTCGCGACCACGTGGGAGCTGGACTCGTCGCACTCCAGCGCGCAGTTCGGCGTGAAGCACATGATGGTGTCCACCGTGCGTGGCGCCTTCAGCAACGTGAAGGGCACCATCAACCTCGATGACAAGGACATCACCAAGTCCACCATCGAGACCACCATCGACGCGACCACCATCAACACCAACGAGCCCAAGCGCGACGAGCACCTGAAGAGCCCGGACTTCTTCGACACGGCGAAGTTCCCCACCATCACCTTCAAGTCGACGAAGGTCGCGAAGGCCGGCAAGGACAAGCTGAAGGTCTCGGGCGACCTGACGATGCACGGCGTGACGAAGCCCGTCGTGCTGGACGTGGACGGCCCGTCCGCCGAGGCGAAGGATCCGTGGGGCAACCTGCGCCGTGGCGCCACGGCGACCACGAAGATCAAGCGCAGCGACTTCGGCCTGACCTGGAACAAGGCGCTGGAGACGGGCGGCTTCGCGGTGGGCGACGAGGTCACCATCACGCTCGACCTGGAGGCCACGAAGAAGGCCGACGCGGCGGCGGCTCCGGCGGCCAAGGACACGAAGTAGTCCTCCCTTCATCGGCCCTTCGGGGGCGGTGAAATGAAGAGAGGGGCCTCGGTGACGAGGCCCCTCTTTTTTTGTGCGCGAAAGCTGGGGGCGGGGGAGGCCCGCCCCCAAGGCGCTAGCCTTCGGCGACGGCCTGCACGCTGGCGCGGTAGATGAAGATGCGCGCGGTGTTGGTGCGGTTGTCGGCGGGGATGACGAAGAAGCCCGGGGTGGGGCCCTTGAAGTCCTGGGAGAAGCCGGC
>SECN01000604.1 GCA_004173515.1 Myxococcaceae bacterium | reverse complement strand
CTGCTCCACCGTCGGGTTCTGGAACAACTGCTTCGGCGTCACCTTCAGCCCCGCCTGCCCCGCCTTCGCCACCACCTGGATGCTCAAGATGGAGTCGCCGCCCAGCGCGAAGAAGTTCTCGCGCACGCCCACCCGCTCCACTCCCAGCACCCGCGCCCACACTCCCGCCAGCGTCTCTTCCGTCGCCGTGCTCGGTGCGTCGTACGCAGCGTTCGCGGGCCCCGCCTGCTCTGGCGCGGGCAGGGCACGGCGGTTCACCTTGCCGTTGGGGGTCAGCGGCAGCGCGTCCATCACCACGAAGGCCGCGGGCACCATGTACTCGGGCAGCCTCGCCTTCAGCTCCGCGCGCAGCCCTTCCGCTGTCACTCCCGCGCCGGGCTGTCCCACGACGTACGCCACCAGCCGGCGGTGGCCCAGCGTGTCCTCGCGCACCACCACCACGCTCTCGCGGACGTCCTCGCGCTGGATCAGCGCCGACTCGACTTCGCCCAGCTCGATGCGGAAGCCGCGCACCTTCACCTGCGAGTCCAGGCGGCTCAGGAAGACCACGGCCCCGTCCGGCGACTGCTTCACCTGGTCGCCCGTGCGGTACAGCCGGGCCCCCGGCTTCGGGCTGAACGGGTGCGGCACGAACTTCTCCGCCGTCAGCGCCGGCCTACCCAGGTAGCCCAGCGCCAGGCCGTCGCCTCCGATGTACAGCTCGCCCGGAACACCGACGGGCACGGGCTGCCACCGCGAATCCAGGACGTACAGCTCCGTGTTGGACAGCGCCTTTCCAATGGGCACCGTCACCGCGTCCGAGGCCACCTCCGCCACCTCGTGCCACGTGGCGAACGTGGTGCTCTCCGTGGGGCCGTAGACGTGCATCAGCTTGCGCGGAGGTCCCCGCGTGAGCGCCGTGCGCATCGCTCCCGGATCCACCGCCTCACCGCCCACATGGAGCTGGCGCAGCGTCTGGAACGTGTCCGCGGAATGCGCCACCAACTGGTTGAAGAGCGCGGTGGTGACGAAGAGCACGCTGATGCGTTCGTCACGCAGGAAGGCCGCGAACGCCGGGGGCGACAGGGCCACGTCCCGCGTCACGCCCACCAGCCGGCCGCCGTGCAGGAGCACGCCCCAGACCTCGAAGGTCGCCGCGTCGAACGACGCGTTCGACACCTGCGCGATGCGGTCCTCCGCCGTCAGTTGGATGAAGTTCGTCTCCACCACCAGCCGCACCACCGCCCGGTGCGGCACCCACACGCCCTTGGGCGTTCCCGTGCTCCCCGACGTGTAGATGACGTACGCCGGGTCTTCCGCCTCCACGCCGCTCTGGGGCGCGTGCGTCGGCTCCGCGTCCAGCGAGCCGTCATCCAGGCGCACCACCCGTGCCGCGCCCGAGGGCAGCACGGCCATCAGGGCTCCCTGCGTCACCAGCACGTCCACGCCCGCGTCCTGCACCATGAAGGCGAGGCGCTCCAGCGGGTAGCTCGCGTCCAGTGGCACATACGCGCCGCCCGCCTTGAGGATGCCCAGCATCCCCTCCACCATTCCCACGCCGCGCTCCACGCACAGGCCCACCCGCGAGCCGCGACCCACGCCCAGCTTCATCAGCCGGTGCGCGAGCTGGTTCGCCCGCGTCTCCACCTGGCGGTACGTCCGCTGCTCCCCCGCGAAGTCCAGCGCCACCGCGTCCGGAGTGCGCTCCACCTGCTCCGTCACCAGGGTGTGGACGCACTTCTCCCGGGGGTACGCCGTGCGCGTCGCGTTCCACGCCACCACCTGCCGCTGGCGCTCCCGCGCCGTCAGCAGCTCCAGCCGGCCCACCTTCGCGTCCGGGTTCGCGGCGATGGCCGTCAGCAGCACCTCCAGGTGCCCCGCCATCCGCTCCACCGTCCCTGCGTCGAACAGGTCGGTGTTGTACTCAATCGATCCTGAGAAGCCCGCCGGCGTGTCCGACAGCGTCAGCGTCAGTTCGTACTTGGCCGTGCGGTCATCCGGGGGAATGGGGCGCAGTGAGAGCCCGGGCAGCCGCTGTTCGGACAGCACGTCCTGGTTGAGCGCGAACATCACCTGGAACAACGGTGAACGGCGCAGGTCCCGCTCCGGGGCCAGCGCGTCCACCAGCTTCTCGAACGGCACCTCCTGGTGCGCGAAGGCCCCGAGCGTCGTCTCGCGCACCTGCGTCAGCACGTCGCGGAAGGTGGGCTCGCCCTCGAACCGCGTCCGCAGCACGAGCGTGTTGACGAAGAAACCGATCAGCCCCTCCAACTCCGTGCGGTCGCGTCCCGCGACGGGCGTGCCCACGCTGATGTCGTCCTGCCCGCTGTAGCGCGACAACAGCACCTGCCAGGCCGCCAGCAGCAACATGAACGACGTCACGCCCTCGCTTCGGCCGAGGCGCTTCAGCGATTCGGACAAAGCGGAAGGCAACGCGACGGGCAGACGCGCGCCTCGGAAGGACTGGACCGCCGGGCGAAGCCGGTCGGTCATCAGCTCCAGCGCGGGCGGGGCGCCTTCGAGCTGCCGCGTCCACCACCGCAGCTGCGTCTCCAGCACTTCTCCCCGCAACCAGTTCCGCTGCCACGCCGCGTAGTCCGCATACTGCACCGGCAGCGCTGGCAGCGTGGGAGTCTGGCCCGCGCGGAAGGCCGTGTAGAGCGCGGACAACTCACGCACCAGGACGCCCATGGATCCGCCATCGGAGACGATGTGGTGCATCGTCAGCAGCAATTCGTGCTGCTGCTCCGAGAGCCGCACCAGCGTCGTGCGCAGCAGGGGGCCTCGCGCGAGATCGAACGGGCGACGGGCCTCTTCACCCGCGATCCGCCGGGCCTCCTCTTCACGCGCCGCTTCAGGCAGCGCGGACAGATCCACGTGCGTGAGGGGAAGCTCGACATCCGGCGACACGAGCTGCGCGGGGTGGCCCTCCTCCGCGCGGATGCGGGTCCGCAACGTTTCGTGACGCCGGGTGAGCGCATGCAGGCTCCGCTCCAGCGCGGACACGTCCAGCGTGCCCTCCAGCCGGACGGCGGCGGGGATGTTGTAGGAGGCACTTTCCGGTTCGAACTGATCGATGAACCACAGGCGCTGCTGCGCGAAGGACAGCGGCGCCGCGCCTTCCCAGTGGCCGGCGACCAGCGGCGGCCGGCCTTCCGACGTGGAGCCGCGCAGGGCATCGTCGATCCGCGTGGCCATCCGCGCGACCGTGGGCTCCTCGAAGAGGGCCCGCAGCGGCAACTCCACGCCGAAGGCGGTGCGGATGCGCGAGATGGCCTGCGTCGCCAGCAGCGAGTGGCCGCCCAACTCGAAGAAGTTGTCCTGTGCCCCCACCCGCCCGACGCCCAGCACCTGCGCCCACACTCCCGCGAGCACCTCTTCCGTCGGCGTCCTCGGCGCCACGTAGGCGCCCGAGACCTCCACGCCCGTATCGCGCGGCTCCGGCAGCGCCTTGCGGTCCACCTTGCCGTTCGCCGTCAGCGGCATCGCCGGCAGCACCACGAAGGCCGACGGCACCATGTACTCCGGCACCGCTTCCTTCAGCGCCGAGCG
>SECN01000603.1 GCA_004173515.1 Myxococcaceae bacterium | reverse complement strand
CTTCAGGCGCGTCTCCGCCTCCGCCATGCGGCGACGCGCCTGAAGGACCTGAACAGCGCGGACGCGCGCTACGCGCTGGAGCAGGCCGCGGTGCGCCGCGAGGCCGCGCGCATCGGGGCCGCCGAGTCCCGCTGACGCCCCCTGCGCGCCCTGCCTGGGGCGCGTGAAGCACCTGGCTTGAACGCGAAGAGGGTGGAGCTGCCCGAAGCCCCGTGACACCGGGGACGGCGCTTCACCCTTTCTGCGTTCCTGGCGCCGGGCGCATGATGCGGGCCCGCCATGAGCCCTCCCGTCGCCCCCATGCTGGAGCTGTTCCACCGCATCGCGGATCCACCGTCCGCCACCGCGCGCCGCTTCGTCACCGACCACGCTTTGGAGGACCGGGTGCGCTTCCGCAACCTCACCTACGCGGAGGTGGAGGCGGACTGGCGCGAGCGCGGAGGCCACACGTCCCCGGCGCTCTGGGACGGCACGCGGCTGTACCAGGGCGCGGAGGCGGTGGTGGCGCGGCTGCTCGCGGTGGTCAACCTGGGCCGCGACGACGCGTGAGCGTGCGTGCTCGCGCGCGTGTTTCATGCGACGCGGCGTTGATCGACGCGAAGTCGCTCACGTCAAGGTGAACACCTGAGCCCGTGGGCGGTGCACGCGCACGGCGCCTTGCGCACCCACGCGCGGCCACCCGTGCGTCCCTTTCGGTCCATGCACAGCATCCGGAGTTGGACACGGAAGCGGGCTCGCGTACGTCATCGGGGCCGCCTGCTTGCTGAAACGCGGCGGGATGCGATAGCTACCGCGCCCCCGGTTGCGCCGCGTTGACGGCGGAGGAGGCAGAAAGTGTCGACGCGCGCGGTGCAATTCGGCGGGAGTCTTCCTGTCCATGGCTTCACCGAACCCGCTTCGTGCACGTCAAGGCCCCATGATGAAGACGCTGTCGCTTCGCGCGCCCTCGCAGCGTTCATCTCGGTGCTCGTCCTTGCCTGAGGCTCGGGTAATCTCCGCCCCTCCGATGCCGCTGACCCCCGCAGATCGCCAGGACCGGTTTCATGCGGCGTTTCTGGGGCTCGCCATCGGCGACGCGCTCGGCTTTCCGCTCCGGGGCGTTCCTCCCGCGAGCCTGTCGCGCCTGCCCGGGCTCGCGGAGGACTTCGCGCCCCGCCCGCGCGGCAAGTTCGCCAAGGGCCAGTTCAGCGACGACACGCAGCTGCTGCTCGCCGCCGCGGAGAGCGTCATCCGCGAGGGCAAGGTGGACGGCCGCAGCGCCGCGGCGCACCTGGCGTGGCTGTGGCAGGAGGGCATCATCCTGCAGCCGCCGCGCAGCCTCTCCGAGTCGCTCCAGCGGCTGGCCGGTGGCACGCCGTGGATGAGCGCGGGCGCGCCGCTGGGCACGCGCTGCCCGTCCGTGCTGAGCCGCGCGCTGGTGGTGGGCCTGTTCGAGAGCGGCCAGCGCGCGCGCCTGCCGCACGACGCGGGCGTGCTCACGGTCATCACGCACAAGGACCCCATCTGCGCGGCCGCCGCGGCCGCGTTCGCGCAGGCGGTGGCGCTGGGCATGGAGGAGGAGGCCCTCACGCCTTCTGCCTTCTGTGACGCCCTGGCGCTGGCCGCCGCGGTGCACGACAAGGCGCTGGCGGAGGAGATCCGCCACCTGCCGCGCCTGCTCACCTGGGACACCACGCGCGCGCTCAACCAGCTCCGCAAGGTGGGCGTGCCCCCCAGCGAGCTGAAGGGCGTGGACGGGCTGCCGGCGCACGTGGTGCCGGTGCTGCTCACCTCGCTGTACGCGACGCTGAAGGTGCCGCACGACTTCCGCGAGGCCGTGGTCCTCACGCTGCGCTGCGGCGGCGAGGCGGACGTGGCCGCGGCCCTCACCGGCGCGCTGCTGGGCGCGCACCTGGGCACGCGCGCCCTGCCGGCCCGCCTGCGCAAGCAGGTGCTGTACGCGGAGAACCTGGTGGACACCGCGGACCGGCTGTTCCGGGCCCGCCAGGTGCGCGAGACGCTGGCCACGGCCATCGCCCACCAGAAGACGCGCCGCTAGCGGCTGCCTGCTGCCTGGAAGCCCGCCCCTCCTCCGCGGGCGGGGGCACCAGGCAGGCAGACGGACGATGGTGGGGTGTGCGTCGGGACTTCTCCCGCCCACCCTTCCTGACCACCTTGTGGGGCAGAACAGGGGCGGACGGGACGCCGAGCAGGCGTCCGCTGGTGTCTTTCCCTGGGCCCACCAAGTCGGAGGCACGGTCGTGGACCTCGAATCGGAACGCCTGGAGCGCACCCAGTTGGAGACGCTCTCCACCTCGGAGCTCATCCGGCACGCGCTGTCGGAAACCCGCCTGCTGGTGAAGGCGGAGGTGATGCATGCGAAGAAGGAGCTGAAGCAGGAGCTCCAGGCCGCCAAGACCGCGGGCATCCTCCTGGGAGCCGGGGCCGTGCTGGCCCTCACGTCGCTGGCGGTGCTCTTCGTCGCGCTGGGGCTCGCCATCCCCGTGGTCGCTGGGCTGGGCGTGGCCATCGTGGGCGTGGTGCTGCTGGCGGTGGCGGGCCTGCTGCTGTTCCTGGGCTCCAAGCGGGTGCCCAAGCAGGCGATGCCGCACACCCAGGAGCGCCTGAAGGCGGACTTCAAGCTGACGCGGGAGACGCTGCAATGAGCCAGGCACCCGAATCCGACCTCCAGGTCGCCGACCACGCCATCACCCGCCGCATGGGCGACCGCGAACAGGTGGAGCAGACCGCGGACCGCATCCGCGACGAGCTGCTCCTCACGCTGGAGGAGCTGGACCGCCGGCGCCACCGCGCCACTGACGTGCGCTACCACCTGAACCAGAACCGCGACCTGCTCGTCACCGTGGGCGCCGCCGCGCTGGTGGTGGTGGGCGCGGGCGTGGGGCTCGCCCTCTACCGCGCCCGGCACCGCGACGACCGCGTCCGCCGCCTGCGCCGCAAGGCCCTGTCCAGGGCGTGGGACCATCCGGAGCGGGTGGCCACCAGCGTGGAGGACAAGCCCCTGGGCGCGGAGCTGGGACGCAAGCTGGTGATGATCTTCGCCACCACGCTCGCCACCGCCGTGGCCCGCAACTCCATGCAGTCCCTGGTGCCCACGCGCACCGTGGTCAAGGCGCCTGGGGACATTGATAAGAAATAGTGAATGCGTAAAAGACGCGCATAAAGCAGACTGATGTGCATGACGGACCTGCTCTATGCGCGTGCGCAGATGGGGCTGTCGCTCGCGTTCCACATCGTGTTCGCGGCGGCCGGCGTGGCGTTGCCGGTGCTGATGGTGCTGAGCGACTGGAAGCACCGGCGGACGGGGGACAACGACTACCGCAAGCTCAGCGAGAAGCTGGCCAAGGGCACCGCCATCCTGTTCGCGGTGGGCGCGGTGAGCGGCACGGTGCTGTCGTTCGAGCTGGGGCTGCTGTGGCCGGAGTTCATGGGCCGCTACGGGGAAGTGATTGGCCTGCCCTTCAGCCTGGAGGGCGTGGCCTTCTTCACCGAGGCCATCTTCCTGGGCATCTACCTGTACGGCCGCGAGCGGGTG
>SECN01000602.1 GCA_004173515.1 Myxococcaceae bacterium | reverse complement strand
GCGAAGACCATCGAGCGCCGCTGGCGTGAGGTGATGGCCATCCAGAAGCGCATCAACCGCGAGCAGAACAAGAAGCTCGTGGGCCAGAAGCTCACCGTGCTGGTGGAGGGCCCCAGCGAGGAGTCCGAGCACCTGCTGGTGGGCCGTCACGAGGGCCAGGCGCCCGAAATTGACGGGCAGGTCTACATCAACGACGGTCTGGCGTACCCGGGCGAGTTCGTCACCGTGGAGGTGACGGAGGCGCACGACTACGACCTCATCGCCCGCGTGGTGGAGCGTCCGGATCCGAAGCAGCGCACGCACGTCCCGCGCGAGGCGCTGCCCGCGCCCGTGCCGATGAAGTCGCTGAAGCGTCCGGCGGAGCCCCGGCCGGAGTAGTCGGCGGACACGGTCGAACAGAGGTCCTTCGGGCCCCGGCTCGCTCCTCCACGGAGGGCGACCGCGGGCCCGAACCTTTTGGCGGACCGCTCACGCCCACGTGGGCTCCAGTTCGCGCGCTTCGACGGGAGGCGGCCGCGGGCCCGAACCTTCTTGGCGGACCGGCGCCCTGCACGGGCCCAGTTCACGCGCTTCGACGGGAAGCGGCTGCAAGGCCGGGCCATTCAGGGACCCAGCACGGTCGCATCCGGTCGCGCGGGGCTACTTCGGATCCTCGGGCTCCAACTCGCGCTCCTCGACCGGGGGCGGCTGCGGGCCGGACCCCTTCGTGGGCACCGCCACACCCTCGCCCAGCGGCGTCGGCTGGCACTCGCACACGGTGCGCCGTGACGCGGTCTCCGTGACGAAGGCGCACGTCGTGGGGCACTCGGGCTGACGGCCCTCCTCCACCAGCGACACCGCGTAGCTCCGAGCCGCCTGGAGCGCGGCGTGACACGCGGGCAGCGTCTGCGCGAGCGAGGCCCACGGCAGCCGGTGCTGCGTGTTGGCGCCGCGCATCGTGGCCGGGAAGCTCAGGCCCACCTGACAGCCCGTCTCCAGGCGCTGACCGTCCGCGCCCCGGGGCTCCACGTACAGGCGCACGCCCTCCAGCACGTCCCGGTACACCGCGCCGGAGAGGGCCACCGCGCCGTCCGGCTCCGGGCGGGAGAAGAGGCCGTAGCAGGCCTCCGTGCTGAAGGCCCCACCCTCGCCCGCGCACTGCTGCCGCCCTCCAGCCTCCTCGGGCGTCCGAACGTGCGGCCTGCGCAGCACCAGCGCCCCACCCTGCGCGTCCACCGTGGCCGTGAAGCGGCCCCACACATCCGGCCCCAGACGGCCCAGGCTGCTCTGGGAGGGCCAGCGCCCGGCGGCCTCCATCACCAGGGGACTCGCGCCCAGTCCGTCAGCGACCTCCACCGCGTCCACGACGAAGGTGCGCGGCGGCAGGCCCGCGGCCGTCTCCAGGGGCTGGAGTCCCTGTGACAACGCTGGATCCACCGCCAGCCGGGAGAAGGGCTCGCGCGTGCCCAGGACGAAGGGACCCGTGACGCTCGCGGAGCCTTGCGTCACCTGCACGGCCAACAACGGCCAGTCGCCCACGGGCTCCCGGCTGAGCTCCACCACGTGCGACTCGCGCACCGCATCCGAGACGCGCAGCTCCGCGGCATACGCCTCCCGGGGACGCGTGGCGGTGAAGGTCACCTCGCGGCGCAGCGGCTCCACCGTGAGGGCGTACGGGGCCAGCACGTCCTGCCCCAGCGTCACCGAACAGCCCTGCTCACCGGACAGCAGCACCGTGCGTAGGGGCGGCGCCACCGGGCCCACCGTCAAGAGCGGGGCCTGCACCTCGGGCCAGGAGCGATATCCGCCGGAGGACTCGGGCACGCGCGCGGTGCCCGCGGCCGTAGGCGGCTCGCCGCCGAAGCAGCCGGAGGACACGAGCGACAGCGGCCGGGCGACATCCAGCACCACCGGCACGGCCCGGCCCGCGAGCCGCCCCGCGACGGTGAGCCGCAGCGCGGGAGACGACAACAGGGGCAGCGTCTGTCCCACGAGGCTCGTGGGACGCACAGGGCCCGGGGGCGCGGCGGACTGACATCCCGCCCCCAGCAGCACGCATCCCGCCAGCAACACGCCGCGCATGGAGGGCGGTCCTTCCTACGGCGCCTTCGGCTTGGTGAAGTCGTCCACGCGGGTGCCCTCGGGCGGGTTCAGCTTGAAGCTGTCCGCCGCGATGCCCACGTTCGTCTTCAGGTCCACGAAGGCGATGGTGTTCTCGCTGCCGTCGGGGTCCACCACGGTGCTCTTGAGCACCTGCGCGGACGCGGGGTCCACCTCCAGGCGCACCTGCCGGAAGCGCGGCTCGGTCTTCAGCGGATCCAACACCAGCAGCGTGCCCTTGCAGTCCTTGCAGTCGCCCTTGGAGATGGCGAACTCGTCCGCGAGCTTCCCCTGGCCGAAGAGGAACGTCACCGACGCGGAGAGCTGGTTGGTGTCCACCGCGGCCACCGACAGCGTCTGCGCGGCCGGGTCGTACGCGTACACCTTGCTGCCCGCGAGCACGAAGGTGCGCGGCGACGGGTTGCCGTACTCCCAGCGCATCAGGCCCGGCTTCTTGTACGTCACCGTGCCCGTGGACGACTGCGTGCGGCGGAAGGTCTTGTACTTGTAGTCCTGCTTGAAGCCCGACTTGAAGTCGTTCGTCTTCTCGTAGAACGCCTGCATCCGGTCCACGAGCGTCTTCACCTCGGCCGTCATCTTCGGCGCGGGCTTCGGCGCGGTGGGAGCAGGAGCGGCCGGGCTGGCCTCCGTCGTGGCCGCGGGCTTGGGCGCGGCGGCCGGAGCCTTCGTGGCGGCGGCCGGCTTTGGCGCGGGCGCCGTCTGGGCCTGCGGCGCGGCGGGGGCGGCGGTGGTGGGGGCCTGCGGCGCGGCGAGCAGCGTGAAGAGCAGGGATTCCAGCAACATGGCGTGCGCCTCCGGAGCAGGCGCCAGGAGCGCCCGCAGGGTCCATCTACTTCATCCGGACGGCCCCCGGGGGGCCAGCATTCACCGCTGTGTGGCTTTGACCAGACGCTTCCGCTGCTTCACGCCCAACAGGTAGAAGCGCTCCCGCAGTTCCTGGGCCTGCTCGGGCGTCAAATCCCCGGAGTTCCCCAGGTGCTCGTCCCGCCAGGCGATCGCCCGGCTGATGCTGGCCGACGCCGCCGCGGAGATGTTCAGGCTCTGGCTGAAGCCCTTCATCGGCACCCAGAAGGTGCCATCCACGCCCGCCAGCACGTCGTCGCTCACGCCGAAGCGCTCGTTGCCGAACACCATGGCGAACTTCGTGTCGAAGCGCAGGCTGTAGAGGCTGGTGGCCCCTTCGCGCAGCGCCGACGCGTAGAGGCTGAAGCCCTGCCCCTTCAGATGTTCACGGCAGGCCGCGAACGTCTTGTAGAGGTGCACGTCCAACCACTTGTCGCAGCCCTGGGCCACCCGTGAATTGGGGACGAAGGGCGCGTCCGGGTTGATGACGACGTGCACCTCCTGCACGCCCATGGACTCGCAGGTGCGCAGCACCGCGGCCATGTTGAAGTTGTCCTCCAGCCGGTCGAGCACCACCGTGAAGTTGCGCGTGCGCTGCGC
>SECN01000132.1 GCA_004173515.1 Myxococcaceae bacterium | reverse complement strand
GAAAGACGACGGGCCCGACCGGGAAAGACGGTCGGGCCCGCTGAAGCCAGGAGCGCGGGGGAAGCACCGCTGGGGACGCCAGTATACCGCCCCTGCGCACGCGCGCAGGGGCGGTATACTGGCGTCCCCAGCGGTGCTTCCCCGGCGCTCCTGGCTTCAGCGGGCTCGACCGTCTTCCCCGGTCGGGCCCGTCGTCTTTCCTGCTACCGCACCGGCCTGACAACATCCGCCCGGCCCCGCCCCACCGAGGGCGTCGCCCGGTCCACCAGCCCGCGCTTCGCCCCCTTCGCCTTGGCCGCGCGGTTGCGGTTGCGTGTGGCGCGCACCTTCGCGGCCCGCTCCAGCCGGGCCTGCCGGTGGGCGGCGGCCTCCTCCGGCGTGGCGAAGCGCGCCGCGGTGGCCACGAGCTCCACGCGAGGTGCCTTCGCATCGTCCGCGCGCTTTGCGTGGATGGCCACCACCTGCTCGTCATCCAGCCAGGCCAGTCCGTTGAGGGCGTCGCCCAGCACCTTCAGCGTGTTGTCCAGGTCGCCCACACGGCGCGGGCGGTACGCGGTGAGCGTGTAGCGCACGGGGCCGGCGAGCGGCTGCGCGCGGGTGGCGCCCACCAGCCGGGCCACGGTCGCCTTGTAGGCCAGGGCCTCCTTGGAGGGCACCAGCCCGCGCCCCCGGGACGGCTTCCAGTAGGCGTTCGCGCTGGGCGGGTACGGCAACACCAGCCGCACCTCGCACCGCCCGGAGTCTCCGTCTGCCGTGTTGTCCATGTCGGCGCAGAAGGGGCGGCGGGGCGCGGCCGGCTGATGCGGCGCCACCAGGGAGGATGCCATCTCCTACCCAACAGGACACATGCGCCTTGCTGACTTAACTAACAGCTTTGACCGTGCTGTCATGGATTGCCATGACAGCCGCGCTCGTTCTCCGCCGCGCCGCGAGCGCCGCCGCCATCCTCGCCCTCGTGGGTTGCGGCTCGGCCACCGTCGGCACCGTTGGCTCCCCAGCGTCCGCGAAGTGGGTTGGGTCGGTCGTCACCACCCCGGACGGCGGCCAAGTGCAGACGACCATCTACTACGGGCCCTGGCAGTGCAGCGTCGCGTTCCTGTCCCGCTGCGAGTCGAAGTGCGCCGCCCAGGGCCACGCGCTCATGGGCTGCATGTGGCTCGCCGACATCAAGGGCGACTGGAAGGGCCGCTTCCTGCTGATGCCCGCGGAGGCTGGCGGGCGGCTCGCCATCACCCACTGCTGCTGCGACTACCCCAAGGCGGCGGACCTGACGTGGCGCAGGAACACCTGGAAGAATTCGCGCACCACGTTCCGCGACGAGTGGGGCCGCGAGTTCGGTGGGTGGCCGTCAACGGGCGGCATCAACTGGCAGGGACATCACATCTTCGACCTGGGGCACGGCGGTGCCCCGCTGGCCCGGGACAACGTCCTTCCGGTGCCCGACGACGTGCACGGCGTGTTCAACCGCGAGTACCCCGCCTGCTACGCACCGGGCAGCCAATGGCTGAAGCCGGGGCCCGACCGGCCCTACGTGGACTGACGGCCATGCCCATGGACCAGCTGCTGGCCGAAGTCTCCCGGCTCCACTTCCCCAACCCACCCGCGACTCCCGCGCAGCTCGCCGCCTTCGAGGCACGTGTCGGCTGGAAGCTGGACGAGGACCTGCGCGCCTTCTACCTGCACTGCGACGGGTGCACGCTCTTCGAGCCCCGAGCCAACGCGCTCTACCGCGTCCTGCCGCTCGCGGAGATCCGCCGCGCGCGCCTGGCCATCCGCGCCAGGGACGAGGACAGGGATGGCGCCCCGTCCGTCTTCACGCTGGTGGACATGCAGGACTCCGACTACGTCGTGCTGGACGTCACCCAGCGCGAGTCGGACCGGTACCCGCTGTTCGACGCCTTCCACGAGACGTTTCCCGAGACGGAGCGCATCGCGTCGTCGTTCGAAGAGTTCCTGGAGAAGGCCCTGCGCAGCGGCAACCGGGCATTCTGGCTGAGCGGCAGCACGCCTCTGGGCTGAGCGGTTCCGGTTTCGCGCCCTCCTTCGAGGAGGCAAAACCGGAACCGGGCGGATCAGGCAGCGTGCCGGAGCGCGGCGCCACCCGCCTCCAGCCGGCGCGCGGCGGCCTCGCAGTAGCGCTCCTCCAGTTCCACGCCCACGGCCCGGCGCCCGAGCTGCTGCGCGGCCACCAGCGTCGCACCGGTGCCGGCGAACGGATCCAGGACGAGGCCTCCCTTCGGGCAGGAGCGTTCGACCAGGTAGGCCAGCAGGTTGACGGGCTTCTCCGTCGGGTGCGTCCGCGCCCGCGCGGGCACCGGCGGGTAGCCCGCGAGCACGGCGCCGTGGCGTTTCCCGGTGAGCGGCCGGCGCTTCGGCCCGGCCCCGTGCAGCACCACCTCGTAGTCCGGGGCGTAGCCGGCCGCGCAGTCGCCCATGCCGCCCCGGGCCTTCCACCACACCAGCGCGCCCTTGATGCGCAGGTGCGCCGACGCCGCGTCGAAGAAGTCCGGCCAGCTCTCCCAGTGGCAGAAGACGTAGGCGTGCATGTCCGGCTTCAGCGCGTGGCCTGCGGACGTGAGCGCCTGGCGGAAGACGCGCATGCCCTGGCGGGAACCGTCCGCGCGGATGGCCGCGCCGCTCCTGCCCTTCGCCTCGTAGGCCATGCCGTAGGGCGGATCGCTGAGGAGCACGTCCACGGATTCGGACGGCAGTCCGAGCAGGTGGTCGCGGCAGTCGCCGTGGAACAGGGTGATGGTGTCGTTCGCGTAGTAGGGCTTCACTCTGGGGGCCTCGTAGGGGACGTGGCGCGGGGGTCGCACCACGCGCGCGTGGTGCACGAGGGATGCCGCGCCGCCCGACCCACGCCCCGCTCGGCTGGCCACCACGCCGCCACACGCACCACTCTCAAGGCCTTTCGTCGAACCGAAGGTTGCCCTCCAAAAGTTGCGCGTGCGAAGTCCTCCCCGTGCCCACCCACGACAAGACGAAGACGCCCCCGGAGAGGCGCAAGGCGCCCGCTGGGAGCACCGTCCGCATCGACGGACTGCACCTCTCCCGGGCGGCATGGACTCGGGTGGAAGCCCTCGCGGCCCAGCTCCGCCGCGCCGGCATCCCGCGCGCCCATCCGTCCGGAGCGCTCGACCTGCTGGTGCTGCATCCGGAGGTGGCCGCCCAGGTCCTGGCCGGCGGCTGCCGCATCTACCTCTGCGCCACCTGCGGCGCGTGGATGGGTGCGGCGGGCGCCATCGCACACCAGGACGGCCTGCCCGGTCACGAGGTGCAGGGATTCAGCGTCGCTCAAAGGCAGACATGATCAGCTCGCAATGGGTATCTGTGAAAGGCGGTAACACACAGATGAAGAACCCCAAGAACGAGTGGAAACAGAAGGTGTTCGAGGTCGTGGTGGCGCTGGGCAACATCGCGGCGCTCGTGGAGTTGCTCCTGCGCTACCTGTAGTCGCGCGCTCCGCATGACACACAGCGGCCCGCCATGGATTTCCATGACGGGCCGCCGCACTTCACAGGCCGAACGTCCACCGCACGCCCGCGCCGACCATCCGCTCCCGCTGGTTGGCCTCCGCGAAGGCGAAGAGGCCCAGGTTCTGCCGGAGCCTCGCCCCACCCTCCAGGCGCGCGTAGGCGCCCGTGAGGGAGGAGGCACCAGCGGAGGCCTCCAGGTACCCGGTGCGCACCGGCACGTCGCTCAGCACCCGCGACAGCCCCGCGGCGACTGCTACCCGCGGGGCATCGAAGGGACCGTGGCCTCCAGGGCCGCCTTCGTGGCGACGGCGCCGAGCGCGACGGAGAGGGCCTGCTCCTGCACCTTCTCCTCCGCCTTCTGCACGCCGTGCAGCGACTTGAACTCCAGCTTCACCAGTTCCTGCTCGCCGGGCTTCAGCGGGCGCCAGCCCTGGGCCACCAGCCACGCGTCGATGACCTGGAGTCCGCGCGCGGCCTTGTCCCAGCCGTTGTCCGCCGGATCCTCGGCGGCGATGTCCTCCACGACGTGGAAGGCGTGGTAGGCGCCCAGTGCGATGCGCCGCTTGCGCTGGGTGGTGAGCCAGGTGCCCCCAGCGAAGAGGCTGACGCCGCCCACGATGATGCCCAGGGCAACGCCCACGTTGGTGGGGGTGAACAGCGCGTCCAGGATGCTGCTGCCGACGCTGGTGGTGGCCTGGGCCAGGGCCACGGGCGCGGCGAGGACGGCCGCCAGCGCGGCGCCGAGGATGATGCGCTTCTTCATGGTGATGCTCCTTCTGGGAGTTGGACAGCACCACGAAGAAGGGGCGGCTCGTCTCACCGCGAGGGCGAGGCGCGGGCGGGCGGGCGGGCGGCGGAAGCTGGCTTCGAAGGGAGGCGTCTCGCTTCGCGTGCTTCCGTCCCCACCCGCGAGTCCCAGCCCCAGAGGGTCAGCGTCGTCAGACGGGCGGGCCATTTCCGCCGCCCCTTGGCCTCTTCATATTGGTTTCGTGGGCGGACGGAAGGCAGTTGAGCTTCTCGCGCCGCTCTCGCAATGCCGTATTCGTCTAGCGGTAGGACGCCAGGACATTCTACCTGGAAAGCCGGGTTCGACTCCCGGGTACGGCACTTGGTCATGCAACCGCCCTGGGTTCGAATCCGAGCAGGGTCACTGAAACGCCCACCTTCGCTTCCGAAGGTGGGCGTTTTGCTTCATAGGCACCGCTTCAGGAGACGAAGGGTGGGCGCCGGAAGCCCAGGACGTCCGGTCGGTACTCCACGCGGGTGAAAGACTTCACGCGGGCGTCGTCGCGCGCCGCGTCCTCCAGGGTGAGCGTCTTGCTGTCTCCGCCCGAGGCGCCCACCACCACACCCGCGCCCACGTGCACCATCACGTGGTCCGGGTCGCCCGCCTTGCCGTACAGCACCAGGTCTCCGGGCTGGAGGTCCGCCACGCTCGCCACCGGTGCGCACTCCGCCCACAGCCGGTCCGTGTTGTGCGTCTGTCTCCAGTCGCGCCCGCCCACCTCGTGGAGGGCCCACGTCACCAGCCCGGAGCAGTCGAAGAGGCGGGGCCCCTCCTTCGACGCGAGTTGCCCCTTCGCCCCCCAGCGGTAGGGCGAGTGCATCTGGGCAAGGACACAAGAGAGGAAGGCGGCGCGCTGCGAGGTGATGGGCACGGCGGGCTCCGGGGATTGCGAGTTCCCACCGGAGAAGGGGCGTCTCGGATGCGAGGGCGGATGCGCGTCCTGGCAGGCGAATACACGTGTTTCCAGAGAATGTTTCAGCAACACAGCCCGATGCTACATGCCCCTCAATGCAGCCACCTGCCCTGGAGTCTGGCAATGATTGACATTCATCCGAGCGAGCAGCATTCATTTCTCATCCTCCGATTCTCAGTATCTCAACGTCAGTCCCCAGCCCTTCCCAGGGCCAGCGCAACCCGTCCCGCAGCCGTCGGAGGATGGCCGAGGTGCACTGTGACACGAACGGAATAATCCCATGCTTCGAATGAACTGGCTGTCTGCCGCGGCCGTCGCCGTGGCGCTCTACGTCGCTCCGGTCCAGGCCCAGGAATGCGCACTTCCGGGTTCCACCGCCGGGCTGGCCATCACCGCCGCGAACAACGCCGTCGACGCGTCCGAGGACGCCTTCGACGCCACGGAGAATTTTCTCGCCAACCCAACCATCCCCAACCTCCTCAACGCGACCACTGCCGCAGCCACCGTGACGACGATGACAGTCATGTCTGTCGCAGCGGCTGTTCCCATGACAGGTACCGCCTTGGGGGAGGACCTCGACAACGTCAACGAGACGTTGGAGGCGTTCGGGGGCTTCGCTTTGCCCCGTGCGATTTCGAGGGTCGACATGGCGGGGCGGGACCTCACCGACTACCTCAACAGGGTCCTGGAAGAACGCGGGTATTTGCCTCAGCTCTGCCAGTAGGTGAGCCATCGTCGACTCGGCATTGGAATCACCTCGCGCTCCGGTGTTCGCAATCGTTCGCGCACATCTGGGCGGTGTGGCACTTCGTCTCTGCCTCCCTCATTGCCTCCGATGGCTTCGCGCTCACCGACGTCACGGGCGAGCCGGACCGAGCCCGCAACGGCCCGCTGGAGCATCCCGGTACACGCACGGCTCACGGGTGGCCAGGGCTCGCGCCCTTGGCCACCACGTTGGCGGCGTGCTGGAGGCGGCTGGCGGCGCGCTCGCCCATCACGGCCGCGCACGGTAGAGCGCCGGCCGTGTGTCCTCCACGAGGACGCGCTGGAGCATCCCCTTCATCTCAGCCACGTCGCTGCGGATGCCAGTCACAACGCCCTCCATGCGCTCCTGGCGCAGTTCGGTGCTGTGGAGGGCGTTGGCCTGCGCGGCCTGTTGTGCACGCACGTCCACCACATCCTGCTGGAGACGCGTCACCACCGCGAAGGTGATGCCGGCGCTGAAGGCGGCAATGACGAGGCTGCCCGCGAGGGACAGCGTCAGGGTGGTGCCCGCGGAGATCGGGCGAACAGGTTCGGTCTGGGCGGGGGAGGCGCTCATGTCGTTCCAGAAGGGGCGGCCTCACCCAGGAGCGCGCGGACTTCGCGGCTCGGCGACTTCCCACGGCTGCCATGCCCACCGGGACAGCTCGCCCAGCGCGGGCGCGAGGAAGCGGCCCCAGCGAGCACCGCAGGCGTCCTCGTGGAAGCCGCGCGGGAGCGCCATGCCGGCCGGGCACTGCGGCACCGGGCACGGCAGGTCCATGGGCGCGCGGTCGCGGATGCAGCTGCAGGACGTCATGGGCCGTCCACCTCGTGCGGCATGGCCTGTCGGCGGCGCCGCGCCGCGTGCCAGGCCAGGAGCGCCTGGGCCTGCTCCTCCAGCGCGTCGGTGGTGGTGAGCATCGCTGCGGTGAGGACGCCCGCGCCCAGCGCGACGAAGGCGACGGCGATGCGCCAGCCCTCCTCGGCTGGGATGCCGGACGCCCAGAGCAGCAGGCGCAGGAAGACGAGGGCCGCCACCGTCACCACCTGGAACCACGCCAGCCAGAGGCCCACGACGAGCGTCTTCATCGCGCGGCCTCCGCATCCCTGCCATCCGCGTTCCACCCGTACCAGCCGAGGTGCAGGCGGCCCACCGCCTCGTCAACGCGCGGCCGGGGGATGCTGCTGTCGTACATGAGTCCATCGAGCCACGGAGTCACAGGCTCCAGGGCGCCAACCTCGCGCCCTTCGTGGTCCGTCAGCGTCATACGGCCTGGGTAGCTGGTCATGCCCGGGAGAAAGGGGCGGACAGCCGAGCAAACTCGCCCGGGCAGAGCGGGACCATGCGCTCGGCATGCGTCGTAACGCGTTCCGCATACCGGGCGCATCACTCGCGCTTGTTAATGTGTACGGATTTCGGTCGGCGAGTAGTTGCAGTTCGTGATGTTCGGCTTTCTGCCAACGCAAGCGTACAAAAAGCCCTGCTGGTTCGGAGGAAAATCGAGATTGCGGACATTCTCACTATTGTGCCCGTTGGTTGCCCAGACTTCGTATCGAAGGCCCGCCACCCAGAGTACAGCAGCGGCACCAAGGCCATCCCCTGCGGTGTCCTTGATATACAGGTTGTCGAAGTCCGAGACCCAAGCCAGGGCCCCCGACGTCGCAGCATACTGGTTGGAGAAGGCTTCGACAGGGCGTTCGGCGTCGCCTGAGGATCCGCTCTGCGTGTCGGATGTCTCTGTGCCTTGGAGGGACTCTCCGTCCTCGGGCTGTCCACCGCACCCGAAAAGCAGACCACATACCGCCAGCGCCAAAATCGACCGATACATGCAACCCCTCTCTCTCGTGAGCGCCTGAGAACGCTCAGCGGAGGCAAGGGTGGGGGTGGCTCATGCGCTCATCAACCGGCCCTCATGGTCGGTGCTCCTGTCGAGGAGCGGTATGACGCGTACGGTTGGAGAAGCGCGTTGGGTTCGGATCAATTCCTGGCGCGGCTGCTGGAGGTGCTGCCCGGAGACGTCCTGCGGGCCCGCGTTCCCGAGGTGGTGTGCGTCCGAGGGGACTGGCGGGCGGACGCGAACGTGTAGGGCGGATGCTTGCCGTTACGGCAGCACCGGCCCGGGTCCGTGCCAGAGCCTGCGCATCCCCGCGTAGTGCTCGCGTTCCCGCGGGTCCACCAGCAGTTCGAGGGGATTGGGACCGGTGGCGCCGATCCAGCGCCACACGGACCCGTACGGCCAGGGCAGGTGCGGTTCGCACCAGCGCCAGGTAATGGGCTCGGCCGGGCCCCACGGCCCACGCCCCACGCGGAGGGCGACGCGTTGCAGGCCTGGCGGGTCCAGGTAGTTGTCCGACGTACCCGCGTGGCACCTCGGGTACGGGCACGGCAGGTCCAGACGTCGAGCGTGAGGACAGACGGTCATGCCCGGGGAGAAGGGGCGCGCTGGCACGCGGCGTGGCGGCAACGGACGTGCCACCGGGCCCGCCGACAGCCCCCCTGGGGTGGGAAACCGACAATGTAGGACAAAATTGGGATTGCTCGGCGCGCTGCAATCTCGCGCGACGGATTCTTCGCGGTTTTTCCGAGGGGAACTGACAGACGACCCCCCATTTTTTAGGGCCCTGCGCGTTCCTGGCGGCCCGTAGGCGCGTCCTGTCGGTTCGGCCAGGGCCGTGGGCGTCCCCGCGCCGCGTGCGTTGGCGGCCCGCTGACGCCCCTTCTGACGGGGCAGGGCCAGGGTGCTCACCTGGCCCGGGCTGTCGCCCCTTCTGGACGGGGTGTCCCCTCCGCGCGGCTACGACCCGAAGCGCCCTCCCGGCAAGCCGGCCTGGGGGAAGCGCGCGCCGAAGTACTCCGGGCCCGCCAGCACCCTCACCTTCAAGCTTCAGACGGCCATCGTCGCGGAGCTGCGCCAGGGCTCCTCGAAGCGCATGGCCGCCGCCCTCGCCGGCACCACCGAGGCCCGCCTCCAGAACTGGCTGCGCCGTGGGCGCGAGGCCATCGAGGCCGGCAAGCGCAGCCGCTACACCGAGTTCGTCGTGGAGGTGGAGCGCGCCCAGGCCGAGTTCCAGAAGAGCGTCGTGAAGGACGCGCGCGACTCCATCCACGACAAGACGATGGACGGCCGCGGCGCCCGCTGGTTCCTGGCCATCTCGGCGCCCAAGGACTTCACCATCCCGCGCGAGGCCTCCGCGCCAGCGGGCAACGGGTTCGGCCCCCTCTTCGAGGTCATCACCCCGGACGAGGCGCGCGCGAAGCTGGACGACAAGCTGGCCACCTTCATCGCGCAGCACCTGAAGGCCCAGGCGCCGAAGGACGCGCCGACGGAGTCCGCCATCGAGGACGCCGGTGGGGACTGACGCGGGCGTGGCGAAGGCCGGGGAGTCGCTGCTGGAGGGCATCCCCGTCATCACGGCGGACACGCACGGCCACCACTCCCTCATCCAGCAGGCCGCGCTCGCGACCTACGAGGCGAAGGGCATCACCGCGGGCCACTGCGAGGCGCTGGCGCTCACGCCCCAGGACCTGGTGCTCCTCTACCACGAGCACAAGTACTGGCTGCGCCCCGTGCAGCGGCCGCCCGCGCACTACCGCACCTGGTTCTTCATGGGCGGGCGCGGCACCGGGAAGACGTACGCGGGCGCCGCCGCTGTCATCGACGAGGCCCGCGCGGACCCCGAAGCGCGCATCCTCATCGTCGGCCCCACCTACTCCGAAATCGTGAAGAACCAGTTGGAGGGGACGAGCGGCATCCTCACCATCTCCCCGCCCTGGTTCTTCCCGAAGGTGGAGAAGTCGCGGCGCCGGCTGGTGTGGCCCAACGGCGCGCAGGCCACGTGGCTGCCGGCGAAGAACGCGGACAAGTTCCGCGGGCACCAGTACTCATTCATCTGGGCGGACGAGCCGGTGGCATGGCGGGGGGATGCCATCGCCGTCTACAAGGAGTGCCGCAACGTCAACCGCCTCGCGAGCACGCGCATGCGGAAGTTGGGGCTGCCCGCGCGCATGGTCATCACCACCACGCCCGCGCCGACGACGCTCTTCCGCGAGATGTTGAGCGAGCGGGACGGGCTGGTGCTCGCGCGCAGCTCCACGCTGGAAAACCTCGCCAACCTGGACCCGCCCTACGAGGCCTACGTGCGCCGGGTGATGGGCACGCCAGAGGGCCGCCGCGAGTTCATGGGCGAGCTGTCCTTCGACCTGGACCCGGCGCTCTACCGGGGCGTGAACTGGGACGCGTCGCGCGTCGGCACGAAGAAGAAGCCCCGGCCAAAGGAGTTCGACTCCATCATCGTGAGCGTCGACCCGGCCACCGGCGAGAAGAAGGGCGCCGACATGCACGGCATCGTGGTGGTGGGAGTGCGCCTGGAGGCGGACGGCCTGGACCACGTCTACGTGCTGCAGGACGCCTCGCTGCGCACTCCGGAGCCCGAGGTCTGGGCGCGCGAGGCCATCAAGTGTCTGAAGGCTTGGGAGCCGCTGGCGAAGAAGCGCGGCAACGGGAAGCCGAACGCGTGGGTGCTCGCCGAATCCAACACGGGCGGCTCCATGGTGAAGAGCACCCTCCGCACGGTGGAGAAGGTGAAGGTCGTCACTGTCCGCGCCATGCAGTCGAAAGCGGAACGCGCCGCCCCCGTCTCCTCCTACGCGAAGGCGGGCCTCGTCCACATGGTGGGCAAGCTGGAGAAGCTGGAGGCGCAGCTCGCGAAGTTCACCGGCCAGGAGGGCGGCCACGCGAGGGACGACCGAGCGGACGCATTCGCGTGGCCCATCTACCTCTACGTCATCCCGAAGCGGCGCAACGCGGGGGCCGCCGGGCGGCAGCGCGGGACGGAGGACGCACTAATTGAGGAGACGGAGTAGTGAGAATTCCAAATCCCGCCAGAGCTGCGAAACGGGCATGCGTCACTTGAGGATGAGCAATTTTCTTTCGCAGGTCGCTGCGCGTCCTTAGATAGGACTCGGAGAGGATCGGAAGATTGACCAGGAAGAGAACCGGGAATCCCAAGTCACCCAAATCGACGCCCCCTGCGGTAGCGACGCCTCCAGCGACAGCGACGCCTCCAGCGACAGCGACAGCGACAGCGACACCTCCAGCGACAGCGGCAGTGACGCCTCCTGCGGCAGTGACGCCTCCTGCGGCAGTGACGCCTCTCGGCGGCAGCATCCTGCCTACACTCGCAATGTGGGGCTCAAGTATCTGGAGAGGAATCAACGCCATTGGGGGCCTTATCGGCATTGTCGGAGGCTGCGCTGCTATCTACTCGGTATTCCTGGCACGGTCGGCATTGAATCGCCAAGAGCAGGACTCATCGTACGCGGCGGCTACGCTTCAGGCGAATGAGGAGATTCGACTAAGCCTGGAGGCAGGAGCGGACGGATCTCTCCGAGTTCACAACTACTCCAAAATGAAGGTGGAGCAAGTCGAGGTCGAGATCCAACAGCTCGTTTACTCGCACACCTGCAAAGCCATCACGAGTTCAATGTCGAGTCTCGGCCAAGTCATCCAGGCAATCCCAATCGGCGGCGAAGAAAGCATCCAAATCAAGCCTTACAACGGAAGCACGGACGGGGGCAGCGCAAGCCTCAAGCACATCCAGACGCTCACCATGTTCGGCTGCGGAAGCGGCATCGAAGAGTCCATCAAGAACGAAGACGGCCTGGGGCCCATTCACGATGCATCGGGGAACAAACGCAATGCCACCCCCGACTGTTCAACAGAGGCTCCGTGTTCAATAATTACATACATTGAAGCCCGAGCAATGCACCCCAAGCTTTTCCAATGGGCCGGACCGTTTGATACGATTTTCGTACAGGCACCAGACCAGACGCATCATTCAGCATGGTCATTCGGGAGCACCGACGACAGAGGAAATAGATCCTTCCACTTCACGAACGAAGCGGACCGATTCATGTTTCTCCAGACTGCCAAATACATTGGTAGACATAGAAAAATGTGGGGCTGGAACGACGACGCGATTAACCGCTACTATCCGAAACGATCCTTTGGTGGCCTAGGAGTCTTCCGGGCGGTTGGCGTAGAAGAGCCGAAGCGCTGACTCGCAGCTCGGCAAGTCTCAATGCCGGCCCTTCTTCCCGACATGGCTTCGCTCTTCCGTCGCGCCCTCAAGGCCCTGGGCCTGCTGGCTGCCCCCCAGGGCGCCCTCGTCCACGCCCTACCCGTCGTCAGCTTCAGTCCGCGCCGGGGCAGCCGCGAGGTGCTGCGCGCCTACAAGGAGAACGGCTGGCTGCGCACCGTCGTGGACACCGTGGCCGAGGCGGTGGCCACGCCCCGCTGGCGCGTCTACAAGCGCGCCCGCCCCGGTGTCCTCGGCGTGGTGGACCCGCGGCTGAAGTCCAGCAACCCGGCCCTGCGTACCAAGGCGCTGAAGGAGGCCACCGAGTCCGGCGAGTTGGTGGAGCTGCCGGACCACGAGCTGCTCCGCCTGCTGGAGTCGCCCCACCCGAGCTACCCCGGGCGTGCCTTCCGGAAGCTGAGCCAGGTGCACGTGGACCTGGTGGGCGAGGCCTTCCTCTGGCTGCGCCGCGACGACACCGGCCGCGTGGTGGGCTGGGAGGTGGTGCCCCCTCACCGCGTCCTCATGACGCCCACGCCGGGCAGCCCCTACTTCTTCATCAGCTACAACCTCTTCAGCGGCGCGGTGCCCGAGGCGGACGTCCTCTGGTTCAAGCACCTGGACCCGGAGAACCCCGAGGACCGGGGCTCCGGCGCCGGCATGGCGCTGGGGGATGAGCTGGACACGGCGGAGGCCATCTCCCGCGCGACGAAGGCCACCTTCGAGCGCGGCGGCATCCCCGCGGCCATCGTCGGCGTGGACTCGAAGACGCCGGGCGCCGACATGGAGGACGTCGCGGAGGACCTGGAGAAGAAGTACCAGGAGGCCTTCGCGGGCCCGGGAAGCGCGGGCAAGGTGTGGTTCGCGCCGGCCGGCGTCAGCCTCGCCCAGGTGCAGGTGAACTTCCGCGAGCTGCAAACGGAGGAGCTGAAGAAGGGCATCCACGACTTCATCCGGCAGAACTACAACGTGCCGCCGGAGCTGGTGGGCGACCTCTCCGCCAGCAACCGCTCCACGGCTGAGAGCGCCAAGTACACCCTGGCCGACTTCGCCGTCCTGCCCCGTCTGGAGTTCTGGCGCTCCTGGTACCAGCACTGCCTCGTGCCGCTCGTCGACCGGGACGCCATCCTCGACTACGACGACCCACGCCCCCAGGAGTTCGAGCGCACCTTCCGCCTCATGACGGTGCCGCCGACCGAGGCCTTCACCTTCAACGAGATGCGCGAGCTGGCGGGCTACGAGCCGGACCCGGCCCTCGAGGGGAAGCGCGCCCTGCCCCTGCCAGGCGCTGGCGGCGGCAATAACGTGGCGAGCGCCGCGGCGAACGCCACGCCCACCCCACCGCGCGACCGCAGCGGCGAAGAGGGGCGAGTGTAGCGGCAGGCGTCGCCCCTTCTCTTGGGGCATGGACAGACGCCCGCGCACGAAGCGCAGCACGCGCGCCCTTACGCTGAAGCTTTTCGAGCCCACCGCCCCCGCGCCGGCCAACGCCCTCCCCGTCTTCCGGCTGGTGGATCCACCGGAGGAGTACGACCGCGACGGGGACCGCATGGCGGCGGGCGCGCTGCGCCTTCCGGTGGGCGAGGTGGACGTCCCCCTCTTCTGGGACCACAGCCACAAGGACCCGTCGGCGAAGAACCGCCTGCCCGTCGGCCGCGCTCGCATCTGGTTCGAGGGCGGCGAGCCCCTCATGTCCCCCGTCTTCGACGGCGTCGGCGAACTGTCCCAGTTGTGCGCGGAGAAGGTGCAGGCCGGCACCCTCCGCGCGTGCTCCATCGGCTACCTCACGCTGTCCGCCCGCCCCAACTCCCGGGGCGGCGAGGACGTGCAGGAGGCAGAGCTACTGGAGGTGTCCATCACCGGCATTCCCGCAAAGCGCTCCGCGCAGAGGTTGAAGAGCATGGCGACCCCCGAAGAAGTGCAGCAGGCGTTTGACCAGATGGCCAAGGACGTCGCCGAGACGAAGGCGAAGGTCGTTGAGTTGCTGGCGCTGGTGACGAAGCTCGCGTCCACGGCCGACGAGACGAAGAGCGCGGACGAGGAGACGCCCGAGGACGCGCCCGCCGAGGGCGAGGACGCGGTGACGAAGTACTTCCGGGGCCTCGTCACGAAGACGGGCAAGTAGCCCGCGCCAGCCGCCCCTTCTCTTCCTCCAGGACGCACCACCCAACCCTTCCGCAGGAGCCGTCATGACCACGACCTCGAAGCCCCCCACGCCCGCTGCCGTCCCCCCGGTGGTGGAGGCCGCGCTCGCGCCCCTCATCCTCAAGCACGTCGAGGCCGCGCTCGCCGCACGCCCCGCCATCACGAGCCCCGCGGCGCCCAGCCGTGGCCCGGCCCTGCTGAAGTTCAAGGGCATGTTCGACACGGAGAACCCCTCGCACGCGCTGCTGGGCGTGCGCATGAAGACGGCCTTCCTGGAGTACGAGGACCGCACCGCGCGCGAGAAGTCCAAGGGGCTCAACCAGCCGCTGCGCGAGTGGCTGGAGAAGCTGAAATCCGCGGGCGTCTTCGAGTCCGTCTTCGGCCAGGGCGGCAGCCTCTGGGCGCGCGAGTCGGTGAGCGAAGAAATCATCGACGTGCTGCGCCCCGCCTCCATCCTCCTGCGCGCGGGCCCGCGCATCGAGTCGGGCTACGGCGCCAAGCTCACCATCGGCGTCATCAACCAGGGTGTGCAGGTGCAGTGGGAGGGAGAAGACGAGGAGGGAAGCGAGTCCGACCTGGACACGGGCGACCTCATCCTTGGCGCCTACAAGGCGATGGGCACCATCCGCATCAGCAACGGGCTCATGCGCAAGGGCAGCCTGCGCTCCGCCGAGCAGCTCGCCGCCGACGTCGGCCGCGCCATGGGTCTGGCCTTCGACCAGGCGGGCCTCGTGGGCAAGGGCCCCAAGACGCCCACCGGCATCCTGAACACGACGGGCATCACGAAGAAGGCCATCAGCGGCACCACCATCGAGCAGAAGGTGGCGGACCTGAAGGCCATGGTGGCCGACGTCATGGAGGCCAACATCCCGTTGGAGGGCGCCAACCCGTTCTACTTCATGACGTCCACGACGATGATGCACCTCTCCAGCCTGCGCGACGCGGCCTCCTCGGGCACCGGCGGCTGGGTGTTCCCCGGCCTCCAGGACTTGCAGAACCCCACCCTCAACGGCTTCCCCGTGGGCCACTCCCAGACGCTGGCGGGCAAGAACATCATCGGCTTCGGCCTCGCGCAGGAGCTGTACTTCGGCAACGCCGCGCCGCTGGAGATTGAGCTGGGCGAGAACGGCAACGACTTCAAGCGCGACCGCAAGACGCTGCG
>SECN01000601.1 GCA_004173515.1 Myxococcaceae bacterium | reverse complement strand
GCCAGGTCCGCGCCCTTGTGCGGCGTGCCCACCGTCGTCACCGACGCGACCAGGTCCGGCCGCACGGCCGCCACGTAGCGCACGTCCAGGCCGCCGTGGCTGTGACCGATGAGGTTCACCTTCTTCGCGCCGGAGCGCGCGAGCACGTTCTGCACCTGCGCGAGCAGCGCCTCACCGCGCGCCTCGCTCGTGTTGAACTGCGGAACGTGCGTGATGTAGACCTTCGCGCCGCCCGACGTCAGGTTGGATTCGATGCCGTAGAAGTAGTCGAGCACGCCAAACAACGAGTCAAAACCCGCCATGCCGTGCGCGAGCACGATGGGGTACTTCGTCTGCGTGTACGTATCCGCGGCGCGGGCAGGCTGCGCCCAGAGGGCAAGAACTGCGACGGTCAGAACGAGGGTCCGGACAGCGTTTCGCATACAGGCTCCTGATGGGAGGGCGGGCCGGTCAGAGGGATTGACCCGCGAATCAGCCCATAAAGCGAGACACTGATAAAAAGCAAGCCAGCCCCTGATTTAACCGCAAAGCAAGTCAGATCCGGGTCAAGACAGACGCCGGGGGTTGTCCACTTTTCCCCTGCGACGCACCGCACCACAACCCAGGACGCGTTGCGGCATGAAAATCCAACGCGTCGCATCAACAACACAACGCCCTGCGTTGAGCTGGCATGATGGGGCGGCCTTCCCGAGGAGCGCACCATGGACGCCGCCGCCTATCAGGCCTTCACCACGGAGTTGACGCGCAGGGCTGACGCGGACGGTCGTTTCCGGGGGCTCGTGGCACTGGGTTCGATGGCGGCGCGGGACTACCTGCCGGATGACTTCAGCGACCATGACTTCTTCGTGATTTCGGAGCCAGGACACGCTGAAACATTGAGACAGGAGCGCGGCTGGCTGCCTCGAGCGGAGGAGGTTTCACATGCCTTCCGTGAGACGGCGCACGGGGTGAAGGTCGTGTACCGCGATGGGCACCTGTTGGAGTTCGCGGTGTTTGATCTGGAGGAGTTGTCCTGGGCCCGCGTCAACCGCTACCGCGTGTTGTTGGACCGGGGTGAGGTGGCCGCGCGGATGGAGGCGCGAGCACGCGCCACCGCGGAGGAACTCCAGCGGACGGCGTCTGACGATGCGTGGTTGTTCGGGCAATGGCTCACGCAGGTGCTGGTGGGCCTGGGACGCCATGCGCGCGGCGAGGTGCTCAGCGGACGGTCGCGGCTCGACGATGCGGTGCGCTTGTTCTGCGTGCTCGTCGCCCGCCACGTCCCCGCGCCGGAGGCTTCGGTGCTGGACGGGTTGGATCCGCTGCGGCGCATGGAGCGGGTGTATCCGTCACTGGGACGGGAGCTGGCCCGCGCCCAGCAGGGGGACTCGCCGGGGCTCGCGCGGGCGCTGCTCCAGCTCGGCGCGCGCGAGCTGGCCCACGTGCCCGCCTTCCCGCGCGAAGGGGTGGTCGCGGTGGAGGCCCGGCTCCGCGCGCTGCACGGGTAGCCCCGCTCAGGCCTGCGCGCTGGCGGCGAAGACGGAGGCGGAGGCGGACACCTGCTCACGGGCGTTGTGCGCGATGACCAGCACCTCTTCCGGCCGGGGCTGTGCGCGGGCCCAGTCCATGAGCGCGGTGAAGCCGTCGGGCGCGGGGGTCGCCGTGTCCAGCGCGATGCGCTGATGGTGCGCGAAGAACAGGTCCTCCGGGCCCAGGTTCTGATGGGCCCACGTGCGCCAGCCCGGCAGCGGATGGCCCGGCGCGGGTTGCAGGCCGGTGACGGTGAAGCCCCCGGTGGAGAAGACGCGCGTCAGGCCCACCAGCGTCGCGCCCGTGCCGAAGCCGCACACCACCCGCCGCACCCTCGGAAAGCGCTCGCGCACGTGCGCCCTCAGCGCGGACGCCCAGGACTCCACGCACGCCACCAGCGTGGTGTTGGACAGCTGGCGGGGCCAGCACCAGCCCTCGCGCTCGTACGCCAGCGCGTGCTCCCACAGCTTCGCGATGGAGTCCGCGTGGCGCACCTGCCCCTGGAAGCCGTGGGCCCGCAGGTACGCCGCGCCCGCCGCGTCCGTCAGCGCCACCGTGGGCAGGCCCCGCTCGCGGCCCAGGACGTCCAGCGCCAGCGCGCTGGACGCGCCGGACAGCTCCACCAGACCGCGCGAGCCCGGCGGCAGCGCGGCCAGATAGCGCGCGAAGGTCAGGTACTTGAGGCTTCCAGACGGCAGTGCTCCACCCCAAAGCACCACCGGTCCGTCCGCTCGGGGACGTGACAGGGAATACGCTCCGCGCATGGTCGGCCCTCCTGGTGCGCATCCCGCCCGCGCACCCCGACTGGAGCAGAGTGTCCGGGTCCGCGCCCCGGCGGGCCATCGTCCCCGGGCCCTGGCGGATGTCCCCTGGAGGACGGCGCTCCCAGGGTTATGCTCCGCGCCCATGTCTCAAGCACCGCGCGTCCGCATCCTCCTGTCGGAGACGTACAACCCCTGGTTCAACCTCGCGACCGAGGACTGGATCTTCCGCGAGCTGGACCCCAGCGCGCAGACGCTCTTCCTGTGGCGCAACGACAACACGGTCGTCATCGGGCGCAACCAGAACCCCTGGTCCGAGTGCAACCTCACGCGCATGGCGGAGGACAAGGTCTTCCTCGCGCGGCGCACCAGCGGCGGCGGCGCGGTGTTCCACGACCTGGGCAACACCTGCTTCACCTTCTTGTCCGCCAAGGAGGGCTACAACAAGACGGCCAACATCACGATCCTCCTGGACGCGCTGTCGCGCATGGGCGTGAAGGCGCAGGCCTCCGGACGCAACGACCTGGTGATTCCGCTGGAGGACGGGCCCCGGAAGATCAGCGGCAGCGCGTACCGCGAGACGAAGGACCGCGCCTTCCACCACGGCACGTTCCTCATCGGCGCGGACCTCACGCGGCTGTCCAACTACCTCACGCCGCACCCGAAGAAGCTGGAGTCCAAGGGCAGCGCGTCGGTGCGCTCGCGCGTCATGAACATCCGCGACGTCCAGCCGGACGCGTCCCATGAAGCGCTGGTGAAGGCGATGATTGGCGCGTTCTGCGACTTCCACGGGGCGACGGCGGAGCCGGAGTTGCTGGAGCCGTCGTTCCTCGAAAGCCAGCCGTCGCTCAAGCGCACGTTCGACCACTACGCGTCGTGGGACTGGCGCTTCGGCAACGCGCCCCGCTTCAGCCACCAGATGGTGGAGTACCTGTCCTGGGGCTTCTTCGAGGTCCACGTCGACGCGGAGAACGGACACGTCACGCGCGCGCAGGTCTTCTCGGATGCGCTCTACCCGGACCTGGTGCAGGACCTTCAGGCGGCGCTGGTCGGCAAGCCGCACAGCCGCAACGGGATGCAGCAGGCCGTCGCCGAGGCCCGCTCCCGCCATCCTGCGCAGGAGCGGGAGCTGGGTGAACTGGAAGCGTGGTTGATGGGCCAGGTCGAGGTCTGACCCAAGCCCACCGGGACTGCTCGGCGGAGGCCACCACCCGGGCCGCCGCCGTGCTCACGTCCTCAGCGGTGACCGCCACCGCCGTGGCCGCCGCCGTTCCCACTGC
>SECN01000131.1 GCA_004173515.1 Myxococcaceae bacterium | reverse complement strand
GCGACCATGACCGCCGCGAACTCCACCCCCCATCCGTGCTTCGGCCCCCGCCGCTGCCTGGACAGCCCCAGGCAAGCCCGGAAACCTCGCCCCCAGCGTCGCGCCCGTGCTTCCGATGGCCGCGGTCGCCAGCAGCACGAACGCCCGCGCCGCATCACGGCCCATCACCTTCCCGAAGCGCTCCCCGGCATCGCGCAGCTCATCGAACGTCACCGCCCGGTCGGACTCGACCATCAGGCGTCGGAAGCCCTGGACCAGCCCCCAGAACGTATCGATTCCCACATAGAGGATGACTCCCGCCGTGAGCACCGCCGCCACGCCCTTCGTCATGGGCTCGGGAACGGCCCAGAGCAGCGCGTAGGTCGCCGCCGTCCACAACGCCGCCTGCATCAGCGCCTCCGGGTGGGCGGTGTCCTTGACGGCCTCCCAGAGAGCATCCAGCACCGCCCCCTTCGCCAGGGCCATGGCCAGCGTGAAGCGCGCATCCCCGGAGAGGGCCGGCCCCTCCTTCAACAACCCCAGACAGTCTCCCGTGCGCCCGGTCCGCGCGCACCAGCGCAGGTACGCACGCGAAAGCTCCGCGTCCGCCTGGGACACCTCGGCCGTCAGATGCTCCCCCGGGCCGAGCGGGATCATCCGCCGACTCCGCACATCGAAGAGGAACGACCCGCTCCGGGAGTCCACCTCGAACAGACGGCGGGCCGCCTCCTGCGGATGCGAAGACAGTTCAAGGGTCCGGGCCCACCGCGCCACGGCGACCCGCACTTCGTCATCGTCCAGCGTGATGGGTCCCGCACCCCGTTCAGAACGGGGAACGTGGACGACGGGCGGAGCACCCGACCCCGTGTCGATCCGGATGACGCGCGCCGCCCCACCGCACCCGACCCACGCCCAGAGCAGGCACAACCGGCCTTCTTCTTTTGGAGCCGACATCCGGATTTGAACCGGAGACCTACTGATTACGAATCAGTTGCTCTACCAACTGAGCTATGTCGGCGCGACGGCTGAAAGCGGCGCGTAAGTACCATCCGGTTCCGGCCCCAGCAAGCAGAATCTCCACCCCCACCGCACCGCCTGATTGCACCGCCGCTTCTTCCATCCAGAAGCCCTGACATCCATGACACGGCGCATCCGGCAGGGTGACACACCGCGTCGGCTAAGTGCGCGTCTTTTCTCCACTATTTGGAGAATTGACGAACTCCGCAGCGGTTGACCCCCTGTGGAGCCTGTGCACATAAGGGCCCCGCTTTCCCCTGCGGCCCCCATTCCGGGTGGGCCCTCAAGGAGCACATTCCATCATGGCCAGCGAAGAGACTTTCATGCGCGCCCCGGCCCCTACGCCCAAGCGCACCATCTACACGGAGGCGATGGAGATCTTCCACTTCGCGGCGGATCTCATCGGCCTGGACAAGCGCGTGCGTCTGGAGCTCGAAGAGCCTGACTACGAGCACATCTTCTACGTCACCGCGAAGCTCAAGGACCGGCTCGTCCCCCTCATCCCCGAGGAGGCCAAGTCCTTCGCCGACCTGTCCGTCACCCAGGTGCGCAACCCCGAGGGCCTGGAGCGCCTGGCCAACGGCAACATCATCCTCAACGGCCGCGCCCTGCTGGGCTCCGACGTCGCCATCCGCCACGGCCACCTGCGCCTGCCGGACGGGCTCGTCTACCAGCTGGTCCCCGGTGAGTCGCAGCGCTTCAAGGCCTACCGCGTCCAGCACAACCAGGCGCGCGGCCCCTACAAGGGCGGCCTGCGCTACCACCGCGAGGTGTCCCTGGACCTCTTCAAGGCGCTCGCCGCGGAGATGACCTGGAAGACCGCCATCGCGGAGGTTCCCTTCGGCGGCGGCAAGGGCGGCATCCAGCTGGATCCCCGCGAGTACGGCCGCGAGGAGATCGAAGCCATCACCCTGCGCTTCATGTACCGGCTCAAGAGCCTCATCGGGCCGAACATCGACATCCCGGCGCCGGACGTGGGCACCAACCCGGAGATCATGGCGCTGCTCTACCGCCAGTTCTCCGACGGTGAGCGCGAGCGCCACAACCTGCGCGGCATCGTCACCGGCAAGGACGTGCGCATCGGCGGTTCCGAAGGCCGCGGCAAGGCCACCGGCCAGGGCGTCGCGTTCTGCATCGAGGACTACTACGCCGACCGCGGCGAGAGCGTGAAGGGCAAGACGTTCGTCCTCCAGGGCTTTGGCAACGTGGGCAGCCACGCCGCCATCATCCTGGGCAACATGGGCGCGCGCCTGCTCGCGGTGAACGACGCCGACGGCTCCATCTTCAACGGCGACGGCATCGACGTGAACGCGCTGGCCGCCTACGTGCAGGATCCCAAGAACCTCAAGCGCTCCGTCATCGGGTTCCCCGGCGCCCAGCGCATCGAGAAGAAGGACCTCTGGGACGTGCAGGCGGACATCCTCGTCCCCGCCGCCCTGGGTGGCGAAATCACCGCCGAGGTCGCCGAGCGCCTCAAGGTGAAGCTCATCGCGGAGGGCGCCAACGGCCCCACCACCCCGGAAGCCGACCGCGTCCTGCAGAAGCGCGGCATCGAGCTCATCCCGGACATCATCGCCAACGCCGGCGGCGTGACGGTCAGCTACTACGAGTGGATCCAGAACAAGCGCATGGAGCGCTGGAGCGAGGCGGAGGTTGATCAGCGCCTCGAGCGCGCCATGAAGCGCAACTACCGCATCATCCGCGACATCTCGCGCAACCAGCCGCGCAAGACGGAGATGCACGACAGCCGCCCGTACTGCATCGGCAAGAACGTGGACAGCCGCTGCGCCGCGATGATCCTCGCGCTCAAGCGCATCGAGGCCCACTACCTGCTCGAAGGCTTCTCGCAGTAGGCACCCGCGTCACAGCCGCTTCGAGTCCCACGCCCGGGGCACGGTGTCTTCCCTCTTCACAAGGGGAAGGGCCGTGCCCCTCGGTTTTTCAGTGCATCACCCGCTCGCGGTCCACCAGCAGCAGGGGCGCGTCGTCCATCGTCTCGTACGCCACGATGCGCAGGCCCACGCCGCGGCTGTTGCCCTGACGCCCGTCCTTGCGCCCGAAGGCCAGCGCCACCTGGTAGCGCACCTCGCACAGGCACGTCATCTCCGTGCCGTCCTCGCCCGCGAACGTCACCTTCAGCTTCTCGCCCAGCCCCAGCGAGTCGCGCACCTCGATGAACATGCCCCGCGCGCTGATGTTGCGGCCGATGCCCCGCATCATCCCGTCCTGCGTGGACAGGTACACGGTGAAGATCTTGTCGAATCGGAGGTGGTTACGACGTTCCTGCGGCTGGGTGTTCATGGCGGGGATGGCCTCCGAAACAGGGGGTGACAGGGACAAACTACATGGTGGCTACATGTAGGCAACTTATCTACCTACATCCACCCCACCCCACCAAGCCCCACCCATGGGAAAGCCCTGCCCCCGGCGCGTCCGGAAGTGGCAGCATCCCGGGCGTCTCCATCCCCTTCTTCTTGGGAGTTCCCGCCCGTGAATCGCTTCCTGGCCGCCGCCTTTGCCCTCCTTGTGCCCACGCTCGCCCTGGCCGACGTGGACTCGCGCTTCGCGAAGCTGCGCGACGAGTCCGAGCCCCTGGGGGCGCTGGGGGCCTTCCTGGAGAAGTACGTGGGCGAGTGCGACGGGGCCTTCGTGGACCCGCAGTGCAAGGCCAACGCGGAGGCGTTCCGCAAGAAGTACACGGGCAAGCGCCTCTACATGATCATCACCGAGGACGACGCCACCATGCTGTCCGCGGGCGACTACAACCCCGGCAACAACGACTACACCATCAACATCACGCCGTTCTTCGGGGGCGGGAAGTACGCGCTCACCCACGGTGCGCCGAAGAAGACGGACGCCCAGGGCAACCCGCTGATGAACTACCTCACGGTGAGCGGCACGGCGCCCAACGGGTGGAATGGCGGCGTCTTCAGCCGCCTGTTCTCCACGCGGGCCGTGCGCGCGCAGGTCGTCTTCACGCCGCAGAGCGTGTGGACGCTGCCCAAGAAGGGCGGCGGGAAGATTTTCGGCGTCAACGCCCGCGTGGAGGCGGTGCTCCTCACCGAGGGCCGCAGCGGCGGACACATGGGCCTGTGGCTCAACGGCAAGGACGCCGCCGCGAAGTAGCAGGCCGCCGGAGCCTTGAGGCCCCGGGGTTCAGCGGGCGATGGCGATGTACTGGAGCGCGTCGCCCCGCTGGACGCGCAAGAGGATGCTGGCCCCCGCGCTGCCCCGCTCCAGGGCGGCCTTCACCCCGGCGGCATCCTTCACCCGGCGACGGTTCACCTCGGTGACGACGTCGCCGGCGCGCAGGCCGGACTGCTCCGCCGGGCTGCGCGGGACGACGCCGGAGACGAGCGCGCCCAGGAAGGCCTCGTAGCCCAGGGGCGCGGCCACCTCCGGCGTCAAATCCCGGAGCACGAGCCCCAGGTCGTTCACGCTGCTGCCGGCCCGTTTGGCCAGGCCCTCGGTGGCCTCCTGCGCCGGGCGCGCCACCAGTCGCACCGCGACCTCCTGCGTGCCGCCCTCGCGCAGCAGCGTCAGCTTCGCCTCCGTGCCCGGCGCCAGTAGGGCCACCTTGCGCAGCAGTTGCAGGTAGCTGCCAATGGGCCGTCCGTTCACCGCCACCAGCCGGTCCCCGGGACGGATGTTCGCGGCGGCGGCGGGGCTGCCCCGGTAGACGTCCTTCACCACGGGCGCCGTGGTGGCGGAGGCCTCGCCGTCCTCGTTGATGACGACGCCCAGCCACCCGCGCTCCAGCTTGCCGTTCTCGCGCAGGTTGGGCAGCAGGTCCTTCACCAGGTTGATGGGCACCGCGAAGCCGATGCCCTGGCCCTCGCTGATGATGGCGGTGTTCACGCCAATCACCTCGCCGCGCATGTTGAAGAGCGGGCCGCCGGAGTTGCCGGGGTTGATGAGCGCGTCCGTCTGGATGAAGTCGTCGAACTGGCCCACGCCCAGCACGCGCTCCTTCGCCGAAATCATCCCGTGCGCCACCGAGTGGTCCAGGCCGAACGGGTTGCCGATGGCCACCACCCAGTCGCCCACCTCCAGCACGTCCGAGTCCCCCAGGTACACCGCCGGCAGGCTCCCCAGCCCGGCGCCGCTCAGCCGCAGCAGCGCCACGTCCGTGGACGCGTCGCGGCCCACCACCTCCGCGGGGAACTCGCGGCCATCCGCCAGCCGCACCGACACCTGCTGGAGGGGCACCTCGCGCGGGCCGCCCTTGTCCGGGGTGACGCCGGAGCCCTGCGGGTTCACCGCCGGGCCCTGCGCGTTGGCCACCACGTGGTTGTTGGTGACGACCAGCCCGTCCGCCGTCAGCACGAAGCCGGAGCCGGTGGAGCGCTTCACCGCGCCCGGCAGCGCTCCGGGGCCCACGGTGGTGATGTTCACCACGCCCGCCTCCACCGCGCGGATGAGCGGCGCCAGCGACGTGGGGGGCACGAAGTTCGGGAGGCCCGCGCTCCCGGCCGGGCGCTCGCGCCACAGGGCGGCCCCACCGGCCGTGCCCTCGGACGCGGGCGACGGGGATGACGGGGCGGCGAACCAGGCGGTGTGCTCGCGCACCCGGGCCTGGAGCCAGGGCAGGAGCGGATCCTCGGCGGCCTGGGCCACCGGGGCGAGCGTCAACGCGACAAGAAGGGGGAACAGTCGGACGGACACGGGGCGGCAGCTTACACGGCGGGCCATGGCGTCAGGCCTCAACAGACCGTCCGGCTCCACCCTTCCCGGCGCTCAAGGGGGCCAGGAAGGGGGGAAGCCCCCGGGAGCTTCGCCAGGAGCGTCAGAAGAAGCGGCGCCAGAACCTCACCAGGGTTTCGCCGAAGCGGCGCAGACCCCTTCAGGCCTGGGCCGGGGCCACGTACCGGGCGACCTTCACCCGGGCCGGGCGGATGATGCGGTCCTTCAGGCGGTAGCCCGCGCGGAACTCGGCCACGACCTTCTGGTCGTCGTCCTGCACGGGGGTGATCTCCATGTCCACCGCCTCGGCGACATTGGGATCATAGGGACGGCCCACCATCTGGATGCGCTCGATGCCGGTGGCCTGCGCCTTGGCGAGCAGGCTGTCGCGGATCATCCGCACGCCCTGGGCCAGCGGCGAGGCGTCCTGCTGGCTGGAGGCCAGCGCCAGGTCCAGCTCGTCGATGGCCTCCAGGAGCGTGCCGGCGACGTTGCCGCGCTCCACGTCGATCATCCGCTCGCGCTCGCGCGTCAGCCGCTGCTTGAACTCCTCGCGGTCCTTGTTGAGGTCCTGGTAGGCCCGGGCCAGCTCGTTCACCCGGCGGTGGGCCGCCTCCAGTTCCGTCTGGAGCCGCGTCACCTCGCCCTCCGATGTGGCTTCGCGGTCCTCCGGAATCTCGGTCGAAGAAGCCTCCCCCGCCTCGTTGGCGGGGGACTGCGTCTCCGGGGTCTCGTCGCTGCGGGGCTTGCCGTCCATTGTCGAACCTGCACCAGGGGGTTGAAAGAGCGGACCTGAATACGCGGCGCGAACCTAACCGCGACAGCCGCCCTGTCAACGCGGCTAGTGGTTGGAGGGGGCCGCGGGTGGGGCCTCGGCCATGAAGCCGTGATCCACCTGCCCCGTCACCTCGTCGATGATCTCCACCTGCGCGGCCCGGAGCGAGTAGTAGAGGAGCCACCGCTCGGCGGCCGTCAGCGTCCCCGGAGGCAGCGCCTCCTCGATTTCCTGCACCGTGAGCCGGCCGTCCTTGAGGCCCTTGGCGAACAACGACTTCCGCGCGACGTAGCTCTTCCCAATGCGGTTCTCCACGGCGACGCCTCCTTGTCTGCCAAAAGTAATTTCGCCCACCGGCCACCGCAGGCTGGCGGTGGATCCGGTGGGCGAAGGTCTGCCCGGGGGGCAGGCAAGCACTCAGGAGTCGTACTTGCCCTGCGTGTGCTGCGTGGGCGGCACGACGGGTTCCGCGTCGTTGCCTCCCACCGGGTGCGCGGAGATCACCGTGCGCGCCTCCGGATGCAACAGGCCCCGCTGCGCCAGCACCTTGGGCCCCAGGATGGCCGTCATCGCTTCCTCCTCGATGACCTCCGTCGCCAGGAGCCGTGCGGCCAGGGCCTCCACCTTGTCGCGGTTCATGCTGAGGACCTCGCGGGCGCGGTCGAGCGCCTCGGAGACCATCTTGCGGACCTCGTCGTCGATCATCCGCGCCGTCTGTTCGGAGTAGCTGCGCGACTCCGGCATGCCCGCGCTCCTGAGGAAACCCGGTCCCTGCTCACCGCTCAGCGCCACCGGACCCAGGCTGCTCATGCCGTAGTCGCGGACCATCATCTTGGCGATCTCCGTCGCCTGCTTGATGTCGTTGGAGGCGCCCGTGGACACCTCGCCGATGAAGAGCTCCTCCGCGGCCCGGCCGCCCATCATCCCCGCCATCTTGTCGCGCAGCTCGTCCACGGACATGAGGTAGCGGTCTTCCAGGGGCAGCGACATGGTGTAGCCCAGCGCCGCCAGGCCTCGCGGGATGATGGACACCTTCGTCACCCGTTCGGCGTACGGCAGCATCCAGCCCACCACCGCGTGGCCCGCCTCGTGGTGCGCGACGATCTCCTTCTCGCGCTCGTTCATGCGGCGGTTCTTCTTCTCCAGGCCCGCCACCACGCGCTCGATGGCCTCCTCGAAGTCCGCCCGCATCACCGCGTCGCGGTTCTTGCGCGCGGCCAGCAGCGCCGCTTCGTTGACCACGTTGGCCAGGTCCGCGCCGGCGAAGCCCGGCGTGCGGGAGGCGATCTGCTTCAGGTCCACGTCGGTGCCCAGCTTCACCCCCTTGGCGTGGATCTCCAGCACCTGCTCACGGCCGCGCTTGTCCGGGCGGTCCACCAGCACCTGCCGGTCGAAGCGGCCCGGGCGCATCAGCGCGCTGTCCAGAATCTCCGGACGGTTGGTCGCCGCCAGGATGATGAGGCCCGCGCGGCTGTCGAAGCCGTCCATCTCCGCGAGCAGTTGGTTCAGCGTCTGCTCACGCTCGTCGTGGCCGCCGGCCACGCCCGAGTTGCGGCTCTTGCCGATGGCGTCCAGCTCGTCGATGAAGATGATGCACGGCGCCTTGGCGGTGGCCTGGGCGAAGAGGTCGCGGACACGCGCCGCGCCCACGCCCACGAACATCTCCACGAACTCCGAACCGGAGAGGTTGAAGAACGGCACGCCCGCTTCACCGGCGACAGCCCGCGCCAGCAGCGTCTTGCCCGTGCCCGGAGGGCCGACGAGCAACACACCCTTGGGGATGCGCCCTCCCAGACGGCGGAACTTCTCCGGCGTCTTGAGGAACTCGACGATCTCGCGCAGCTCGTCCACGGCCTCGTCGACGCCGGCCACGTCCTTGAAGCCCACGCCGGTGTCGTTCTCCGCCTGGACCTTCGCGCGCGTCTTGCCGAAGCTCATGACGCTCTGCGGCCCCTGGCCCATGCCGCCGGACATCCGGCGCATCATGAAGCTCCAGAAGAGGATCAGCAGTCCCATGGGGATGAGCCAGATCCACAACACCTCGCTGAAGCTCGACTGCGGCACCGCCTCGAACTGGATGCCCTTCTGCTCCAGCAGCGGAACCAGCCCCTCGTCACCGGGGACGCGGTACGCCATCCACGGCAGGGCGCTGGGCTCGCTGCGCAGCGTGCCCCGCTCGTTCTCCACCGCGTCGCGCAGTTGGCTGTACGACACCCGGCGAACACCCGCGTCCTGAAACACGTTCCGGAACAGCAGGAACCCCAGGACGAGCAGGAGGATGTAGCCCAGTGGTGAGCCGAACTTGAACCCACCTTTCGTGGGTGCTGGCTTGTCGCTCTTCTTTCCGCGCGGGCCCATCCCCGGCGGCAGGTCCTGTGGCTTCATCGTCGGCACGCTCGCCCTCCCCCTCCCCCGTACACACAGACGACATGTCGTGTGACGGTTCCCTTAGCCGGCCAAAGATGGTCACCCCCGCCAAGCCGTCAACCGCAGGTCGTGACAGGATGATGACTGAGGCGCGCCGAAGTGTTGGCTCAGCGGCAATCCACGCGGACCAGGGGCTCCCCCGTGAACTCACTGCCCAGCAGGTAGCCACGCCCGTCCGGGAGGAAGGCAATGGCCTCCGCCTGGGCCTGGCTCGCGCCGGGCACCTCCACCACCTGGGCGTTGAGCAGGTCCTCCAGGCGCTTCGCCCCCGGCTTGCGGACCTCCCAGACGCGCGTGTACGTGCGCACCAGCAGGCGCTCGCCGGACGGGTGCAGTGAGGCGCCGGTGGACAGCCGGTCCACGTCCTCCGGCACGCGCAGGGTGCCCAGCTTCGTGGCCTTGCCGGAGCCACCGGGCTTGAGCCCCTCCACCGCGTACAGGTCGCCCAGCGACGCGCGCGTCTTCGTCAGCACCGCCATGCGGCCGGAGCGCGGATCGATGATCAGCGACTCGGTGTTGTGCGGGCCATCCACATAGGTGAAGGGCAGCGCCTCCACCGGGAGCGAGGCGTCCGCGATGGCCTCCGGCTCCGCCACGCGGAAGAGGCGCACTTCCTTGCGGCGCTCGAAGTTGTCGCCGGTGTCCGCCAGGAAGACGCAGGTGGCCTTCTGCCCCGGCTCGCAGGGCCCCACCGCGACGTCCTCGATGTCGCGCGGATCCGCGCCGGTGAGCGTCAGCGTGGCCTTCACCGCGCCCGTCTCATCCAGGGCGAACAGCTCGAAGGCGTTGTTGGAGTCGTTGTGTCCCCAGAAGATGCCGGGGTGGCGCTGGCTGGCGGCCAGGCCGGACAGCTCCGGGACCTGCCGGGGCACGGTGCCCGTCTTGCGGCCCTCCGTGTAGAGCACGCAGCCTTCCATGTCCGTGGCGGGCACCTGGTGGATGCCCGCGGCCGGGGCGTTGGCGGCGGAAGGAGCGGGGCGGGAGCTGGAGCAGGCGGACGCCAGCAGGAGGCCCGCGACGGCGAACAGGCGCGAGGAGGGGCCCACGGTCAGTGGTCCAGGTCCAGCAGCCGGGCCAGCGTCTTGGCGTCCGCGTCGGGGAAGCGGTACTGCCCCATCTCCTCCAGCGTCACCCAGCGGTGGTCATGCACGCGCAGGTGGTGGATCCGCGACTCGACGGGCCCCAACTGGCAGCGGAACACGCGGAAGTCGATGTCGTAGGTGGGGTACTCGTGGTGGGTGTGCATCACCTGCTCCAGCACCACGATGCGGACGCCCATCTCCTCATGGAGTTCGCGGGCGAGCGCGGTCGCGTCGTCCTCCCCCTCCTCCACCCGGCCGCCGGGAAACTCCCACAGCAGGGGCAGGGAGGCCTTGGGGGGCCGCTGGGTGATGAGGTAGCGACCCATCTCGTTCTGGAGCATCGCGCCGACGACTCGCACGTGACGACGGGTCATTCACTTCTCCTCGATAGGTGTCCCAGGGACCCGGGGCAGGGAGCGGCGGCCTAACACAGGCCCCGACCGGCGCCAATGCCGCAGGGCCCTCCCCAGGGCAGCGTGCGCACGGCCCGGACGGGCGTCCACCCCGCTCCGCTCTTCCCGCGAAACAGCCCGAAGCCCCCCGTTCCGGGCCCCGGCCCCCTGGATCAGGCGCCCCAGCCTGGGCAGGGCGCCGGGATGGGGGCGGTCCAGCGGGACCACGGGGGTGGCGTGCTGTTGGGGACTTCACGCCGGGGAGGACAGGTCCCTGGGCGGGCCACCGTTCGGAAGCGGTGCGTGTGGGATTCAAGTGACGGCAGGGCCGGATGGCGCCATGCTCGGGGGATGACACAGAGTCGGAGAGAGCGGGCCGAAGCGCTTGGCGCGGCGCTGAAGACGGCGCGGCAGCAGGCGGGGCTCTCCATGGAGGAAGTCGCCGAACATCTGGAGCTGGGGGTGGAAGTCCTGGCCCGAGTCGAGCGCGGCGTGATGGTGCCCACCATCCCGACGTTGAGCCGTCTGTGCGCCATGATGAAGCTGGACCCGGACAGCCTGCCGGACCTGCCGGAACTCAGCGACTGAGGGTAGGCCGGCCGCCCTGCGGCCCGACGGCAGGCCGCCCGGGCTTCAGCCCAGCTGGCCGAGCAGGTGCGGCTTCCCCTCCTCCGACAGCACCCGGAACGCCACGCCGCTGGACTCGCGGGCCGTCTGGAACATCACGCGGGCGGGTAGCAGCAGGGGCTTCTTGAAATCACAGTCCAGGCGGAGCGCGTCCGGATGGGCCGCTTCGCCCAGCTCCGCCACGCAGCGCGCGAGCGTCCACATGCCGTGCGCGATGGCTCGTGGGAAGCCGAAGGGCCGCGCCGTGAGCGCCGTGAGGTGGATGGGGTTGAAGTCGCCGGAGGCTCGCGCGTAGCGGCGGCCGGTGTCGGCGGGAACGGTCCAGGAGGAAGGGCGGCTCGCGGCGAACCGGGCGTCGTCGGGCGGGCGGTCCTTGCGCCCCGCGTCCTTGTCCTTCCGAGCTCCGTGCCGGCGCAGCATGGTCGTCACGGCCTGCCAGAGCAGCTCGCCGCTCTCCTCCGCTTCGACACGCGTGTGCAGGTCGAACTCCTGGCCCGCGGGCACTTCGCGCTGTCCGTCGAAGCGACAGGACACGGTGAGCGGGGCGGCGTCCGCGATGCGGTGGTGCTGCTGGATCTGGTTGCGCACGTGCACGGTGCCCAGCACGGGGTACGGGAAGTCGGGCAGGCCCAGCAGGCCCAGGTGCAGCGGCGTCGCGAGCACCTGAGGGTACGTCACCGGCAGGAAGCCGTCGGCGTCGAAGCCGCACGCGGCCCGGTAGCGCTCGAGCAGCTCCGGTGAGGCACGGCAGCCGTGTGCCCGCAGCGTCATCTCCGGCAGGGCCGTCCCGCGCCCGCTCCTGCGGGTGAAGGCCGCGCGAAGCAGCGCGGCGGGCATCGCGGGGAGCGTGTGCAGGTCGAAGATGGTGGCGGACATGGGCGGGATTCTCCGCCAGCCGACCTCCTCCCGCGCGAGAAAAGTCAGGGGATTCCGACCCGCTGGACTCCCGGACCGGTCCTCCCTGCCTCGTAGACCTCGCGGGTTCAGCGGATCGCGAAACCCCAGGTGTAGGGGACGCCGCGGTACTTGCAGGTGGTTCCATCACTCCAGGCCCAGGTGTAGTCGAGCCGGGCACCGGCGCAGTACTCGCCCGCGTAGTCAGCAAGGTGCCCCCGCGCCCCCCGCTGGTTGTCATTGTCACAAGCGTATTCCGTGTAGACCCCTCCGTAATAACTGTAATTGACACACCCCATCATGATCTGGGAATCGGCCGGCCCATAAACGCCTTGCTTGAACGCGGTTCCCGCTCCGCCCAGGGCCATGTTCGTTTGGGTGTAGCTCCAGATCGTAGGATTGTAGGACTGGGTGAAGCTCTCCCCAAACGTGCGGTTGAAGACCATCACGTTGTTGAAGCTGACGCACGTCAGGCTCTTCGACCAGTCTTCACCGCCCGGCGTGCCGCGCGTCGACACGCCCAGGCTCGTCTTCGCATTGGACGCCTGCCAGCCCGCCACCGTCCACCCGCCTCCAGCCGTGGTCATGTCGCAGTAATACACGGACGGCTGCGTATCACAGGGGTTCAGTGAATAGACGCCGCTGCCCAGCGACGGGCAGTACTGGTGCAATTCCTGGCAGGAATGCACGCTGGCCGAGGGCGCTTCCGGACAGGGCTTCTCCAGCTCCGGCAGGGTGGGCCCGCCTGGGTCCGTGCCCGTCACGGGGTTGCTCTGAACGGTGAAGACGACGTCGTTGAAGTCGTCATCCACCTGCTCGTGTGCCCGATCGTAGTCCTCGAAGGCCAGCACCCGGCGCTGGGTTTCCAGGTGGTAGGCGCTCATCACGTGGCGCCGCTGTCCCTCGACCGCCTCCGGGTTGAGCGCGGCCACGGAGTAGTAGGTCACCCTGGAGAAGTCGATTTGGGCGCCGTTCCAGCCATCCGCGACCAGGAAGAAGCCGAGTCGCGTCCCGGCGGAGAACGAGCCCAGGTGGACGCGGTCTCCCGTGTGGAGTTCGCCGGTGGAGCCCCACGCCGAGGCATTGGGGAAGATGACGACCTTCTGCACATCTTCCACCGTGGCCGGGGGACTGCCGTCGGGATAGGTGAAGTACCCCAGCGTGTTGCGGAAGGTGGCCCCCTCGGAAACGAACGTCACCCAGACGTCGGCGGTGGCCGTGAGCAGGACGTCGGGGTTGTTGGTGGGCGCGACGTAGTCCGGATGATGAACCGGGACGGACTGGTTCTCAGGCAGGGTCGTGGCGATGTCCGCCAGGAAGCCAGCGGGCAGCGTCTCAGGGGTCGCGGCGGTGACCACGGATTGACGGCTCAGCGTGTCCACCGGACGGGACTGTTGCATCTCCGATGGCTGACACCCCACGGACAACCCCGCACAACAGCCCAGCACTGCACCTGCGACAAGACGGTAGGGATTGCGGCGCATGGAAATGCCTCCAGGCGGAGACAAATCCAACAATCCAAGAATCCAGTCAATGACTGTCCACTTCAACCCGCCCGAGTCAAACCAGACATCAACTCTTCAGACCGTGCCGGCGCAAGAGCCGGTACAGGTACACGCGGTCCATGTCCGCGGCGGCGGCGGCCTGGGACACCTTGCCTCCGTGCAGCTTGAGGAGCGCTTCCACGTAGTCGCGCTCGAAGGACTCCAGCGCGCGGCGCCGGGACTCGGCGTACGTCACCGACGCGTCCACCGCGCGCGGTGCCACGGGAGCGAGTCCGGACTCGGACGTCGCGGGCGGCAGCGCGCTCTGGAAGACGAGGCAGCGCTCCAGGTGGTTGCGCAGCTCGCGCACGTTGCCCGGCCACGCGGCCCTCTGGAGCTGCGCGAGGAAGCCCGGCGCGGTCAACGACGCCAACTGTTCGGGCGTGGCGCCCAGCCCGACGAGGATGCGCTCGGCGATGAGTGGGAGGTCCTCCGGCCGCTCGCGCAGGGAGGGAATCGGAATGCCCACCACCGCGAGCCGGAAGTAGAGGTCCGCCCGGAAGCGGCCCGCCTGCACCTCCGCGCGCAGGTCGCGGTGCGTGGCCGCGATGACGCGCACGTTGACCGCTTGATGCGTGTTGGAGCCCAGCCGGCGGATCTCCCGGTTCTCCAGCACGCGCAACAGCTTGGGCTGCAACTCCGCGGGCAGCTCTCCAATCTCATCCAGGAAGATGGTGCCGCCGTCGGCCTCCTCGAAGGCCCCCACGCGCCGCTGGATGGCGCCGGTGAAGGCGCCCTTCTCATGGCCGAACAGCTCGCTCTCCAGCAGGTTCGCCGGGAGCGCGCCGCAGTCCACCACCAGGAAGGGAGCCTCCGCACGGGCCCCCGCGCGGTGGATGGCGAGCGCGGCGCGGCTCTTCCCCGTGCCCGTCTCCCCTTCCAGCAGCACCGTGGCGCTGCAGGAGGCCGCACGCTCCATCCGGTCGAAGCTGGCCCGGGCCGCGGCGGACCGGGCCACCAGCTCCCCGAAGGCCGCCCGCTCCGGAAGGGATTCCGATTCCACCGGTGCCTGGACGGCCTCCTCCTCGCGCGGCTCGCACCGGGCGGAGAGCGACACCACGCTGGCGCCGCTGCCCGCCCGCGCCCGGGCCTGACGCCAACGGACCCCGTCCACGAAGGTCTTCGGACGCTCATCCGGAGACCGCGCGCGCGCCCCCTTGCGCTCCGTCTTCATCTCGCAATGGAAACGCGACACGGCGGACCCCTCGCTCGACATCGTCATTGAGGAAACGCTCCTCCCCCCAGGCACCACTTCTTTCACCGCGAACCCCGCTCAGTAGGCGCGCAGGATCTTCAGACGCCACCCCTGCGGCCACAGCGTGTCGTAGTGGTTGCGGAAGCTGGTGGAGTCCCAGCCGTAGACCTGGGTCTCACTGGCGGTGCTCGGCTTGAAGACCGCCGTGTAGAGGACCTGGCCGTTCACCACGTAGGGCTCCAACATCTTCAGGCGCCAGCCCTGCGGATAGAGCGCGTCGTACGTCGCGCGGTAGGACGCGTACGTGGCGCCGTACACCTGCGTCTCGCCCTCCGTGCTCGGACGCCAGACGGCCGTGTAGTAGGTCTGCCCGCTCACCACGTACGGCTGGAGCAGCTTCAGGCGCCAGCCCTGCGGCCAGAGCGCATCGTACGTCGCGCGGTAGGACGCATACGTGACGCCGTACACCTGAGTCTCACCCTCCGTGCTCGGACGCCAGACGGCCGTGTAGTAGGTCTGCCCGCTCACCACGTACGGCTGGAGCAGCTTCAGGCGCCAACCCAGCGGCCACAGTTCGTCGTAGCGCGCCTTGAAGGTCGCGTACGTGGCGCCATAGAGCTGCGACTCGCCTTCGGTGCTCGGACGCCAGACGGCGTTGTAGAGCACCTGCGTTCCCACCACGTACGGCTGCAGCGTGTGCAGACGCCAGCCCTGCGACCAGAGCTGATCATACTTCTCGCGGTAGTCCGCGTAGGTCCAGCCGTAGACCTGGATCTCTCCCTGCGTGCTCGGCTCCCACACCGCGGTGAAGGACCCGGCCGCGGACGGCGCGCCCACGTCCGAGTACTGGGTGATGCGGCAGGCGGAGGTGTTGGGCAGCGGGACTTCGTTGCGGCGCAGGGCGCAGTTGCGGATGGCCAGCGCGGCGGACGCGTTGCTGGCGTTGTAGGTGGTGGCACCCGGCGTCATCCAGATGGGCGAGTCGGGCCCGTGGGGATTCTTCGCCACCTCCGACGTCGCCGTCGCGCGAATGCCCAGGTCCAGCGCCACGCCGTCATCGTCGCCCAGCATGTTGCTCGTGCCCATGCGGTGGCAGCCCAGGCAGACGTTGCCGGCGACCTCCACCTTGTAGGCCTTCCACGACGCGAAGTCGGCGCCGATGAAGCGGTAGGGCTGATCCCGGTTGGCGCTGGTGTCGCCCGCGCCCGGGAGCTTGTTCGCCCCGGTGAGCTGCGTCAGGTAGGGCGAGCGCACCATCGCGCCGTTGTCATGGCAGCGCACGCAGCGGATGCCCGCGGTGGCCGCGGGCGTCTTCCAGCTCCAGGCGCCCGTGCCCTTCGAGGGCGCCTTCACGTCCGCGCCGTAGAGCACGCCCAGCGCCTGGTAGAAGCAGGTGGCGCCGTTCTTCTTGTTCGTCTGGATGACGGCGATGTCGCCGTAGTAGTTGGCCGCGTTGTTCTGCTTGCGGCAGTGCGCGACGATGGACACGTCCGCGTTGTCCACCAGGACCCGGAACTTGCTGCCCGGATCGCACTGCTGGTTGAGCCGGTTGGGCCGGTCACACTTGCCGTTGACGTGGTTGGTCGTCGGGACGAGCGTGCCCAGCTCGCAGTTGAAGTCCGGCACCGTGGCGCCGATGGCCGCGTCACACTTGGCCGCGTACTGCTCCAGCGTGTCCGACAGCGCGGACTCCTGCTGCGCGAGCACGGGGCCGGTGGGGGCGGACAGCAGCCGGTGCGGCGCCGTCTCCTCCTGGCCCTCGCCACAGGCGCCCAGGCCCGCGGTCAGCGCGAGCCCCAACAGCGCCCACGCGGAACGCAAAGGTGTCCTCTTCATGGCCAATGCCTTTCACGACCGGGAGACACGGCGACGCCGCGCGCGTGGAGGCATGCATCCCGTTTTCACGGACGGACAGCAGTCCTGGGGCCCCTGCCCCGGACGGTGTTCCAGCACCCCTCGTCAGGCATTACGCCGGACCTTCTGGATATTCCCGGACATTTCCCCGGGGCATTTCCGCCCTCGGAGGTCGGGCCGTCAGCGCACGGTCAGGTCCACCACGAAGTCCGCGCCGGTGTCCCCGGCCCGGGCCGCGTCCACCACGTCGGGCCGCTCATCGCCCACCCACAGGCCCAGCACGTCGTACACCAGCCACTGCGCCAGGGGCCGGGACACGCCCTGCGCGGCCTCCCGGGGCACGCCGGCCAGGGCCCCTTGCGTCTCCATCAGGGCCCGGGCCAGCCGCGCCGGAACCACCCAGCACTCGGCGCGCACGAAGGCGGGCACCAGGAAGAGGCAGAAGGCGGCCTCGGTGCGGGACAGCAGCGCGTCCAGCCGCTCGCGGCCCAGGCGGAACGCGGGCAGCCACTGGCCCTCGCCGCGCTGCTCCAGCTTCGCCACCGGCATCCGGACGACCCGTCGGGTGCGCACGAAGCCCTCGCGCTCCACCGAGACGACGAAGGCCACCTCCACGCCTCCGTCACGCGCGGGGGACGGCGGGCGGTGCACGGTCATGGACAGGGACAGCGGGGAGGCGCGCCCCTGGGCCAGCAGCGAACCCAGGTCCGCCTGGATGCGCTCCAGCTCCGCGCGCAGCCCCTCCAGCAGCCCTGCGACCAGCTCCGCGGTCTCCTCGCGGAAGCGCTCCGGATGGCGCGAGGCGACGTCCGCCTCCACGCGCCCCACCGCGCCCACCAGCAGGTCCTCCAGGTCGCGGTCGCGCAGCCAGGTGCGTCCGCCCACCGGCACCGAGCGCGTCGCGTGCAGGTGGCGCAGCGAGGCCGTCAGCGTCGCGGGCTCGGAGGCCTCCACCGGCGGCGGAGATTTCCCCTGCCCTGCCCCGGCCTGGAGCCAGGACTGGAGCGAGCGCGCGCGGAAGCGGGCCTTGGGGGACGGGTGCTCCAGCATCTTGCGCACCAGCCGTCGGTCCGTGGCGGTGCGCACCAGCGCGATGACCGCCAGCTCCGCCTCGGAGGACGCCTCGTCCGGCGCGCACCACAGGAGGAACTCGATGGCCGCCTTGCGCAGCACGGGCTTCTTGCCCATGCGCTGCGCCACCTCCGCGCGCCACGCCACCAGCCCGTCGAGTCCCGGCCTCGCGGGCGAGCGGAAGCGCGGCCACACCTCCGCGCACTCCTCCGCCAGCCACACCAGGTGCGCGAAGCCGGGCAGCGACTCCAGCCGCGCGCGGACCCGGGTGCGCCGCTCGAAGGCCTCCGGCACGCCCCGCCGCACGGACGCGCGGAACAGCCGCTCCTCCAGCCACAAGAGCGCGAGCGCCAGCGCGGGCTCGTTCTTGCGCATCGTGCCCTGGCAGTGGTCCAGGACGAAGCGCGCATGGCCCAGGTCCGCCGCCGCCTCGAAGTCGCTCTGCACCAGCGCGCCCAGCGCCCCGCGCAGCCCGTCCACCGGGGGCGCGTCGAAGAGCGTGAGCAGATCGCACAGGTTCTCCACCACCGCGGGCGGCCCGCCCACCTCCACCGTGCGCGCCAGCAGCAGGCCCGCGCGCGAACACCAGTCCGGCTCCTTGCGCCCGTTGGGGTAGCACGCGAGGAAGCCGCGCATGCCGCCGCGACCGTCCGGCGACGTGGCCAGCGCGAACAGCCGCTCGCCCAGCACCTCCCGCGCCTCACGCCACGGGATGCGCGCGGCGCGCGTGCGGATGAACTCCGCGAGCCGATCGCGCCCCTCCTCGCGCGTGTCGGGCAGGAGCGCGCGCAGCTGCTCCAGGAGCCCCACCGACTTCGGCCCCGCGCCCAGCACCAGCTTCAGGTCCACATCCACGGCGTCATGGAAACGCAGCGCGCGGCCATCGAACGTGCAAGGCACGCCCCGCACCAGCGCCTGCAACGCGTCCGGATGGCGCTTCAGGTAGCGCGTGAGGACGGTGGACAGCGACGCGTCCGTCTCCCGTTGGATCCGCTCCGCGCCCTCCGCATCCCCGGCCTCACGGAGCATGGCCACCGCTTCGCGCTGCCGGGCGAGGAGCTGGCCCAACAGGCCCGGGGGCGGCTCCGCGTAGGGCCAGAGCAGTTCGCTGCACGTGGACAACAGGAAGAGCACTTCGCCCGGACTGCGCTCGCCCGGGGACAGCCGCTCCCAGGCGGCGGCCTGCGCCCGCGTGCGCTCCTCCAACGAAGCGCCGCGCACCCAGCGCGCGAAGTCCTCGCGCCAGCCGGCGCTCAGGGCCACGGCCTCCTGGGGCAGCGCCGAGGCCACCTGCGCATGCAGCGATTGGAGCGACTCCGGCCACCCGATTTCAGCCGACGGCGGCATGGGAACGGACAGGCTCACCCGGGCCTCGTGACATCCGCGGTGCCGGCGGGCAGCGCGGCCACGGCGCCGGGACTCGGGGCCACGGTGATGACGATGGACTTCGACGTGGGCGTGCGGCTCTTCTCCGCGTGGCTGTCCACCGGCACCAGCACGTTCGCCTCGGGGAAGTACGTGGCCGAGCACCCACGCGGGATGTTGTACGGCACCACCAGGAACTCCCGTGCCACGCGCGTCTCGCCCTGGAAGTGGCTGGTGAGGTCCACCTTCTGTCCCGCCGTCAGCCCGCGCGCCTTCACGTCCTCCGGGTGCAGGAACACCACGCGCCGGCCCTGGTGGATGCCCCGGTAGCGATCATCCAGGCCATACACGGTGGTGTTGTACTGGTCATGCGAGCGCAGCGTCATCATCAGCAGCTGTCCGGGCTCAAGCTTCAGGCGCGGCATCGCGTGCACCGTGAAGTGCGCCTTCCCGTCCGGCGTGGGGAACCGGCCTTCACGGGGACCGTTGGGCAGCGCGAAGCCGCCGGGCTCGCGCACGCGACGGTTGAAGTCCCCGAAGCCCGCGATGCAGCGGGAGATGAGCTCGCGCACCCGGTCGTAGTCCTCCACCAGCGACAGCCACGGCACCTTCGAGCGCGCGCCCAATACGGCATGCGCCAGTCGCGCGACGATGACGGGCTCGCTGAGCAGGTGCTCGGACGCGGGCGTCACCGCGCCGCGCGACGCGTGCACCATCCCCATCGAATCCTCCACCGTGACGAACTGCCGCCCCGTGGCCTGCACGTCGTGTTCGGTGCGTCCCAGGCACGGGAGGATCAACGCGCGCCTGCCATGGACCAGGTGCGCGCGGTTGAGCTTGGTGGAGACATGCACCGTGAGACGGGAGCGCCGCAGGCCCTCCGCGGTGAACTCCGTGTCCGGCGTGGCCGACAGGAAGTTGCCGCCCAGCGCGAAGAACACCTTCACCCGCCCGTCGTGCAGGCCCTTCAGCGTGGCCACCGTGTCCATCCCGGTGTGGCGCGGCGGCGAGAAGCCGAACTCGCGCTCCAGCGCATCGAGCAGCGCGGGCTGGGGGTGCTCCCAGATGCCCATGGTGCGGTCGCCCTGCACGTTGCTGTGCCCTCGCACCGGACACACGCCCGCGCCAGCCTTGCCGATGCTGCCGCGCAACAGCGTCAGGTTGACCACCTCCTGCACGTTGGCCACGGCGTTGCGGTGCTGGGTGAGGCCCATGGCCCAGCAGAAGATGGTGCGCTCGGAGCGCGCCAGGATGTCCGCCGCGGACTCAAGCTGCTCGCGGGGCACGCCGCTCTGTTCCACGACGTCGTCCCACGACACCGCGCCCAGGTGCGCCGCGTACGCCTCGAAGCCCGCCGTCCTGCCCTCCACGAACGCCCGGTCCACCACGGTGCCCGGCGCCTTCGCCTCGCGCTCCAGCAGCGCCTTGCCCAGCCCCTGGAGGAGCGCGACGTCGCCGTTGATGCGCACCTGGAGGAAGAGCTTGTTGAGCGCGGTGCCGGGGCCGAAGAGGTGCAGCACCTCCTGCGGGTGCTTGAAGCGGTTGAGCCCCGTCTCCGGCAGCGGGTTGACGCTGACGATTTCACAGCCCCGGCGCGCGGCGGCCTGGAGCGCCGTCAGCATGCGCGGGTGGTTGGTCCCCGGGTTCTGGCCGATGACGAAGATGGCCTGCGCGTGGTCGAAGTCCTCCAGCGTGACGGAGCCCTTGCCGATTCCAATCGTCTCCGAGAGGCCCGTGCCGCTCGACTCGTGGCACATGTTCGAGCAGTCCGGCAGGTTGTTGGTGCCGAACTGCCGCACGAACAACTGGTACAGGAACGCGGCCTCGTTGCCCGTGCGGCCGGACGTGTAGAAGCACGCCTCGTCCGGCGAGCCCAGCGCGTTCAGCTCCTCCGCCACCAGCGCGAACGCCTCATCCCAGGACAGGGGCTCGTAGTGCGTCGCGCCCTCGCGCAGCACCATGGGGTGCGTGAGCCGGCCCGCCTTGCCCAGCCACAGGTCGGACTGCTCGGCCAGCCGCGCCACACTCCACTCGCGGAAGAACTCCGGCGTCGCCCGCTCGCGAGTCCCCTCCTCCGCCACCGCCTTCGCGCCGTTCTCGCAGTACTCGTTCACGGAGCGGTGCGACGGATCCGGCCACGCGCACCCCGGACAGTCGAAGCCATCCGTCTGGTTGAGCTTCCAGAGCAGCTTGCCGCCGCGCCACGGCCCCGCCTCTCCCAGCACATGCGTGAACGCGTGCAGCACCGCGGGCAGGCCCCCCGCCACCGTCTTCACCGCGCCCACGTCCGGGGGACGGGCCTCCAGGGGTGGCTGGGCCGTCGGCACCGCCAGGGCCTCCGCCTTCACGTCCGCGTCCGCCCCCTGTCGTGGTGCCCGTGCCATGTCCCTCCTTCGTCCCGGGGGTGTCCTCTCCGGGCGCGCGACTCTACCCCGCTCCCGCCTTCCCGACAGGTCGGGGGTTGCCCGGGACTCCCCGATAATAAGGGCAAGACCGTATTCTCAAGGTTCACGGCCTTCATGCAGGATGGGGTTCACGCGCAGTGCCCCCCGACACCGCGTGTCCATCCCCTCTTGGAGGTTCCCCCATGAAGTCCTTGCGCTCCCTCGTCGTCACGGCGCTGTTCCTGTCCTTCCCCGCCCTGGCCGCGGACGTCCACGGCATCTGGTCCAGCCGGGGCCTCTTCGTGAAGGACAACGGCGCGGGCTCGCTCCCCGTTACGAGCTCGAACGCGATCGTCAGTTGGAACGTGGCCACCCGCGCCGCGTTCGTGAACTTCCACGGCTTCGCGGGCGGCAACGAATACGACTTCGAGCTCGTCGGCTCTCCGGCCAGCACGGTCACCGCGTATGACATCACCGGGCTCTGGAACGTCCGCCGCAACGGCGTGCTCGTCTGCGGCGGCTGCACCGGCAGCGCGTACGGGTTGAACGTGCCCGTGGGCGTCTACTTCAAGTTCTACACGACCGGTGAGGTCTACGGCTTCGGCGCCTACGTGGACGCGCGCAAGGACTACTGAAACACGGGTTCAACCAACTAAACTCGTCTTTCATGTATCACCGGGCTCATGCAGGATGGGTTTCACGCGGGGTGCTTCACGGCGCCCCGCGTTTCCCCCCGCAGGAGTCCTTTCATGAAGACCATCGCTTCCGCCGTCGCAGCCGCCGCGCTGTTCATGTCCGTCCCCGCCCTGGCCGGCCACAGCATCCAGTCCACCCACGGTCTGTCCATCGTCGACAACAACGCGTCGTATCCGGCGTCGGGCGTCAACATGACGATCACCTGGAACGAGAGCACGTTCGCCGCCTCCGCGAGCTTCAGCGGCATCGCGAACGGCAACAGCTACGCCTTCAACCTGGTCGGCTCGTCCGTGACGTCCGTCACGTCCTCCAACATCACCGGCCTGTGGAACATCCACCGCAACGGCGTGCTCATCTGTGGCGGCTGCACCGGCAGCGCCTACGGACTGACGGCCCGGGTGGGCAGCGGCATCAAGTTCTACACGAGCGGTGAGGTCTACGGCTTCAGCGCCTACGTGGACGCGCGCCAGGACTACTGACGCACGGCGTCTATCCGCCACCTGGAGCGAGGGGGCCTGCCCTGCACGGCATCCCCCCGCGACGTGGGAGGTTCGGTTAGGGTGCCCGCCCGGGCGCCCACCTTCCGCGCCACCTTTCCAGGAGCCTTCCGCATGTCCCGCATCATCCGCGCCTCTCGCGGCACCACCCTCTCCTGCAAGGGCTGGGTGCAGGAGGCCGCGCTCCGGATGCTGATGAACAACCTTGATCCGGACGTGGCCGAGCAGCCTGGCGACCTCGTCGTCTACGGCGGCACCGGCAAGGCCGCCCGCGACTGGCCTTCGTTCGACCGCATCGTGTCGAGCCTCCAGAGCCTCACCGACGACGAGACGCTGCTCGTGCAGTCCGGCAAGCCCGTGGGCATCCTGCGCACGCACCCGGACGCGCCGCGCGTGCTCATCGCCAACTCCAACCTCGTGGGCCACTGGGCCAACTGGGAGCACTTCCACGAGCTGGAGAAGAAGGGCCTGATGATGTACGGCCAGATGACGGCCGGCTCGTGGATCTACATCGGCACGCAGGGCATCCTGCAGGGCACCTACGAGACCTTCGCCGCCGCGGGCCGCTTCCACTTCGGCAGCGAGGACCTGGCCGGCCGCCTCATCCTCTCCGGTGGCCTGGGCGGCATGGGTGGCGCGCAGCCGCTGGCCGCGACCATGAACAACGCCGTGTTCCTGGGCGTCGAAATCGATCCGCACCGCGCCCAGCGCCGCGTGGAGACGCGCTACCTGGACGTGGTGGCCAAGGACATCGACGAGGCGCTGGCCCTGGCGAAGGACGCGCAGGCCAAGCGCGTGGGCCGCTCCATCGCCATCATCGGCAACGCGGCGTCGGTGTTCCGCGAACTGTACAAGCGCGGCATCAAGCCGGACCTCGTGACGGACCAGACGAGCGCGCATGATCCGCTCAACGGCTACATCCCCACGGACCTGTCGCTGGAGGCCGCCGCGGAGCTGCGCAAGCGCGACCCGGAGGGCTACGTGAAGCGCGCGCGCGAGTCGATGATCATGCACGTGCAGGCGATGAACGACTTCCAGGCCGCCGGCAGCCACGTGTTCGACTACGGCAACAACCTGCGCGGCCAGGCGAAGGTGGGCGGGATGCAGAACGCCTTCGAGTTCCCCGGCTTCGTGCCCGCGTACATCCGCCCGCTGTTCTGCGAGGGCATGGGCCCGTTCCGCTGGGTGGCGCTCTCCGGAGACCCGGAGGACATCCGCCGCACGGACCGCGCGGTGCGCGAGCTGTTCCCGCACAAGGCGTCGCTCAACCGCTGGCTGGACATGGCCCAGGAGCGCGTGGCGTTCCAGGGCCTGCCCGCGCGCATCTGCTGGCTGGGCTACGGCGAGCGCGCCAAGGCGGGCCTCGCGTTCAACGAGCTGGTCCGCAAGGGCGAGGTGAAGGCGCCCATCGTGATTGGCCGCGACCACCTGGACTGCGGCAGCGTGGCGTCCCCCAACCG
>SECN01000600.1 GCA_004173515.1 Myxococcaceae bacterium | reverse complement strand
CCGACGCCTTCCGCGAACCCGCCGCCTCCGCCCCCGCCGCCTACGGAACCGAGGAGCCGGCCGGCACCGCGCGCGACTTCGACTTCTCCGAGGACCCCGTCGCCCCCGCCGACACCGGCGGCGACTTCGGCAGCACGCCCGACTTCGACTTCGCGGACGGCGACAACCTCCCCGTCCCCGCGCAGTCCTCGGCGGAGGACGCGTTCACCTTCGACATCAACGACCCGTCCAACGCCCACGGCCCCGCGGCCTCGCGCCCCCAGCCGCAGACGTACGGCTACGGCTCCGAGCCCCAGGTGGACGCCTTCGCCCTGGCGCCGCCCTCCGCCGAGCCCGAGGCGGATCCGTTCGGCCTCCCGCCGCCCTCCGACTACGCCCAGGCATCCGTCCCCGACGCGGATCCGTTCGCCCTGCCCCCGCCGCCGGCTTCCGGCCCGTCGTCCTACGACCTGGGCGACCTGCCCGCCGCGGGCGAGGACCCCTTCGCCCTGCCGCCCTCGCCCGGCATGGACTTCTCCGACCTGCCCTCGCCCGCGTCCCCGCAGGCGATGGACTTCTCCGACCTGCCCTCGCCCGCCGCGCCCCAGGCCGTGTCCTTCGACTTCGCGGAAGCCCCGGCTCCCGCCTACGGCCAGTCGCCCATGCCGGAGGGCGACCCGTTCGCGGTGGACTTCTCGTCGCCGCCCGCCGGCGCGCCGCCCGCGGCGGACTACCAGCTCGACTTCGGAGACCCCGCCCCGGCCGCGCCGCCGCCCTCGCGCGTCAACCCGGGGACGGACTTCGGTGACGTGGACTTCGGGGACCCGTCCCCGTCCACCGCGCCCCCGGTGGGCCTGCCGGACGCGCTGGAGTTCGACCCCACCGCCGCGCCCGTGGATGACCTGGAAGCGGACCTCTCCGCGCCGCTGCCGCCCCCGCCCGCCGCGGGGCCCACGGATGGCCTGGAGATGCTCAGCTTCATCGATGACGCCTCCGGCAAGGAGGCCGGCGGGCGCATCCAGGTGAAGCGCTTCCACGTCCGGCGCCGCTCCGGGAAGATGTTCGGCCCGTTCGAGGAGGGCGTCATCGTCAAGATGCTCGAGGACGGCCAGTTGCTCGGCAACGAGGACGTCTCGGCCGACTCGGAGAGCTGGTCCGCCATCGGCACGGTGCCCATCTTCGCCTCCGCCATCCAGCGGCTGATGGAAGGGCCCTCCAAGGCCATCCCCGTCGCGGCCTCCGCGGCCCAGCCCGGCACGGAAGCCACGAGCAGCACGGAGCCCGCGAACGGTCAGGCCAGCATGGAGCGGCTGCGCCAGCTCTACGAAGGCCGCATGGCCGCGGTGTCCGTCGTGGACCGCAGCGCCGCCGACCTCAAGTGGAAGAAGCGCATCCCCTACCTGGTGGCCGCCGGCGTGTCGGTGCTCGTGCTGGGCACGGGCATCAGCTTCGAGGCCAGCCGCTACGGCGCCTTCGGCCGCCACAAGTTCTTCCCCGCCAGCGTGTCCTCGGGCTCCCCCCAGGCGAAGCTCGTGGCGGAGGCGAAGCTGGGCCTCTTGAGGGACACCTACGCCAGCTACCAGGAAGCGCGCGACAAGAGCGCGCAGGCCCTCAAGGGCAAGGAGTACCCGGAGGTCCGCGCCCTGTGGTGCCAGTCCGTGGCGTACCTGCAGCGCCGCTACGCGGCCGCGGAGCGCGCCGACCTCAACACCTGCCAGAAGCAGATGGAGGCCATCGAGCTGCTGGGCGAGAAGAACGTGGAGGTCATCAAGACGACCGCCGGACTCGCCCTCAACGTCCGCAAGGGCGCGGACGTGCAGGCCCGCCTGCAGGACGCGTACAGCCGCGAGGGCAACCAGGGCGACCTGGAGCTCGCCTTCCTCCTGGCGGAGACCTACGCGCAGCAGAAGGACAACGCCAATGCCATCACCACGCTGAAGAAGGTGCTGGAGCGGGACGCGAAGTCCGCCAAGGCCCACCACGCGCTCGGCAACCTGTACCAGGCGGCGGGCAAGGCCGACGAGGCCGCCCAGGCCTACGCCGCCGCGCTGCAGGCCGACCCGCAGCACGCCGCGTCCGCGGTGGAGCTGGCCGCGGTGGAGCTGCTGGTGCGCAAGGCGAACATCGAGCAGGGCGCGCAGGCCGTGGAGAGCGCCCTGAAGCTCCAGAAGGAGCTGGGGCCCGCCGAGCGCGCCCGCGCCCGCGGCCTCAAGGGCGTGGCCCTCTTCCAGCAGTTCAAGCCCAAGGAGGCGGAAGCCGAACTGAAGGAGGCCCTGAAGGACAACCAGGACTCCACCTTCATCAAGGCGCAGCTCGCCCAGGTGCTGCGCTCGCAGCGGGACTACGACGGCGCGCTGCCCCTCTTCGCCTCGCTCGCGAAGGAGGACAACGGCAACCTGGAGTACGTGGATGGCAACATCACCTCGCTGGTGATGACGGGCAAGATGCAGGACGCGCTCACCGCCGTGGAGGCCGCCAGCAAGGGCTTCCCCAACGAGGCGCGCATCGCGTACCTCTACGGCCGCATCGAGGACGCGCTCGACAAGCCCGTGGACGCGGAGGGCCACTTCAAGCGCGCCAACGCCGCGGATCCCAAGTTGGTGGACGCGGGCCTGTACCTGGGCCGCCTGTACCTGCGGCAGCACCGCAACGCGGACGCCCAGGCCCTGCTGGAGGCCGCGGTGAAGCAGGCGCCGGACCACGCGGGCGTGCACGCGGGCATGGGAGAGCTGGCGCTCGCGGAGAACAACAGCCTGCTGGCGCAGAACGAGTTCGACCGCGCCGTGCAGTTGGACCCCAACCTCGCGGATGCCCACCTGGGCCTGTCCCGCGTGGCCCTGCTCAACGGCGACACGGCCCGCGCGGAGACGGAGGCCAACCGGGCCCTGGAGCTGGATCCGCACCTCTTGAAGGACGGGCGGCTGCAGCGCGGGCTCGTGCTCTGGCGGCTGCACCGGCTGGACGAGGCCGCCGCGGAGCTGGAGAAGGCCAAGCAGGAGGACCCCCGCTCCACCACCACCCCCATCACCCTGGGCGCGGTGCTCCTGGAGAAGGGCGACCTGCCCGGCGCGGAGAGCAACCTGGGCCTCGCGCTGCGCAACGAGCCCTCCAACCACGAGGCGCTCTACTACCTGGGCCTCGTGCGCGCTAAGCGCTCCGAATACACCCAGGCGCTCGACAGCATGAAGAGCGCGGTGGAGCGCGCGCCCAAGCGCCCGGACTACCACTACGCCTACGGCGTCATCCTGCGCGATGCGAAGAAGCTGCCGGAGGCCATGGAGCAGTGGAAGGCCGCCGTGGCGCTGGACGCCAACTACGCGGACGCGCACGAGGCCCTGGGCCACGCGCTGCTGGAGAAGGCGGACTTCGACGGCGCCATCGCCTCCTTCGAGGCGGCGCTCAAGGCGGATCCGCAGCGCACGCGGGTGATGGGCGCCATCGGTGACACGCTCTTCAACGCCGCGCGCTGGGACGACGCCGTGCGCCGCTACCAGGCGGCCATCAAGGCGGATCCGAAGCTCACGTACGTCTACTACAAGGTCGCGCGCGCCTTCACCGAGCAGGCCCAGCACGCCAAGGCCAT
>SECN01000130.1 GCA_004173515.1 Myxococcaceae bacterium | reverse complement strand
CCAGGTCGCGCCGGGGACCACGGTCAGCCCGGTGGACACCGTGGCGCCGGAGACGGACTTCATGAGCTGGCCGTCGTGGTAGACGTCATAGAAGGCGACGCCCTGGTTGTCCGTGGACGCGGACCACGTGAGCGTGGCCGAGTTGCACGTCACGTTGGACAGGGCGAGCCCCGTGGGCACCGTGGGGGACTGGGTGTCGGCCGGGAACGACCACTGCTGGTTCGTCTGGCCGTTGCAATTCCAGACGTTCACCGGGGAGCTGTTGGCGGTGGCCTGACCGGCCACGTCCAGGCACAGCGAGGACGGCGTGTGGACCACCGTGCCGTTGGCGTTGCGGACCCAGCGCTGGTTCGCCGCCCCGGTGCAGGCGGCGATGACCGCCCGGCCCCCGGCGGTGGCGGTCGCGGGCTGGACGCACCAGGCGCCGTCGAACACGCGCAGCTCGCCTTCGGGCGTGAACAGGAACCGCTGGTTCCCCTGCCCGTGGCAATCATAGATGTTGAGTCCCTGCCCCGCCGTCTGGCTGTTCTGGGACACGTCGAGGCAACGGCCGGACTGCGTCCCGATGAGCCGGGTGCCGGCGGTGACCGCGGCGGTCTGCGTCTGGGGGTCGGGTTTGTTCTCCGGGGGGGCTCCACAGGCGACGACGGAGGCGAAGAGCAGGGCTGGCAGGCGACGAAGGTTCATGGACACGCTCCTTTGCGTGTCGCCTCCTTCCCGGGATTTGGCGTGGCCCTCAAGCAACTTGAGGGTGCCTGGGCGTCGGGTGTTGAAACCCAGGCATCTGGTGCCCACAGGCCCACGCAGCCGATCCGCACCTTTGCGTCAGGAGCGGATTCGGCTGGGAGCGAGGGCTCAGGGGCAGCTTCGCTCGACCGACTTGATGCGCACCGTTCCGTCGACGTTCGGGTCGTTGGTCTGGTCGCCGAGGGCGATGGTGCCGGTCGCCGTGAAGTTGTTCCGCGTGAGCTTCGCGACGCCGTCGATGCTCACCGTCGCCACCTTCGCCTCATCCACCGCGAGCTCGTAGACATGGTACGCGCCGTCGGTCACCGCGAACGCCGCGGACTGCGTGTCGTCCGCCCAGCCGATCGCCGCGCTGTCCAGGTAGATCATCTGCGAGCGATCCGTGCTGTTGCCGAACGGCGGCGTGAAGCTCCCGAGGATGGCCGCGCCGCTGTCGAGCGAGTTGTGGGTGTTCGCCGACTCGACCTGCATCGTCACGCGGAGCTTGAAGGGCTTCGTCGCGTCGAAGGCGTTCGCCCGCGTGATGAGCAACTGCCCGCTCGTCCGACCGCCGGTGTTCGTCGACGTCGAGAGGCGAACGTAGTCCTCGCCGTATGTGAGCGTGTTCGGTGCCTGCACGACCGTCGCCCAGCCCTGCGCCGCGATGTCGGTGCCGCCCACCAGCAGCGGTGCGCTCGCGCGCGCCGTCCACGCCGTCGTCGACGTCGCCGGTGCGCACACTTCGCAGGCGTTCGCCGGGTTCGGCGCGCCCTCGGCGTAGAGCGTGCCGTCGATGAAGCACCTCGGACCGCACGCGCCGGCCGAGCAGAGCTGTCCCGGGCTGCACGACGTCCCGTCCGCGCGTTGCGTCCACGTGGTCGAGGACACAATCGGCAGGCACTGCTCGCACGAGTTCGCCGCGTTCAGCGTTCCGTCGGTGACCTGCTGGCCGTCGATCCGACAGACCGCGATACAGGCGCCGCTCGCACAGGCCTGGTCGGTCGCGCAGGCAGTGCCACACGTCCCGCAGTTCGCCGGGTCGCTGTCGGTGTTCACGCAGGACTCGCCGCACAGCGTGGTTCCGACGGTATCGCACGTCACGGACGCGTCGGGTGTCGAGCCGGAGTCGGGCGTCGAGCCGGAGTCGGGGGTGGTGCCGGAATCGGGGGTGGGGTTGGGGTCGGAATCGTCGTTGCACGCAGCGATGGCGCCGAGCACGAGGAGACAGGAGATGGCGGTAGCACGGATGGAGATCATGGTGCCGGCCACCTTACCGTTGGGAGCGCGGGAAGATCCGACGAACGCGTCCGTGAGCGGCTTCCATCGGACAGGCCGCATGTGCCGCGATGTGCCACTCCCGTGAACGGCGTCAGGGCCCTTGCAGCCGCTCCGCGCGCAGCCGGCGCAGGCGACGGTTGCTGATCGTCAACCCGTCGATGCCACCGGAGGCCGCCCGCGTGAAGGTGACGGTGCCCGGCGAGCCCACGAAGCGGTCTCCGCCGACGGCCTCCAGCACGACCTCGTCCCGGCGTGGCCAGCGGATCACCAGCCTGCTGTCCGCGATGTGCACCGTGTACGTCATGTCGACCTCGTCGCTGTGGTAGCGCCCCGCGAACGCGTCCAACGCTGGACCCGAGGGCAGGGGCGCGCTCACGCGGATGAACTCCCGCGTCGTCGGCCAGGCATCCTGGATGCTCAACGCGTGCGGGGCCCGGGCCGTCGGCGTCGAGAAGCGCCACACGTGCATCGACTCGCCCGGGCGGAACGCGCCCTGGCCCATGGGCACGAAGGCCGTGGGCACGCCGACCTGGCGCAGCGCTCCGTCCTTGACCTCCAGCCGCACCACTTCATCCGTCAAGGGACTCCAGTAGGTGCCGACCCACGATGACAGCTTCGCCTCCGGGAGCTTCACGGCGGGCGGCATCACGTTCTTCAGGTGCGCGCCCAGGTACACCTCGGCCACCTTCCGTGTGAGCTCCGCGGGCACGAGGGTGGCGCCGTTGCACAACGCGACGATGGCCAGCCGCTGGTCCGGAAAGAGGAGGGCCTCCGTGCGGTAGCCACCGTCCATGCCGTCGTGGCTCACCATGGGCAGGCCCCGATGGGGCGCCAACCGCAGGCCCCCGCCATAGCCGGTGGCGGTGCCGTCGTTCAACCTGCCGGAGGTCCGCATCCACGTCATCAGCGCCTGCCCGCCGACGCGCCCGTCGAGCAGGTTCTGCTCCCACTTCAGCAGGTCGACGACCGTGGTGAACAGGCCGGTGGAGCCGTAGTGGTCGACATTCGGGACGCTGATCCTCCAGCCGCCACCCTCCCGGGGGCTGTAGGCCGCCGCGCGCCGGGGCACGACCTCGGTGTGGTCGTCCCGGAAGCGGGTGTCTGTCATTCCGAGCGGCTGGAAGATGCGCTCCTCGGCGTACGCCCGCAGCGACTTGCCGGAGACGCGCCGCACGACGACCGCCAGCAACGTGTACGCGGCATTGCCATACACGACCTCCGAGCCCGGCTCGAAGTTCAAGCCTCGCTGCCGGGTCAACGCCCAGAGGATGTCGGCTTCGGTGTACAGGTCGTCGCCGCGCCAACCGGCCAGGTTCAGCAACTGGCCCTGTTCGCGCAAGCCATTGGTGTGGTGGAGCAGGTGCGTGAGGGTGATGGCCCTGCCGAGGTCGGGCATCTCCGGCACGTGCTCGCGGACGTCGTCGTCCAGCGACAGCTTGCCCTCCTGCGCCAGCAGCCCGATCGCGAAGGCGGTGAACTGCTTGGAGATGGACGCGACGAGGAAGACGGATTGCGGCGTGATGGGGACGTCGTACTCCAGGTTCGACATGCCGTAGCCGCGCGCATGATCCAGCGCGCCATCGTGGGAGATGCCCACCGCGCAGCCGGGCGTGGCCTTGCCACTCCAGGGGGCGAAGAGGGCATCCACCCGCTGATGACGGTCTCCAGGCAATGCGTCCTCCCCCGCGGCGACGACAGCGGGGGCGCACGTGAGACCGAGGAACAGGAGTGACGACACGAGCGACGTGCGCGGCATCGGGTGCTTTCCGGGCAAAGGGGGTGGGAGGCACCTTGCCTGCACGGGCACCGCGCGATGGGAGTGTTCAGCCAGTGGGCGCGTGCCCCCGGCGAACGGGCACCCGCGTGCGGCGAACGGGCCGCCCGCGAACTGCCCCCAGGAGCCGCGGCTCCTGGGGGATGTCCGGTAGGGCGACTACAGGCTCAGGGTGTAGCTGCCGCCCCAGGCGCCGTAGGAGGACGTGGTGATGCCGTTGCGGGTGGTGCCCGTGTAGGCGCTCTGACCCGGCTGGAGGGTGACGCGCACCGTTCCGCCCGAGGAGGTGATGACGCCGGCGTGCACCGCGGCGGTGCAGACATTGGAGTCATCCGTGTAGAGGTCCGTCCCCCACACGGCGCCCGCGCTCACCGTCGGGCAGGAGCACCGGACCTGCGTCCCGTTCTGCCCGCGGTAGGACACGAAGTTGTAGCTCGAGCAGGCGGCGACAGGCGTCTGGCTGGTGACGGAGAAGCTGCCGCCCCAGGCGCCGTAGGAGGACGTGGTGACGCCGTTGCGGGTGGTGCCCGTGTAGCTGCTCTGGGCCGGCTGGATGGTGACGATGACGTTCCCGCCCGTGGAGGGAATCGCACCGGCATGCACCGCGGCCACGCAGGCATTCGAGTCATCCGTATAGAGGTCCGTCCCCCACACGGCGCCCGCGCTCCCGGACGCGCAGCTGCACGGGATCTGCGTACCCGTCTGCCCTCGGTAGGACAGGAAGTTGTAGCTGGAGCAGCTCGCCACCGCGTTGCTGGGATAGAGGTACGTCAGCGCGGTGATGTCGGAGGCGGTCCATTCACCCGTCTCCGTCGCGCGGAAGCAGGAGTTCATGATGGACCCGCCCACGACCGCCGTGTCCGGCGTGCCGGGGATGAGGATGGCGCCCACGCCCGCATCGCCCTCGTCACCGCCCGCGCCGCAGCTGATGCTGCGATTGTAGTAGTCCGAGTGGCGGAAGCCGATGGCGTGGCCCACCTCGTGGGTGATGACGTGCTCGTTCACGTCGACGCTGTAGGCGTTCAGGCCGGTGCCGATGAAGAAGTTGCCGTAGGGCAGGCCGCCCGACGGAAAGCCCGCCTGACCGCCGGTGCCGGTCGTGGTCTGCGCGGTGATGTTCGCCGTACAGCCGGAGGCCGGACCGCGCGCGAAGGTGATCCGCAGGCCCCGCTCGTTGTAGTTGGTGATGGCCTGATCCAGACCCTGGCTCAGGTTGGTATAGCTGTTGAAGTCGGCGGTGGGGTTGATGCAGATCTTCGTCACGCCCGTGCCCACCAGGTTGGTCGTGCGGTACTGCTCCGCGCTCGCCTCGGGCGCCTGGAGCATCTCGCGGGACGCCTCCAGGGTCACGTGCGCGTCACGGCCCACGTACACGGCACCGTCGGCGACCAGGATGTCATTGGCAGGAAACCCGGCCTCGATGAGGTTGGAGACGATCTCCTGGTTCTCGACCTCCGGGTCGCCACCGCAGCCGACGAGGGTGACACCGACCAGCAACGCCATGGACAGCTTGCGCATTGGGGTTTCCTTTTGGGGGACGACAGGACGCGGACGCCTGGGATTTCCAGCCGCGGCCGCGCGCCAACCCTATACAGGAGCAATCCTGTTCAATGCGTGAAAAGCTTGTGAAAGTTGTTTAGACGAAAATCTCAGACTCCCTGCGTCGTGCCTGCCAGCGCTGCTGGAATCTTCTCCCGCATCACCTCCACGAACCTGCGCAGCCTCGCCGGTTGGAACCGCGCGGCCGGATAGAGCAGGGACAGGGGGAGCGGCGCGGCCCGCCAGTTCGGGACCAGGTGCACGAGGCGGCCCCTGGCAATATCCTCCTGGAGCACCCAGGCCGAGCCCACGCAGACACCGAGGCCCTGCACCGCGGCGCTGCGCAATGCGTAGAGGCTGTCCGTGCTCACGCGCGGATGGAAGACGATGGGCCGGGCCTCGCCGGTGGCCACGTGCGTCAGCGTCAGCTCGTTGCGATAGAACATGCGCAATGACAGCCAGGGCAGTCGCGCGAGCTCGTCGGGGTGGGTCGGCACGGGGATGCCCGCCAGCACCGACGGCGCGGCCACGACGATGCGCGGCACCTGGGCCACGCGGAGCGCCACCACGCTGGGGTCGTGCACCTCTCCGACCTGGATGGCGCAGTCGATGCCGTCCGCGATGAAGTCCACCGCCCGGTCATGCAACAGCCATTCGACCGAGACCCGTGGGTGGCGGCGCAGGTATTCCGTCAGCGGATCCACCAGCAACTGTTGTCCGAAGGCGTGGGGCACCACGACGCGCAGCGTGCCCTCCGGTTCGTCGCTCGCGCCCCGCAGGTCGGCTTCGAGCATCTCCCAGCTGGCCAGCAGCTCCTTCGCCCGTTCGTAGCAGCGCGCGCCGTCCTCGGTGAGCTTCATCGCGTGGGTGGAGCGCTGGAGCAGCCGCAGCCCCAGGGAGCGCTCCAGCGCCTGGAGCCGGCGGCTCACCGTCGGCTGCGTCGTGCCCAGCTGCGCGGCGGCGGAGGACAGGCTCCCCGCGTCGACGATGCGGAGGAAGGTCTGCATCAGCTCCAGCCGGTCGGCGGTGGCCGGTGCGGTGGGCGGGGGACTCCGCTTCGGGGAACCCCGGGGCCGGGACGGCTTGGAGGGGTGGGGCATGGGGCGCACTCCGGGCTGATGATACGCGCGGCGTATAACCGCTGTGCGGAGCACGCTACTACCGTCCCCTCCTCCTCGGGCGCACTGTTGCTTCGACTCGCAGCGCCAGGAGAGAATCCCATGTCATTCATTCGTGCCGTACATGGAACCGCCGTCAGCCACGCTGGCAACGAGCCCATGTCGAGCGGCCTGCGCCTGCTGCTGGCCTCGGGCGCGGGGCTGTCGGTGGCGTCCATCTATTACAGCCAGCCGATGCTGGGGGTGATGGGGACCACCCTGGGCACCTCCGACACCGCGGTGGGCCTGGTGCCCACGCTGACCCAGTTGGGCTACGCGCTGGGCATCCTGCTGCTGACGCCGCTGGGGGACCGCTTCGACCGGCGCCGCATCATCCTGCTCAAGGCCGCCCTGCTGAGCGTGGCGCTGCTGCTGGGCGGCATCGCCCCGGGCATCGGCCTGCTGCTCGGGGTGAGCTTCGCCGTGGGCCTGACGGCGACGCTGGCGCAGGACATCGTGCCGGCCGCCGCGACCCTGGCCCCCGAACACGAGCGCGGCAAGGTGGTGGGTACGGTGATGACGGGCCTGCTGCTCGGCATCCTGCTGTCGCGGGTCATCAGCGGCGTGGTCGCCGAGCACTTCGGCTGGCGCGCCATGTACATGGTCGCCGCCGGCAGCGTGGCCCTGGTCGGTGTCGCGGCCTGGCGCGGGCTGCCGCGCTTCCGTCCCACCAGCACGCTCTCGTATGGCGCGCTGCTCGGTTCGCTCGCCAGCCTCTGGAACAAGCACGGCGCCCTGCGCAGGGCGGCGCTGGCGCAGGGGCTGGTGTCGGTGGGCTTCAGCGCGTTCTGGTCCACCCTCGCCGTGATGCTGCACGGCGCGCCGTTCCACCTGGGGAGCGCGGCGGCGGGTGCCTTCGGTCTGGCGGGCGCGGCGGGTGCGCTGGGGGCGCCGGTGGCGGGTCGCGTCGCGGATCGCTTCGGACCCGAGGTCGTCACCCGCCTGGGCGCCGGACTGGCCGCCGTCTCATTCGCCGCGATGCTCGCGGTGCCGTACCTCCAACCGAACCACCAGCTGTGGTTGATCGCGGCCAGCGCGATCGGCTTCGACCTGGGCGCGCAGATCATGCTGGTGGCGCATCAGACGATCGTCTTCGGCATCGACCCCGCCGCACGCAGCCGGCTCAACGCGGTGCTGTTCGTCTGCATGTTCATTGGCATGTCGGTGGGCGCGGCGAGCGGCAGCCTCCTGCTGGCCCGGTGGGGCTGGGTGGCGGTGACGCTGCTGGCGACCGCTTCCGCGGTGGCGGCCTTGATGGTCCGCCTGTTTCCGGGAGCACGCACGGCCCGCTGAGTCACCACCGTGGGACTTCCGCGCGGTGGTGACCTGGAAGCGCCGCGCCTGCATCCTCTGGCCTGCGTCGGATTACTCCAGGCTGGGGACCTGGCTCATGCCGGCCGTCAGGTCCTGCTGCTGCGAAGGACCCGTCGACAGCGCGAGGGCGTCGAGCGCCACGGGCGACTTCTCCGTCGGCTCCGAGGAGAAGCTGTCGCCCTGCGCGCCCTGCGCGCCCTGGGCCCCCTGCACGCCCTGGGCGACGGTCTGGAGCAACTGGGTGAGGGTGCTCAGCACGGAGAGGGCGCCCTCCAGCAGCTTGCCCAGCGACTCCGCCTTGCCCGCGCCACCGGCGTCGAAGCCGTCCATCTTCAGCGCGTCCATCAGGGGAGAGCCCTTGGTGGCGCCCGTCTTCGCACCGGAGGCGGCGCCATCCACGGAGCCCGGGAGGCTGGGGGCGCGCAGCGCGGGGGACTCCATGGCGGGGGTGCGCATGGACGACGAAGCCGGGCTGCTGCGAACGGAGGAGATGCTCATGGCGGGGGCTCTTTCAGAAGGGGAGTGCTGCGTTCAGCGACGTGGGTATCCATAGCAGCGGACGTGCCAACGCCTTGGTCGCGGCCGGGCGCTCCCAAGCCGTTGATCTTGTTTGGAATGCGCGTGACGCCGTCTCCGCCCCCAGGAGCCCGCCCTGATGACTCCCGTCACGGACTGATGTCCCCAGTCATCAGGGCCCCATCGACGGGCCCGGGATGCGCTGCCACGATGCCGGGGTCTCCCTGCCATCGCCTGGAAAGGTCGTTCGGAATGTCGGCGCAATATGACCGGATTGGAGAGAAGGTCGCGGACTGGGACGTCCTGCCCGTGCGCTCGGAGTACCTGGAAGGCCATACCTTCTTCAAAGCGCTCGGCTCCGTGGAGCAGCGCAGCGTCCTGGACCTGGCGTGTGGCGACGGGCTGTACACGCGCCAGCTCAAGGCGCGCGGTGCGAACCGGGTCGTCGGCGTGGACATCTCGGAGGAGATGATTGGCGGCGCGCGGCGACACGAAGAGGCCCAACCGCTGGGCATCGAGTACCATGTGTCGGACGTGGCCGACATGGCCCCGCTGGGTGTCTTTGATTGCGTGACGGCCGTCTATCTCCTGCACTACGCGACCTCGCCCGAACACCTGCTACGGATGTGCCGGAACATCCATGCCCACCTGAAGCCAGGGGGCCGCTTCGTCACGTATGCGTTCAACCCCGGGTTCCGCGCGAAGGGTCCCAACAGCACCCGCTATGGCATCACGATGTTGGACTTCCCGGAGTCTCCCCGGGAGGGACAGGCCATCTCCGCGGAGCTGCACACGAAGAGCCCCTTCACCATCCACTTCACCTACTGGAGCCGGGCCACGCACGAGCAGGCGTTGCGCGAAGCGGGCTTCCGCGAGATCACCTGGATGCAGCCCGAGTGCTCTCCTGAAGGCATCTCCAGATATGGCCGGGAGATGTGGCAGGACTACCTCGACAACCCGCACGCGGTCGCGCTGCACTGCGTGCGGTGAGCCGCTGTCATCGGGCGTTGGCGCGTCGCCAGCGGAACGACAGCCCGACATGACCCGTCAGCGGACGACGGCCGTCTCTCAGGTCGAGCGGAAGTTCGAGGCCGCCCTCGGCTCGCATCTCGAGGGTGGGACCCAGGCGGACCGCGACGCCCAGCGAGCCGCCGGGTGAGGCCAGCAGGTGTGAGCCGTTGAACCTGCCCTGGAAGACGGTGAGTGGCCCCGCGAAGCCTCCTATCAGCGACGCGCCCCCGGTGAGCGTCCACGTGGGGCTGAGCCGATAGTCGAGCAGCGCCTGCGCCCCGAGGCGGAGGTTGACGGGCTCCGTGGAGTTGTTGGTGACGGGCACGTACCAGACGCCCGCGCTCGGAGCGACCGAGAAGGTCCAGGGCGACCGCTCCACGAGCCGATGCCGGGTCCCCAGCTCAAGGCCCAGCAACGTGAGGCGCCCGCCCCAATCCCAGTTATCGCCCGCGCCCTTGCGGAAGGTGAGCTCGGGATTGGGCAGATACGCCCGCTCCCGGCCGTGCTCGAAGGCGAGCCCGTTCAGCGAGACGCCGACCTCGGTCGTCCCCACCGGGGTCGTCGCCGCGCCGAGGTTCCGTGCGCTGCTGAGACATCCGGGTGCGAGGAGGAGCAGCCCACCCGATGCCAGGGCCCGCAGGGCGTGCCGGGGCGTCACGGCGGCCATGCGAAGCGCACCCAGACCGGATGGTGGTCACTCCCAGCGGGACGCTTGTCCACGCCGCGATCCACCGGAGAGAGCCCCTGGGTGAAGATGGAGTCGAGCGGCAGGCCGCCAATCACGGAGTCCACCGTGTCCCCCACGCCTTCCGAGGCCCATTGGAAGCCCCGCCCGGAGAACAGCTTCACCGTCTGCGTGAGGCTGCCGGGGTCGGAGGTGTTGAAGTCACCGGCAATGACTTGCAACGGCCCAGTGCCGTCGACCGCGTCGATGATCGTCTCCGCCTGGTCGAGCCGTCCGCCGAGCCCGACGATGGGCGTCGCGTTGTGCACGGAGACCACCTGGATGGGGGTCCCCTGGATGTCCAGCGTCGCGCCGACGGCGATGCGGTGCTGCTGATGATACGGGTCATCGTGGGGCAGGTTGAGCTTCCAATCCGCGGTGATGGGCCAACGGCTCAACACCGCGTTCCCGAAGTCATCGCCATCCACCTGCACGGAGGCGGGGTAGTAGACGTAGTTCAGACCCAACTCCCTGGCGATCCGGTCCACGGAGGTCGCGTCCATCTCCTGCATCAAGAGGATGTCCGCCATTGAAAGAGGAGGTCGGGAGAGGGCCGTGATGGCCTCGGTGACGTGCTCCGCGAACGCGAGGTTGAACGTCACGACGGTGAGTGACGAGGGTGTCTCCACGGCGGCGGAGCTGGGAGTCCGGTGGTCGCCGCTGTATCTCGGTCCGCTCGCATCGGGGTAGTTCTCCGCGATCGGGCACCCGGTCAGGAGCGCGAGCAGGAGCAGGGCCAGCGGCGGGGAGACGAGCGGGCCCTTGCGACGACGGAGGGAGGGGGCCCTCATCGCATGGCCCGGCATGTCTTGTCGCACTTCGAGAACGGATTCATCCTGCACTTGAACGATGAGGGATGTCAGAGATTCCATTCGCCACGGCATCGAGGGATGCCCCGCTCCCTCAATTGCTGGCGGAGCCGAAGAAGGAGCGCACGCCGCTCATCAGCACCCGCGCCGCGGCCAGGGGCCGAACACCCTCGCTCAAGGTCGGCACTGCCCAGGATGAAGGAGGGGCCGTCCAGCACCCTGGGGCGCATGGCTCAGTCCGGCCAGTTGCCTTCCAGGGGATGGGGGCCGTCCGTGAAGGCTCGCACCAGATGGGCGCCGCCGACGAAAGCGCCCGCCCACGAGCCACCCCTGCCGCCGAAGAATTCCTCGCGGTCGCCTCGCGAGCGCAGCGCGTTGATGCCGACCTTGAAGGCGTGGAGCCGCGCGGCGATGCGCCGGGCGAGCTCCGGATCATCCGTCGCCACCGAGGCCACGAGCGCGCCGTGGGAGACATTGGCCTCCCGCACCAGCTCCTCCTCGGAGTCCACTGACACCAGGACGTCGACGGGGCCGAAGGGCTCGCGCAGGTAGAGCTCACTGTCTCGCGGCACGTCGAAGAGCAGGGTGGGGGGCAGATACGCGCTCCGCTCCTGTCGCGCGGTGAAGGCATCCTCCGCGAGCTCGCCCTGATGCAGCACCACCGTGCCCGCCGCCCGCGCCTGGGCGATGAGGGCGCGGAGCTCCTCGGCCTTGCTGGGGGCGATGAGCGGCCCGAAGTCCACATGCGCGCCCAGGAGCGGATGGCCGACGCGCAACGTCGACACGGCGTCGACATACGTCCGGACGAACTTCGGCACCAGCGACCGTTCGACGACCCAGCGGGTATACGCCGTGCAGCGTTGCTTGCCGAAGTCGAAGCCCGCTCGAATCTGTCGGCCGAGCCCGTCCCAGTCCGTGAAGTGTGTGATTGCGTAGGCGTTCACGCCCTCCATCTCCAGCGCATAGCGTTTGTCCGTGTCGCGCAGGCGGCGGTGCACCTCGGCACCGTTGGCGCGGCCGCCGATGAAGGCGACGCCCGCGATGCGAGCATGGCCGACGAGCGCTTCGGAGAGGTCCCTGCCGCGTCCGCCGACGAGCGACACGGGCAGGCCCGCGCGGCGCAGCAGGGCGAAGGCGAGGGTGAGCGAGACACCGCCGCCCTGGGTCGGAATCTTCGCGATGACCGCGTTGCCCGCGAGCACCTGCACGAGCACGTTGAGCAACAGCACGGAGAAGGGGTAGTTCCAGGAGGCGATGTTCGACACCACGCCGAGCGGCTTCCGGCCGTCGAGCATCGGGCCCATCCGCTCCAGATACCACCCGATGCCCGTGAGACACCGGTCCACGTCGTTGGCGGCCGTGGGCAGCGTCTTGCCGATGTCCCACGCCAGGATCCGAACGAGCAGCTCCCGATGCGCCAGGAGCTGTGTCATCGCCTCCGCGACGGCTTGGGCGCGGTCATCGAGCGGACGGGCTGCCCAGGGCTCGAACTCCGCCGCTGCCTGCTCCACGCCCGCGCTGACCTGTTCGGCGCTGAGCAATGGCAGTTCAGCGAGGATGCTGCCGTCGATGGGCGAGACGGCATTGAACCAGGCGGGCGGCCGGGCCCACCTTCCGGCGATGGGTGAGAGCAGCCGTCCCTGAGCGTCGAAGGCTTCCGGGACGTCCCTGCGGGCTTCGGCCAACAGGCGGCGGCTTTCAAGATGGGGAAGGGGTTCGCCAACGGGTTCGGTGATCAGCACGGATGCACCTCCTCGCGCGTCGAATCAGTGGAAGCCCCGGCTCATGACGGACCGCGGCATGGGCGGAATATCGTCATGCACATCCTCTCTGTCTGGGCAGGCATGCAAGGGCCCGGCGGCGGTGGCTGCCACGGAGTACGCAGGCGCGGAAGCGGGCGGGAGCCGAGCACCCCGCCCGCCCCGGTCACGCCTGGGGTTCAGCAGTCGAGCGGATACGTCTGGGTGTCCCGTTCGGCGCGGTGATCAGCAGGGTGTTGGTGCCGTTGAACGCGTGCTCACCGAAAGGTGGACGTGCGGGTCCTACCGATGCATCGGGTCCTCTGGGGAGGTCGAAACCGGGAGCAAGGGAGGAGATCCGGTGGCCTGGGGAAGGGCCCGAATGCGGGCTGGCGGTCAGCGGTGTCGCGTGCCCCAGCTCGCCCGAAGCCAGCGAGCGCTGGCGCGCTGGAGTGCTAGATTCTCCGCTCATGCCAGCGAGCGTCGACGTGGACTGGGGACAGATCGTGCGCTTTCCCGCCACGCACCCTCACTACAAGGAGTACGAGCGCCGCTGCCTCGCCGCGAGGCTGCAACCTGCGTTCATCCAGGACTCGTGGGTGCTCATCATCCGGGGGCTCCAGCGCAGGGCCGAGTTCATCGCCGTCCATGCCTGGAACGTGCCCGTCCCCGAGTTCGTCGCCCTGGACAAGCTGGTCAGCGCCAGGGCCCGGGAGCTGATGATGCCAGGGGGCTCCGGCACTCCGCTGGCCCTCTGGTCCGGAGGGCTGCAGGTCAGCCAGTACGTGCGTGCCAGGGGCTACGACACGCTGGAGAGCACCGTGTACGGCGGCATCCTGGACAAGATGACCAACCCCCAGTTCAAGCTCTGGCTGGGCAGCGACGACTGGGGACCGCAAGGCGCGCTCTGGGACACGATCTCCGCCCGGTATGTCGAAGTCGCCGCGAGCTGTCGCGACACGATGCATGTCTTCCTGCGCACGCACGACCTCGAGTCCACGTTCTACGGCGAGGAGCTCGTCAACTGGCGCAAGGCGAAGCGCAATCAGGCGCACGAGTTGGATGGGCTCACGTACCACGTCCTCGTGGGCATGGACTCCTTCGGCCTGGAGAAGGTCTTCCTTCGCGAGCAGGACGCGAAGGAGTTCCTGCTGACGTTCCTCGGACAGCTCCAGCAACGGTTCGAGCAGGACATGCTCAAGCAGGGCGTGAACCACCGCTACCGGAGCGAGGTCTGGAGGGACAACGAGCGGGCCTACAAGGACACCCTGCGCAAGAAGACGTACGCGTCCTATCGGCAGTACATGGAGCACCCGCTCCGGCGGATCGTCGAACAGTTCTCCGAGGAGGAGCAGGCCCTCTCTCCGGACAAGGACTTCGATCCCCGGAAGTTCTCGTCCGTGATGGATGAACTCCTGCTCAAGACCCGGGCCAGGCGCGGGGAGTAGACATCGTGAGCGCCCTAGTGTTGCCCATAGGCCTGGATCTGCTGGTGGATCCACGGGATGTAGTTGGAGACCCGTGTGTAGACACCCGGCAGGCCCGGCCTCGCACACCCAACGCCAAAGCTCGTGATTCCCTGGAGCTTGTAACCGGCAGGCCCCTGCATGACCAGCGGCCCTCCACTGTCACCCTGGCACGAGTCCTTCCCTCCCTGGGCGTACCCGGCCCCGAGCATTGCCTTCGGGTCGATGCGGATGCCTTGTGGAGCGTACATCCTCGCCAGTTGGTTGGAATTCACAGTGGGAACTCCCACCTGCATCAAGATGACTGACGCGTCGTTGCCTCCCTCCCTGGTCAGGCCCCACCCCGCGCTCGTTGCCATCGTGTTGTCTGGAACCTGCTCGTCCGGAGCCGGGAGGCAGACAGGCCCGATGGCGAGTCCAGACGCGAGCTGAGGCGCCAGATTGGGGCGCATCTGGGGGGATTGGCCGCACCCCCCGGCGACGGATGCACCGAACCGGATGGGTCTCTGGAGCTGGAGGACGGCGATATCGTTCATCGTCGTGTCCGGGTTGTAGTGCGGATGCAAGACCGCGTCCTGGACGCGGACGCTGACCTGGCCGGACGTGGGCCGCGTCAAATCATGGGCCCCCGCGACCACCGTGTCAGGGAGGCCATCCGCGACACAATGGGCGGCCGTGATGACGATGTTGCTCTCCTCACTGGCGCCGGTCCTGACCAGGGAGCCACCACAGAAATGTCTTTGACCCACTTGCAGGCTGACAATCCAGGGGTGGGAGTTTGGACGCGCTTCAACGCCTCCCACGATCTCCTGTCCGACGCTGTCCAGCGCCTCGACGCCCTCCAGCTCCGCGCCACCACAGCCCAGCAGACCTACCGCGACGACCACTTCACGTCCCAAGCGCATCGACCTCTCCTGTTCCAGATGGAGAAGCCGATAGCAAACCGCACGCCACGCACAATCGAGCGCCTTCGAGGGAGGCCGTGCGCGGAGCGCGGGCTGGCTGACGCGTCAACCCGCCTTCGGACACGTCAGCAGCTGGCGCCGTCGCGCTACTTCTTCTTGCCCCGGCCCTTCACCAGCTTCTGGCCCAGGGTGAAGAGCAGCACCAGCACGGCACCGGCGCCCAGGCCCACCGCGGCGTTGAGCAGCATGGGGGCGAGCCCACCCAGGAGCTTGCCCACGCCCGGGACGGCCGCGGCCCACGCGGTGAAGGACTCCTCCGCGTGGTGCAGGCTGGAGATGCCGTGCACGAGGATGCCGCCGCCCACCAGGAACATGGCCGC
>SECN01000599.1 GCA_004173515.1 Myxococcaceae bacterium | reverse complement strand
CTCCAACCAGACGGCCATCCTCACCGGGGACCCCGCCCCCGCCCTCGTGGGCGGCCACGTGCTGGGCTACCCCAACGCCGCCCTGCGCGAGCTGATGGCGGAGCGCTCCATCGTGCGCCGCCTCAAGGCCCACGGCCGCACCGCCACCTTCGCCAACGCCTACCCCGCGCCCTACCTGGACGCGCTCGGCATCCCCCGGCGCCCCTCCACCTCCCCGCCCGAGTTCATCCTCCCGGAGCGGACGGCACGGAAGGTGCGCGCCTCCGCCGCCAAGCTCGCCTTCGCCGCGGGGGATGAACCCCTGCGCACCCTGGACGACGCCCGCGCGGATGACGGCCTCACCCACGACATCACCGGCGCGCAGGCCCGCGCCCACGGGCTGCCCGTCCCCCTGCGCACCCCGGAGGAGGCCGCCACCCTCTTCTGGCGCATCTCCGGACGCGCGGACTTCACCTTCTTCGAGCACTACCTGGCCGACGAGGCCGGCCACGCCCAGGACTTCACCGCCGCCCGGGCCGCGCTGGACACGTTCGACGCGTTCACCCGCGCCGTCGCCGCCACCCGTCCCGCCGACGCTCGCGTCCTGGTGTGCAGTGACCACGGCAACGTGGAGGACCTGTCGGTTCGCGGACACACCGTGCACCCGGTCCCCATGCTCTACTTCGGCCCCTCCGCCCCGGAGGTAGCGTCCTTCACCACCGTCGCGGACGTGGGACGCGCCGTGATGCGCTGGCTTGGGGCCGACCAAGGGACTGGGGATTCGGGTGGGTGGTAGCGCGGGACGATGGGGCGTCATGGTCGTGGCGCTCGCCCTCGTGTCGGCGTGCGCGTCCGCACCCCGCAAGGCCGTGGACCCCGAGGCCTCGCTGGCGCTGCCCGGCGGTGAGTTCCGCTTCGCCCATGACGCCCGCGAGGCCCAGGCCGCGGACATGGTGCGCCGGGCGGTGGAGCACGCGGGGCCCCGCCTGTCCCTCTGGGGCACCTTCCACGACCCCGTCACCCTGGTCATCCACCCCAACCACGCCGCCCTGGAGCGCGCCGCCAACCGCCCCGGCCACGACTTCCTGCGCGCCTGGGCCCGCTTCGAACAGGTGGAGGTCCAGAGCCCCCGCACGTGGACGCGCGCCGGGGCCTCCCAGAAGCAGGTGGACGAGCTGCTGCTGCACGAGCTCACCCACAGCCTGATGTACCAGGTGTCCGCCACCCGGCTGACGTGGACGAAGAAGGGCATCCCCCTGTGGTTCAGCGAAGGCATGGCCTCCTACACTGCGGGCCAGGGCTACCGCGTCCCCAGCCTGGAGGACCTGTCCCGCTTCCTCCACGACCACCCCCAGGCCGACCCGCTCGCCCGCGCCGAGTCGCTCTACGAGTCCGAGAACGCCACCGTCTACGGCGCCGCCCACCACGCCTTCGACTTCCTCGTCAGCCGCTACGGCGAGGAGCGCATCCGGGGCACCCTCCAGGCCATGGGCCGGGGCCAGGACTTCCCCCAGGCCTTCCAGGACGCCGTCGGCATCCCCGCGGACACCTTCCTGCGCGACTTCCGCCGTTACGTGTACCTGCGCGGCTTCAAGGGGGGTCGCATCAACCCACCCGAGCCCGGAATGGGTGGGCTGCGCGGTGAAAACCGGGGGCTTCCCTGGATTCCCTTGTTCTCCAAACCATTGCCGCCAACTTCGGGCCCGCCAGACACAACTCTGGGGGACACAAGCCCGAAAAGATGAAGACGCCCGCGATGCGCGGGCCGTCGGAGGATTCCCCCCGTGAGTGACTCCAAGATCAACCGCCCGACCGGCGCCCCGGCCCCCGCCAAGGCGTCCCCCACGGTCGACGCCGAGAAGGTGCTCGCCCAGCAGAAGGCCGCCGCCGCCAAGGCCGCCGCCGCCCGCCGCAACACCTCCGCCTTTGAATCCACCCCGTCCGCGACGGGCGCCAAGGCCCCCGTCGCCGGCTCCGGCACCCTGGCCCGCACGGGCAACACGGAGGCCCTGCTGGGCGCTTCCCCCACCGCCCCGGTGCGTCCGGGCGCCACGGTGGAGAAGCCCGTCACGCGCACCATCACGTTCACGTACGACGCGGGCCCGCACAACCAGCTCACCAACCCGAAGCTCAAGGGCAGCTGGGACGCGGACGGCCGCTTCAACGCCCAGTGGAGCGGGGGCGGCATCCCCATGAAGCCCCTGGGCAACGGCAAGTACGAGGCCACCGTGAAGGTGGCGGACGACGGCCTGGCCCGCAACTGGGAGTGGGGCGTCAGCGTGGACGGCCCGTCCGGCAAGGATCAGTGGGCAGTGATGGGCGAGGGCAACCTCAAGTTGGATCTGTCCAAGCCCACCGCGTCGTATTCGCCCACGACGTACCACCAGATGGGCGCGCAGCGCTCCGGCCAGGACGTGTCCTTCAAGTTCTGGGCACCGGATGCACGCGCCGTCCAGGTGAAGGTCACCGACAAGCAGGGCCAGCAGCAGCGCATCCCGCTGACGCGCGATGAGGGTGGCAACTGGACCGCGCAGGCGAAGGGCGCCTGGAGCAACCTGGAGGGCAAGTCCTACGTCTACGAGGTCGTGGACTCCACGGGCGCCACCAGTGACCGGCCGGATCCGTACGCGCGCCGGATGATGGGCGAGCAGCGCGGCCTGGACCGCCTCTTCCTGGACCCCATGCGCGGCAAGGAGGTGGACCGCTACTTCCCGGGCGCCACGCCGCTGATGCGCTTCGACGTGGACGACGCCGAGGACGCGGACAGCGCGTACCTGGTCCTCAAGGACGGCGACGGCAACCCGCTCAACAAGGCGCAGCTCCAGGAGCGACTGGGTAAGTTCGACGAGACGCTCGTCGACAAGTTCAGGGGCGGAGCGGCGAACAGCGACTTCTGGTCGCGCAACGTCACGGACGACGGCCGCATCAAGATGACGAACCAGGGCGGCGCGTGGACGACGCTCATCAATGATCCGTCGAAGCTCGAAGGCATGCGCTACGAGTTCCAGGTGTTCGACAAGGACGCCCAGGGAAAGCTGCACCTGCGCGACGACGTGAACAACGACGGGAAGCTGTCCCAGACGGAGCGCATCAACTCGTCTGAGAACGACCCCTGGAGCGACCTCATCACCGTGGGCAGCGGCGTGGACTTCCGCGGCTCCGTCTTCACGGACCCTACGGCGTTCGTGTTCAAGAACGACAACGTGCCGCGTGAGAAGGACCCGTCCAAGTGGACGGTGTACCAGCTCCACGCGGGCAGCTTCCTGGGCCAGGCGGGCAACTCCAACCGCTCCACCATGGAGGACCTGCTCAAGAAACTCGATTACTTCAAGGAGTTGGGCGTCACCACGCTGGAACTGTTGCCCACTCGACGCGGCCCACGGCAAGGGCCTCAACGTGGTGTCGGACGTCGTCTACAACCACGTCTTCGGCGACCACAACGGCCTGTGGAACGTGGGCGGCCCCAGCAACCCCTACTTCAACTGGTCCAAGGAGCCGGGCAAGTTCGAACAGCGCGACACGCCCTGGGGCGCGGTCCCCGCCTACAACACGCCGCAGGTGAAGCAGCTCTTCATCGACCACGCCGTGCAGCAGGTGCAGGAGCTGAAGTTCGACGGCCTGCGCTTCGACTTCACGGAGCCCATCAAGGGCGTGGGCGGCAAGGACGGCTGGGACATGCTCCGGGAGATCAACCGCCAGGTGCACTTCGTCAACCCCAACGTGTGGACCGTGGCGGAGCAGTTCGACTACGAGCCGGACATCTCGCGCCCGGCGAAGTCGGACGGCACCGGCGGCGGCTTCGACGCGCAGTGGTTCACGGAGTTCCAGCACCGGCTGGTCAACGACAACAGCAAGCCGGGCCTGGTGCAGGCGGCCGCGCGCGGGCTGAAGACGGACATGGACGCGTTCGTCAACCTGATGACGGCGCCGCGCGGCCTGGACAGCTGGCAGAAGGCGCTGTCCATCATCTCCAACCACGACGAAGTCGGTAACGCGCAGCGCACGATGAACACCGCGGAGGGTGAGAAGGCCACCGACTTCCCGGACCAGTGGACGCGCGGCGCGGCCCGCTTCGCCGGCGGCATGGGCATGGCCGGTCCCGGCATCCCGATGTTCTTCCAGGGCGACGAGTTCGGCGCGCAGAACGACTTCCGCTGGGGCAACCCCTCCACGTGGGACAACGACTGGAGCTGGCAGGACGTGGGCAAGGACGTGGACTTCGGCAAGGTCACGTTCAACGACGCGACGAAGGCCACCTACGAGCGCCTCTTCACGCTCTCCCCCGACGCGCGGACGAAGGACACCGCCTACAAGGCCTTCTCCGCGGACGACAAGAAGCTCTTCCAGGAGATCTCCAGCCTGCCCGCCTCCGAGCGCAAGGACGCGATGCTGGACGTCACCCGCCGCCAGAGCTTCAGCTTCTACAAGGACGCCATCGGCCTCAGGAACAGCAGCCCGGCCTTCAGCGCGGGGGCGGAAGTCAAACGCGTCTACACCCACAACGACGACAGCGTGATGGCCTTCACGCGCAAGTCGGGCAACGAGGAGTTCCTCGTGGTGGGCAGCCTCAACAAGAAGAACCTGGACGGCTACACCCTGCCGCTGCCTCCCGGGCAGTGGAAGGAGGTGCTGAACAGCGACGCCTCCGCGTACGGCGGCGGCAACTTCGGCAACTTCGGCGCCACGCTGGACGGCGGGAACACCAAGGTGAACATCCCCGCCGCCGGCTACGTGGTGATGAAGCGGGTCGGTTAGTTCGCGCCCTTCGCTTCCAGCCCGTCCGCCGCCTGCTTCGGGGCCGCCGGGCTGGGAAGCAGGGGCGGTCGGTCCTTGCCCTCCATGGCCCGCTGGAGCTCCAACTCCTGGAGCAGCACCGCGGGCGCCACGGTGGACACCGGCACGTTGCCGCTCTCCGCGCCGCAGAAGCCGTTGAACACGCCCAGGCGCTGGCCCGTGGCGAGGATGCGGTTCACCGAAGACAGCGGCGTGCCGACGATCTCCACGCCGCGCACCAGCGTCTCCTCCCCCGTCTTCACGTCCACGCGGTACACCATGCGCGGCACGCCCTTGAAGGCCTGGTAGCCGTAGCTGGACGTGTTGGTGTTGCCGCCGGTGATGTCGCGGATGATGAGGCCATACGGCTTGCCCTGCCGCTTCGCCTCCGCGACCAGCAGCTTCTTCAGCTCCGCGTCGCTCACCTGCTTCGTGCTCTCCACCAGGAGGTTGCCCATGCGCGCCACCGGCTGGAGCGTGCCCTGCCCGCGTCCGTGGCCGTTGGACTTCGCGAAGCCCTCCACCGGGTGACGGCTCATCAGGTAGCCCTTGAGGACGCCCTTCTCCACCAGGGGCACCGGCTGCCCCTTCACGCCCTCTTCGTCATAGAGGTAGTAGCCATTGAGCGGCTCGCCGTTGACCTCGCGCCTGGACGGATCATCCCGCAGCGACAGGAAGGACGGGAGGATCTGCTTGCCCTCCTGGCCCTTGAACGTCTTGCCGTCGCTGTCGCCGTCCTGCCGGTCCGCTTCCAGCCGGTGGCCCAGCGTCTCGTGGAAGAGCACGCCCGCGGCCTCCGGCGCCAGGATGGCGGGCCCCGCGTACGGGACGATGGCCGGCGCCTGACGCAGCGCGAGCAGCTCGTCGATGACCTTCTGCGCCGCCGCGTGCACCTTCGCCGTGTCCGGCATCCCGGCCTCGGTGGGCAGGTAGAAGCTGCGCGAGTCATCCAGGAGCTGCCCGTCCGGCGCGCGCGTCACCGCGGACACGTGCAGCGCGTACAGCGTCTCCTCGGTGATGAGCTTCGTGCCTTCGGAGGACACGAACAGCCGCGTCGCCTTGTCCGCGGTGATGCGCACCTCCGAGTCGAACAGCTCCGGGTGCGCGTTGAAGCGCGCGGAGACCTCACGGGCCAGCTTCCGCCACTTCTCGCGGTCGAAGGGGAAGGCCACCGGCGGCTGCACGTAGGTGGAGGGCGTCTCGCGGGAGAAGGACGCCGCGCGCTTGGGGTCCTCCACCGCGTAGACGTCCTCGCCCTTCTTCTTCAGGAACTGGAAGAG
>SECN01000598.1 GCA_004173515.1 Myxococcaceae bacterium | reverse complement strand
CCCGCGAACGCCCGCACCACCGCCGAGCCGATGCCACCCGCGCCGCCCGTCACCAGCACACCCTTGCCTTGCAGCTCCGTGTCCATCGCCGAGGACTCCTCGTGGGCTCCCGTCAGGCCAGGAGCGATGCGCGGCATGATGCCCGAGCCGTGATGCGTGGACAGCGACGATGACGGGCGGAGGTGTCGGGGGACGGCCAGGAGGCGGCAGCGAGACGAAATGGGAGCCCCGTTCCTGACGGGACGCACCACGACGGAGCCGGCGGGCCGCCGCGAAGCCCCACGGCTCACGGTCACGGCGCGGGCCATTGGGGCCCTGCTTCGCATTGAGGCCGACGTCCGGACACGGCCCTCCTCCACGCGCGGCCATGGCGCATGCCACCGGCGCCCTGCTTCGCTCTGGAGCCGACCTCCGGACACGACGCCCCACGCTGCGCGGCCATGTCGCTGGCCGTCGGACGCGGCACGCTAGAGAGCCGGAACCCGCGCACGGATCCCGGCGACGAGCAGCTCCAGGCCGAAGTCGAAGCGGCGCCCGAAGTCGCGGTCCAGGATGGCATCCATCGCGCCGGCCGCATGGGGGTAGTGCGCCGAGGCCCGCTCCCGCAGCGCCCCGACACGCTCCTTCGTCTCGGCCTCCTGCGCGCTGAAGCCCTGCTCCTCGATGGTGAAGCCCAGCACGTAGTCGAGCACGGTGAACGCCGCCCAGCCCGCCTCGCACGGCGCGAGCCCCGCCCGACCCAGCGAGCCGATGAGGGTGTCGCTGACGCGCAGCGTGTGCTCGGACACCACGAAGGTGCCGGCGTAGACGCGAGCCCCGTCGCGATGCTGGAGGAATGCGCGCCGGAGGTCCCCCGCCACGCAGCGCACCACCGGTTCCCAGGGCGACTCCGCCGTCACCGTGCGCGCCACCTCCTGGAGCAGCGTGTCCGCCATCGCGTCCAGCAGCGCCTGCTTGCCCGGGAAGTGCCAGTACAGCGACGGCGCCTGGATGGAGAGCGCCTTCGCCAACACGCGCATCGTCAGGCCCTCCAGGCCGCCCTCATCCATCAGCGCCCACGCCGCCGCCACCACCTGCTCCCGCTGGATTCGCATGCCCCGGTCATCCCTCGCTGACTTGACAAACTAACACCGTTAGTCGATCCCTAACAACGTTAGTTTGAGCCTTCGGGCGGGAGGTCGGGCATGGCGGAAGTCCTCGAAGTCGCCGTGGTGGGAGGCGGTCCCACCGGATTGATGCTGGCGTGCGAGCTGGCACTGGCGGGGGTGCGGGTCCAGGTGTTCGAGCGCCGCGCGGAGCCCGTGCGCGAATCCCGGGCGCTGACGCTGCACCCGCGTTCGCTGGAGGTGCTGGCGCTGCGGGGTCTGGAGGGCCGGTTCCTGGAGCGGGGACGGCCGCTGCCCACCGGGCACTTCGCGATGTTGGACACGCGCCTGGACTTCAGCGTCCTGGACACGCGCTTCCCCTACACGCTGTTCATCCCGCAGGCCGTCACGGAGGCGCTGCTGGAGGCGCGCGCCCTGGAGTTGGGTGTGGCCATTCGCCGGGGCCACACGGTGGAGGCGCTGCGCCAGGACGCGGAAGGGGTGGACCTGGAGGGCATGTCGGAAGCAGGCGCGTTCCACGTGCGGGCGCGCTTCGTGGTGGGAGCGGACGGTGCCCGTAGCGCGGTGCGAAGACTCGCGGGCATCGCGTTCCCGGGGACGGACGTGACGCGCACGGCGGTGCTCGGAGACGTGACGCTCGGAGCGCCGCCTTCGCAACCCGCCATCGGCATCGCGAACACGCGAGGCGGGGTGATGGTGGTGCCCATGGCCCCGGGCGTCCATCGCATCGTCGTGAATGATCCGCTTCGCGAACAGGTGCCGCTGCGCGAACCCGTCACGCTCGACGAGCTGCGTGAGAGCGTTACGCGCATCGCCGGCATGGACTTCGGGATGAAGGAGCCCCGGTGGCTGTCGCGCTTCGGCAACGAGACGCGGCTCGCGGACCGGTATCGCGACGGACGCGTGATGCTCGCGGGGGATGCCGCGCACATCCATTTTCCGGCGGGAGGCCAGGGCCTCAACGTCGGCTTGCAGGACGCGATGAACCTGGGATGGAAGCTGGCGGCGGTGGTGAAGGACGGCGCGCCGGACGCGCTGTTGGACAGCTACCCGCGCGAGCGCCGGCCCGTGGGCGATGCGCTCCTGCGCAACACGCTGGCGCAGACCGCGCTCATGGGCGCCACGCAGGAGACCCTGGCCCTGCGCGCGATGATGAGCGACCTGTTGCGGGCACCGGCGCTCAACCGGGAGCTCGCCCATGCCATCAGTGCACTCGACGTGGGCTACGGAGCGCTGGACGTCCCGGCGCCCCAGGTGGACACGCCGCTGTTGCCCGAATGGAGCGGACGCCGGCTCAGCGACCTGGAGCTGCGCGGGAACGACGGTACGGACGTGTCGCTCTACTCGGCGCTGCACCCGGGCCGGTGGCTGCTCCTGGGACTGCGCGACGAACCCCGCGCCCTGCCCCGCTGGGAACCGGGGTGGCCCTCGAACGTCACGCACCTGCGAGCGCGAGCCCCCGCCGGGCGCGCGGAGTTCCAGGACGTGGGCGGGATGTTGGTGCGTCCCGACGGTCACGTGGGCTGGGCATGGGCGGCCTGAGCCTTCGTTGAAGGACACCCACGCTGGACGTGACCGAACAGCGCGCGGGCCTGGTCCAAAGCGCATGGCAGCCAGGCGGAGCGGCCTCGATCCCCTTGAAACACGAAGGCCCGGGCGCTCACCGCACCCGGGCCGCTCGTTCACATCCTCGCGGGCTCAGCCCAGGCGCAACAACTGCCGGGCCTGCTCGGGCGTCGCGAGCTCACGGCCGTGGGCCCGGGCGCGCTTCGCGGCCTCGGCCACCAGCTCATGGTTGCCCTTCGCGAGCACGCCCTTGGACAGGTAGATGTTGTCCTCCAGGCCCACGCGCGTGTTGCCCCCGCGCTTCGCGGCCTCGTCCACGAACGGAAGCTGCTGACGGCCCACGCCCGCCACCGTCCAGGTGCAGCCCTCCGGCAGCGAGGCGATCATGAAGTCCAGCACCTCCGGCCGCGCCTGCAACGTGCCCGGCACGCCCAGCACGAAGTCGAAGTGCGCCGGCAGCTCCACCAGGCCCTCCTTGGCCAGGTAGCGCGCCTCGTCGATCATCCCCACGTCGAAGCACTCCAGCTCCGGACGCAGGCCGTCCGCGTCCTGGGACGGCTTGCCGTCCGCCGTGCGCACGTGCAGGTGCACCATCGCGGCGCCCGCCTCGCGGCACTTCACCGCGTCCTCCGCGATCTCCTCCGCGGTGATGGGCAGGTAGGGCGTCTGCTCGCGCGTCGTCTCCGCGCCCACCATGGCCGCGGTGATCAGCATGGGCGTGCTCATTTCTGGCCCCGCTGCTTGTCCTTGGGAACGACGCACGTGCCCGTCGCGCGGCACACCACGACGGCCTCCGGCAGCACGTCCGCCGCGGAGTCATTCACGTCCGGACGCGGACGGATGACCTTGCGCGCCTCGAAGCGCATCTTGCGCGACGTGTTGCCCACGCTGACGATTTCGCCTTCCGCCTCGATGAAGTCGCCCGCGTACACCGGCGCCAGGAACTCCACGGCGTCGTAGGCGCGGAAGAGGCCCTCGTCCCCGTCGGAGCGGATGCACAGCTCCGTGGCCACATCCCCGAACAGGCCGAGCATCCTCGCGCCGTCCACCAGGTTGCCGCCGTAGTGCGCGTCATGGCTGCCCATGCGCAACCGCAGTACCGCCTTCACGCCCGTGCTCACGTGGGTTCCCCCTGGTAGTGGGAGTCCTGGGACTCCTTGCCCTCTTTCTTCAACACCGCGTGCACGATGTAGTTGGCCACGTCGGAGGGCTTGGTGCCCGCCCCGAAGCCCGCGTCGAAGCCCAGCTCCAGCGCCAGCTTGTGGTCCACGCGCGGGCCGCCCAACAAGAGCAGCGTCTTGCCGTGGATGCCCGCCGCCTTCGCCGCGTCGATGAACTGGCGCGAGTTGTCCTTGTGCACGTCGCGCTGCGTGACGACCTGGGACACCAGGATGGCGTCCGCGTGCTTCGCCATGGAGCGTTTGATCAGGTCTTCGTTGGGCACCTGGCTGCCCAGGTTGAACGCCTCGAAGCCCGGGTAGCGCTCCAGGCCGTAGTCGCCCGCGTAGCCCTTCATGTTCAGGATGGCGTCGATGCCCACCGTGTGCGTGTCCGTGCCGGTGCACGCGCCGAAGACGACGAT
>SECN01000129.1 GCA_004173515.1 Myxococcaceae bacterium | reverse complement strand
CCTGAGCTGGCGGCTGGACGTGCAGGGCGTGAAGACGGAGGAGGTCGCCGTCACCCAGCGCACCGCCGGCTTCACGGCCGAGGCGCCGGCGTACGCGGCGGAAGGCGCGCCCCAGCAGGCGCGCTACCGCGGCAAGCGCGTGTCCTTCGAGTTCAAGGACATCGAGATCCAGAACCTGCTGCGCGTCATCGCGGAGATCTCCAAGCGCAACATCGTGGTGGCCGACGACGTGTCGGGCCGCGTGACCATCCGCCTGCGCAATGTCCCCTGGGACCAGGCGCTGGACCTCATCCTGCGCACCAAGCAGTTGGGCCAGGAGCAGGTGGGCAACATCATCCGCATCGCGCCCCTGAAGACGCTGGAAGAGGAGGCGCGGCTGCGTCAGGAGCGCAAGAAGTCGCTGCAGCAGCAGGAGGACCTGCTGGTCAGCCTGGTGCCGGTGAACTACGCGGTGGCCGCTGACATGTCGTCGCGGGTGAAGGAAGTGCTGAGCGACCGTGGCTCGGTGACGGTGGACGTGCGCACCAACGTGCTCATCATCAAGGACATCCGCTCCAACACGGAGAAGGCGCGCGCCCTGGTGCGCAGCCTGGACACGCAGACGCCGCAGGTGCTCATCGAGAGCCGCATCGTGGAGGCCAGCACCAGCTTCAGCCGCAACATGGGCGTGCAGTGGGGCGGTCAGGCGCGGCTGTCTCCGGCCACCGGAAACCCCACCGGCCTCATCTTCCCCAGCACCGTGGGCGTGACGGGCGGCTCTCCGGGCACGGCCCAGGGCCTGCCGGCGGCGCCCAACTTCGCGGTCAATCTGCCGGCGGCCGTGGGCCAGGGCATCGGTGGTGCCCTGGGCTTCGCCTTCGGATCCGCGGGCGGCGCGCTCCAGTTGAACCTGCGCCTGTCGGCAGCGGAGTCGGAAGGCACGATCAAGACCATCTCGTCGCCCAAGGTCACGACGCTGGACAACAACACGGCCCGCATCAGCCAGGGTCTGTCCATCCCGTTCAGCCAGACGTCGGCGAGCGGTGTGAACACGACCTTCATCGAAGCGCGTCTGTCCCTGGAAGTCACCCCGCACATCACCCAGGACGGCAGCATCCTCATGTCCATCCAGGCGCAGAACAACCAGCCGGACCCGTCCAACACGGGTGCCAACGGCCAGCCGTCCATCCAGCGCAAGGAGGCCAACACGCAGGTCCTGGTGAAGGACGGGGATACCACGGTCATCGGTGGCATCTACGTGCGCCGGGGCACCTCCTCCCGCGACTCGGTGCCCTTCCTGTCGAAGATCCCCGTGCTGGGCTTCTTCTTCCGGAGCAGCCTGGAGACCGATGAGCGGCAGGAACTGCTCATCTTCATCACGCCCCGCATCCTCAACCGGCAGACCATCGCGCAGAGCCTCTAGAGGCCTGCCGCCCTGATTGGGAGACTCATTCCAATGAAGCCCTTGTTCGTCGCGGCGTCCCTGGCGCTGGGCCTGTGCGGGTGCTCTGAAAGCCCGCCGGTCGTTCAAATCACCTCCAGCACGGTTCCAACCCTGGAGTGCTCGCTCGATGATGCCGGGCCTGCGCGGGCGGCCGGCTCGCTCAACCTGTTCTACGGGCAGAGCTATGTGCTGGGGTTGCTCGTCACCTCCAACTACGTCAACACGCCGCTGGAGGTGAACGGCGCCCCGCTGGATCCGGCGCCCGGGACGGGCGGGCAGGGCACGGCGCTCGTGGAGACGGTCGAACTGTCCTACGCCACGACGCCGAACGTCCGGATTCCCGACCAGACGGTCAAGTACACGGCGTCGCTCAACCCGGTCTCCGAAGGCAACCAGTTGGTGGTGAACCTGCTGACCCAGGACGCCGCGGAGGCGCTGCGGGACGGTGTCCCCGCGGGCGGCGACCCGGTGGAGGTGACGGTCACCATCAAGCTCACGGGCAAGTACGTGGCGGGCAGCGGCTCGTTCGAGTCCAACGAGTACGTCTACTCCTTCCGGGCCTTCAGCCAGGACCGTGGCATCGCGGCCTGCGCGCCGGGGACGCCCCCGACGCCGGTGGCGCCGTGCGGTTCCTCCGGTGGGCAGGACGGCAACTACCCCACCTGCATCTGACCCGCGGGCGCTCGCCGCCCGCCTGGGATGACCATGTCCTTTCGCACGCACCTTGAATCCGTGGTGAACCAGGTGGATGGAGCCCTCGCGTGCAGCGTGATGGGCTTCGACGGCATCTCCGTGGACACGTTCCAGAAGGACGAGGCCGCCGAGCTGGACGTGACGGGCACCTGGGTGGAGTACGCCAACCTGCTGACGCAGCTGAGGAACGCCGCCGAGTCCCTGAAGACGGGCACGGTGACGGAAGTGAGCGTCAACAGCGAGAAGGTCCTCACCGTGATGCGCCTGCTGACACCGGACTACTTCCTGGTGCTGGCGCTGCGCGCGGACGGCAACTTCGGCAAGGGCCGCTACGTCCTGCGCGTGACGGCGCCGAATGTGAAGGCGGAGCTGTAGCGGACGGTCGTCCGGGCAGGGGCCATCCTGCCTGCCCGGCGACGCACCGTGCCGCTGCTTTCCCCTTTGCAGGACCCAGGGCATGGGCTAGACACCCCGGACTTTTCATCGTTTTTGCCTGTCCGAAGGAGTCGGTCCCCATGGCCGGTTTTGTCGATACGTCCGAGTTCCGCAATGGTTTGAAGATCGAGATCGACGGCGAGCCGTTCGTGATCGAGTACTTCCAGCACGTGAAGCCGGGCAAGGGTTCCGCGTTCGTGCGGACCAAGATCCGCAGCCTGATCTCCGGTCGCATGCTGGAGCCCACCATGAAGTCCGGCGACAAGGTGGGCCTGCCCGACATCGAGCAGAAGGACATGGAGTTCCTGTACTCGACGGGTGACGAGTACTACTTCATGGAGAAGAAGACCTTCGAGCAGACCTTCATCACGGCCAAGGTGCTCGGCGAGTCGAAGAACTTCCTGAAGGAGAACACCCCGGTCGAGGTGCTCTACTTCAACGGCAAGGCCATCTCCGTGGGCCTGCCGAACTCGGTGGACCTGAAGGTCACCAAGTGCGATCCGGGCGTGCGCGGCGACACGGTGTCCGGCGCGATGAAGCCCGCCACGATGGAGACCGGCTTCACCGTCAACGTCCCCCTGTTCATCAACGAGGGCGACGTGCTGAAGATCGACACGCGTGAAGGTGGCAAGTACCTCACCCGCGTGTCCACCGCGGGCTAGTCACCGTCCGTCTTCACCTGGCGACTCCCGGAGGGGTCTGGAATGGCAACGAAGCGCAAGGCAACCCGGCCGGCCTCGCCCGCGAGCGCGGCGTCCGGGCGTGACGCGGGCACCACGTCCCTGGACGTGGAGGCCCTCCGGCAGATCGTGGAGATCCTGGAGGCCTCGGACGTCACCCGGCTGGTGTGGACGCGGGGTCCGGAGAAGCTCTACATCCGCCGCGGTCACGCGCCGGAGACCACCATCGTGCACCACACCAACGCCCCGGGCTCCGGGGTGACGGTGTCGCAGCCGGTGGAGTACGCCGCGCCCGCGCCCCGTGCGGCCGCCCCTGTCGCGGCCGCGCCAGCCGCCGCGGTGGCCCCGGAGAAGCCGGCGGAGAAGCCCGGCCACCAGGTGACCAGCCCCTTCGTGGGGACGTTCTACCGGACCCCCGCGCCGGACCAGCCCGCGTTCGTGGACGTGGGTTCGGTGGTGCGCAAGGGGCAGGTGCTCTGCATTGTCGAAGCGATGAAGTTGATGAACGAAATCGAATCCGAGGTCTCCGGCAGGATCGCCGAGGTCCTCGTGGAGAACGGTCGCCCGGTGGAGTTCGGCCAGGCGCTGTTCCGCATCGAGCCGGCCTGAGTCTCGTTGTTCAAGGCGCGTCCGGCCCGCACTGGGGCCGGATGCGCCCCAGGCCCTCTCAAGGAGCACGGACGTGTTCAAGAAGGTACTGGTCGCCAACCGCGGGGAGATTGCCCTGCGGGTCATCCGCGCATGCCGTGAGCTGGGCATCGCCACCGTGGCGGTGCACTCCACCGCCGACGCCAACGCATTGCACGTGCGCTTCGCGGACGAAGCGGTCTGCATCGGGCCGCCTCCGTCCAAGGAGAGCTACCTCAACGTGCCGCAGCTGCTCTCCGCGGCGGAGATCACCCGCGCGGACGCCATCCACCCGGGCTACGGCTTCCTGTCGGAGAACGCCGAGTTCGCGGAGGTCTGCGAGAACTGCAAGATCCGCTTCATCGGGCCGCGTCCGGAGATGCTCCGGCTGATGGGCAACAAGGTGAGTGCGCGCCGTGCGGCCCGGGAGGCCGGCATGCCGCTGCTGCCTGGCAGCCCTGGCGTGGTGAAGGACCCCCGCGAGGCGGAGGCGTTCGCCAAGGAGATCGGCTTCCCGGTCATCCTGAAGGCGGCGGCGGGCGGCGGCGGCAAGGGCATGAAGATCGTCCGTGAGCCGGGTGTGCTCGCGCAGGCGTTCTCCACCGCGCAGGCGGAGGCCCTGGCCAGCTTCTCCAACGGCGACCTCTACATCGAGCGGTACGTGGAGAAGCCCCGCCACATCGAAATCCAGATCGTCGCGGACGAGCACGGCAACATCGTGCACCTCAACGAGCGCGAGTGTTCGGTGCAGCGCCGGCACCAGAAGCTCATCGAGGAGTGCCCGTCGCCCGCGCTCACGCCGGAGCTCCGCCAGAAGATGGGCGAGGTGTCCGTCAACGCGATGAAGAAGCTGCGCTACAACAACGTGGGCACCATCGAGTACCTGCTCGACGAGCACGGGCAGTTCTACTTCATGGAGATGAACACCCGCATCCAGGTGGAGCACCCCGTGACGGAGCTGGTCATGGGCGTGGACCTGGTGCGCGAGCAGATCCGCATGGCCTACGGGCACCCCCTGCGCTTCAAGCAGGAGGACATCCAGATTCGCGGGCACGCCATCGAGTGCCGGGTGAACGCGGAGGACCCCGTCACCTTCGCGCCCTGGCCGGGCAAGATTACCGGCTACAGTGTGCCGGGCGGCTACGGTGTGCGCGTGGACTCGGCGGCGTACGAGAACTACACGGTGCTGCCGCACTACGACAGCCTGTTGTCCAAGCTCATCGTCCACGCGGAGGACCGCGAGACGGCCATCCGGCGCATGCAGCGGGCCCTCTCCGAGTACGTGGTGGAAGGCATCCGCACCAACATCCCGTTCCACCGGGCCGCGCTGGCGGAGGAGTCCTTCCAGGAGGGCAACTACGACACGCGCTTCGTGGAGCGCCTGTTGGCGAGCGAGACGGGCTCCCGGCGGCTGCGCAAGGCCGTGGAGGAGACGCCGTAGCGCGTGCAGGGTTCTTGCCGGGCAGCCCGCCGGGCGGACGAGCGTCCGTGCGGGTGATCCGTCCCGGGAGGATGGCAGGCAGTTTCTTGACCCGCGTCGGAGGATTCCGTTAGCCTCCGAACCTCCCCCCCAGAGAAGGACTGAAACCCGCGAAGTTCCTCGGGGTTTCTGCCTGTCGGAAGCGCGCGCTCGATGGACAAGAACAAGATCATCGAAGCCGCCGCGAAGCTGGTCGCGAAGGGCGCGTACGACAAGGCCATCAAGGAGTACCAGAAGGTCCTGGAGGTCGACCCGAAGGACATCCGGGTCCTCCAGAAGATGGGGGAGCTGTACCAGAAGAAGAATGACAACGCCCAGGCGGCGCACTTCTTCACCAAGGTGGCGGAGAGCTACTCGTCGGACGGCTTCTTCCTCAAGGCCGTCGCCCTCTACAAGCAGGTCCTCAAGCTCAATCCGAACCTGCTGGAGGTGAACCTCAAGCTGGCGGAGCTGCACCAGCAGCTGGGGTTGATGTCGGAGGCGATGGCGTACTTCCAGATCGTCGCCAACCACTACGACAAGGCCGGCGACACCAAGGCGAGCCTCGACACCCTCAAGAAGATGGTGGATCTCGACCCGGAGAACGTGGCGTCGAAGATCAAGCTCGCGGAGCTGTACGCGCGCGACGCTGACGCTCCTGGCGCAGGCGTTCCAGGGGCTGGGCCAAGTTTCCAAGACGGTGTCCGTCTACAAGGAGCTGGCGAAGATCCACCAGGAGCGCGGCCGCACCGCCGAGTCCGACGGCGTGTGGACGCAGATCGAACTGTTGGATCCGCAGGACCCGGATCTGCTCGCGCGCCGGGGCCCCGTCGACGAACCGGAGCCGGAGCCCGCGCCCGCCGAGGAGGCCGCCGCGCCGCAGTGGAGCGCGCCCGCCGCCGCGCAGCCGTCACGTCCCGCGCCCGCCGCGCCGCCGCCGGCCGCCATGGCGCCGGTTCCCGCGGGGATGAGCCGCGAGCAGCTGGCCAAGCTGCTGACGGAGACCGACGTCTACGTGAAGTACGGGCTCCACGACAAAGCGCTCGAGCACCTTCGCAAGGTGTTCGCGGTGGATCCGGAGAACCTGGACGCCCACGAAAAGGCGTACCACATCTACGTGGCGGCCAATAACGGCGCGCAGGCGTCGGAGCAGCTGCTCAACGTGCTGCGCCTGTGCACGCGCCGCGCGGATGTTCAGCGCGCGCAGCCGTACCTGGCGAGCATCCTCCAGGAGAACCCGGCGCATCCAGAGGTGCCGGCCTTCCTGTCCGTGCTGCGCGCGGAGGGTGGGGTGGTGGCGCCGGTGGCCGCGCCGGGCGTGGAGTCGCTGGAAGAGGACGCCATCCTGGTGGACTCCAACGACGATGAGATCCTCGTCGCGGAGCCGCCGGACGACGCGCTCGCGCAGCCCGAGGGTGACGAGCTCGCGCTGGCGGCGCTGAGCCACGGGACGGACTCGGATGAGATCGTCGACGACGAGGTCGCAGAGACCACGTTGAGCGGCGAGGAGGCGGTGATGGGGGAGCCCATCAGCTCCTCCGAGAACGCCATCTACGACCTGCCGTCGCAGGACGACCTGGTCGTCGGCTCGGACGACGACGCGCTGGTGCTGGCGGACGAGCCGGGACACTCCGGCTACGAGGACGAGCCGCTGGTGGGCCCGGACGACGCGCTGTCGTACGCGGCGGATTCGTTCGACGACCCCTCCGGCGGCGATGAGCCCATGGTGCTCGCGGACGACGCGGGCGGCATGTCGCTGGGCGACGAGGATGAGCCGCAGCCCACGCGCGTGAACTCGCCGTCGCGCGCGCTGCTCAACGAGGCCGCGCCGGACACCCTCCAGGTCCCGACCCTGGACGACGAGGACCTGGCGTTCGCCGACCCCGGCCGGGGGCTGGGCGAGGAAGACGACGCGCCCACCCGCGTGGGGCTGGCGCCGCTGGACGCGTCCGCGCTGGACGACGGCGGGCTGGAGGACTCCGCGCCCCCGGCCGCCTACGACACGGGCTCGCAGCTGGGCGACGACGACGACGACGAGCCCACCGCCGCGCACCTCGTGCTCGCGCCGCTGGACACGACGGGCTACGACGAGCCGGAGCCCGAGCCGGAGGCGGAACCCGAGCCCGAGGCGCTGGCGGATGCGCCGGAGCCCGAGCCGGAGGAGGAGCCCGCAGCCGAGGAGTGCGACGAGGCGTCGTTCTTCCTGGATCAGGGCCTGCTCGAAGAGGCGCGGGAGATTCTGGAGACCATCGCCATCGCCTTCCCGGGCCACGTGCGCGCCGGGGAGCTGATGGCGCGGCTGGAGGAGGCGGAGGCCGGTGGTGGCGAGCTGGACGACCTGGGCGGCGAGTCGCTGGCGGCGGTGCCCCCGGCGGACGAGGACTTCCAGTACTCGGTGGACGAGGTCTTCGCCGAGTTCAAGAAGGGCCTGGCCAAGGTGGTGAAGCCCGAGGACGTGGACACGCACTACGACCTGGGCATCGCCTACAAGGAGATGGGCCTGCTGGACGACGCCGTCCACGAGTTCGAGGTGGCCCGCCAGGGCTGCCTGGGCACGAAGCGCGAGCTGGACTGCCTGACGATGATCGGCATGCTCCACACGCTGCGCGGCCGCCCGGACGAGTCCGTCACCGTGTTCAAGGAAGGCCTGGGCAACGTGCTCGCGGTGGGGGAGGTGGCCAAGGCCCTGGGCTTCGAGCTGGCGAGCGCCTACGACGCGCTCAACGAGTCCGGCAAGGCGCTCTTCCACTTCCAGCGCGTGGCCGCCATGGACGCGAAGTACCGCGACGTGGGGTCGCAGGTGACGCGCCTGTCGGCGGTGACCGCACCCGAGGACGACCCGGTGCCCCGGGCCGGAGCCAAGGCACCCGCCGCCCCGCCGACGCCGGTTCCTGCCGCGGGCGCACCGAAGGCCCGCAAGGTAGGGTACGTGTAGCGCGTAGCCGCGAGGACCGGCGAGCCCATGACGACCTACCTCGATTTCTTCGAACTCAGCCAGGAGCCGTTCTCCAACGCTCCGGTGAGCCGCTTCTATTACAACTCCGCGCAGCACTCGCAGGCCCTCACGCGGCTGATGCATGCCGTGGGCTACATGAAGGGCCTGTCCATCCTCGTGGGCGACATCGGCGCGGGCAAGACGACGCTCGCCCGGCGCATGCTCGACTCGCTGCCCGAGTCCGAATACGAGGCCGCGCTGCTGGTCATCATCCACTCGGGCATCACCGCCCAGTGGCTGCTGCGCCGCATCGCGCTCCAACTGGGCGTGGAGAATCCGGCCCAGGAGAAGCTGGCGCTCCTGTCGCAGCTCTACCAGCGGCTCTTGCAAATCTACGAGTCCGGCAAGAAGGCCGTCGTCCTCATCGACGAGGCGCAGATGCTGGAGACGCGGGAGATCATGGAGGAGTTCCGGGGGCTGCTGAACCTGGAGGTCCCCGAGCGCAAGCTCATCTCCTTCGTCTTCTTCGGCCTGCCGGAGATTGAAAAGAACCTGAAGCTGGACCCGCCGCTCGCCCAGCGCGTGGCGCTCCGCTACAAGCTGGAGCCCTTCACGGCGGAGTCCACCGAGGCGTACGTGAAGCACCGGCTGCGGCTGGCCGGGTGCCCTCGGATGCCCTTCACGCCGGAGGCGCTGCTGGCCGTGCACGAGCACTCCGGCGGCACGCCGCGCGTCATCAACACCCTGTGCGACAACGCCCTCTTCGAGGCGTTCCTCGCGCGGCAGGAGTCCATCGACGCGGAGCTGGTGCACCGCATCGGGACGAACCTGGGCCTGAAGGGTGGCTCGGCTGCCTCCCAGCAGAGCGAGCGGCCAGGCGCGCCTGCCTCGTCGCTGCCTCGGACAGCGAACACGAAAATCGATCTGGCGGAGATCGACCGCTACCTCGAGGGACTCGGTAAGCTCTAGGGGCTTGTCTCCCCCCAGCCGCAACGGTGCGCGCAAGGCGCTGCTGTTGATGCTCCTCGCGGTGTCGGGGAGCATCCTGCTCTTGCGCCAGCCGTTCACCTGGGACGCCGCCTGCACGGTGGCGCGCAGGCACCTGCCGGACGTGCTGGGCCTGGACGTCGGCATCGGCCGGTGTGAGTTGGATCCGCTGGGCTCGCGCGTGGTGCTGCGCGGCGTGTCGGTGTTCGCTCCCGGTTCGGACACGCCGCTGTTCGCCGCGGACGAGGCGGAGGTAGGGCTGGGCTTCCTGTCGCCCCTGTCCCGCCGCTTCGTGCTGGGCCACGTGAGCGTGCGCCATCCGCGCGTGGTGCTGGACCTGTCGAAACCCTCGCCCGAGAAGCCTGCTCCGGATGGGACATGCCCGCTCACGCCGCTGGAGCGCGTGGGCGTGGGGCGCATGAGCATCACCGGCGCGGAGGTGCGGCTTGCGCTGCCCGAGGGCCGGAGCGTGGAGGTGGAGAGCCTCGACGTGGGGTGGGTGGAGCGCTGGGGCGTGATGGAGCTGGAGGTTGGCGCCCGGCGGGGCGTGGTGCGCCTGGGCGAGGGCGGCGGCGAGCTGGCGCTGGGGCAGCTGGCCTTCACCGGCGCGTTGGATCCGGACGAGGGGCTGCTCGACGTGGAGCGCGCGGAGGTGACGCTCGACGACATCACCGCCACGGTGTCCGGCCGGGTGGAGACGCTGTGCCACCCCACGCTCGCGCTGGACGCGCAGGTGTTCCTGCCGCTGCGCACGCTGTCGCAGGCGAAGCTGCTGCCGCGTCCGGCCACCGGGCACCTGTGGACGCGCCTGTCGCTGTCCGGGAAGCCCTCCGCGCTGGTGGTGGGCGCGGACGTGTCCGCGAGCAACCTGGCCTATGAGCATTTCGGCCCGCTGAGCCTCACCGCGCGCCTGTCGTACGCGGGGGACCGCGTGCGCGTGGAGTCGCTGGAGGCCCCGGTGGGTGGGGGCAAGGTGAAGGTGTCCGGCGCGCTCAAGCTCACGCCGGAGCTGCCGGTGGAGCTGACGCTCCAGACGGAGGAGGCGTCCTTCGGGCGCATCCTGGAGCGCGCGGGCGTGTCCGGCTCCTGGGTGGACTTCCCCGCGTCCGCGAACGCGCACCTCACCGGCACGCTGCTGCCCCGGCCCTCGTTGTCCGGCCCCCTGGACCTGAGAACCGGCCACTTCACGCTGGCCACGCGCGCGTTCGACGCGCCGGTGCGCTCCGGCAAGACGCTGCTCACCTTCGACAAGGGCCGCGCGCAGACGACGGTGAAGCTGCAGGGCGACCGCGTGTCCTTCTCCCGGCTCACGGTGGAGTCCGGCAGGTCGCGCGTGCACGGCGAGGTGACGCTCTACTTCGACCCCGCGCGCGGCCTGGACATCCAGGGCAACGGGGACCTGGAGCTGTCGGACTTCGGCCACATCGCGGAGCTGCCGTGGGCCGGACGCGGGTCGGTGAACTACTCCGTCGTCGGGCCGCTCGCGGACGTGAAGGTGGATGCGTCGCTGTCGCTGCGCGACTTCGTCTTCTGGGGCTTCAACCTGGGCGTGACGCAGGGAAAGCTGTCGTACTCCAACGGCGTCCTGTCGTTCCCCTCGCTCACCGGGCAGAAGGGGCGCACGCAGTACTTCGGCAAGGGCGCGCTCACGTTCGCGCGGCTGTTGCACCTGCGCCTGGACCTGAACGTGCCGCAGGGGCGCACCGAGGACCTGGTGGACCTGGTGGCGGGCCTGAGCCCGTCCATCGCGGTGATTCAGGGGCAGTTCGGCGGCGCGGCGTCCGGACGCGTGGAGATCGACAGCCCGCTGGAGAAGCTGGAGGGGTTGGTGGCCTTCGACCTGAAGGACACCACGTACCTGGGGCGCCGGCTGGGCGCGGGCGCCGCGCGGCTGCGCTTCGTGGACGGCAAGGAGATGGTACTGGAGCGCACCGTGCTGGACGGCCGGCTGGGGCGCACCTGGGTGGAGGGCACCTTCGCCTTCGCGGGCGGACTGGACTACCGCTTCGGCGGGGAGAACCTGTCGCTGTCGGAGGCCGTGGGCCCGGAGACCGCGGAGGAGATGGGCATTCAAGGCACGCTGGCGCTCGCGGGCACCGTGGCGGGCACGGCGGACAAGCCGGACATCCGCGCCACGCTGAAGGGCCCGCGCATCACCTTCGCGTCGCGCGACCTGGGCGCCATGGACCTGGCGCTGCACCAGGACGGCAAGGCGCTTCTCATCACCGGCCATCCCTTCCGCGACGCGCAGGGTTCGATGTCCATGACGGTGAAGGAGCCCTACCTCTTCGAGTCCACGCTGGACCTGCTGCTGCCCGAAATCCGCCCGTTGCTGCCCCAGGTGCAGGCGCTCACGGGCGTCACCGGGATGCTCGCGGGGCGCGTCACGTTGCAGGGCCCGCTGTTGCAGCCGGACGCGTACCAGGTGGCGGCCACGCTGCGGGAGTTGACGCTGGCCCGGGGCGACCTGCGCGGACGCAACCAGGCGCCCATCGTGCTGGCCTACGCCGGGGGCCGGCTGGACGTGCAGCCCTTCCGCTTCAGCGGCGCGTCGGTGGACGTGACGCTGGGCGGGTGGATGAGCCGGACCCGGATGAACATGAGCCTGCGCGAGGGCCGCATGGACGTGCGGCTCCTGGAGCCGCTCCTGCCGGGCATGGAGCGCGTGGGCGGCCAACTGCGCGTGGACGCGGAGGCCACCGGCACGCTGGACGCGCCGTCGGTGGTGGGCACCGCGGAGCTGTCCGACGTGCGGATGTCCATGCGCGATCTGCCGCTCACCGTGCGCGCCATGTCCGGACGCCTGGAGATGACGGGCCAGCGCGTGCTGCTGGAGCACCTGCAGGCGCAGGTGAACGAGGGGCAGGTGTCCGCGCGCGGCGACATCCGGCTGGAGCGCTTCGTGCCCAAGCGGCTGGCGCTGACGCTGCAACTGGACGCGGTGCCGTACCGGATGACGGAGGACCTGCCGCTCACCGTGTCCGGCCTGTTGCAGGTGGTGGGGCCGCCCACCGGGCCCACCGTCACGGGCGGGCTGGACATCGTCAAGCTGCGCTACCAGAAGCCGCTGGACATCGAATCGCTGCTCAAGACGATGCAGAAGAAGCCGTCGCTCGCGGTGGGCGGCGGCGGCGAGCGCGCCCGGGACGCCTTCTTCACCTGGGACGTCAACGTGCACTTCGGCGACGTGCGCGTGGACAACAACCTGGCCAAGGCGCGGCTGCTGGGCGACGTGCGGCTCACCGGCACGGACGTGCGCCCGGGCCTGCTGGGCCGGGTGGAGGCGGCGGAGGGGAGCCAGGCGTTCTTCCGCAACAACCTCTTCACCATCGACCAGGGCCAGCTGGAATTCCGGGACGCGTCCGGCATCGACCCGGTGTTCGAGGTGCAGGCGCAGACGCAGGTGCGCGAGTTCGTGGTGAAGCTGCACGCCTTCGGCCGGCCGGCCAACCCGCTCATCGTGCTGTCGTCGGAGCCGGTGCTGACCGAAGGCGACATCCTGTCGCTGTTGACGCTGGGCGTGACGAGCGCGGACAAGGACACGGCGGCGTCGGCGAGCTACGGTCTGGCGGCGGAGGCGTTGTTCAACGTCTCCGGCCTGGACCGGCAGGTGCGCCGCTTCCTGCCCAGCAACCCTGTTCTCAGGGATTTGTCCCTGCAGATCGCCACCACCTACAACGACGCCACCCGGCAGGCGGAGCCCACCGCACAACTGGAGTCGAAGTTCCTCTCCGAGCAGCTTAAAATCGGGATGACCCAACCGGTGAGTGGGCGTGGTACCCGGGCACGCGCTGAGTATCGCTTCGACGACCGTCTTTCCGCACAGGCCCAGTGGGACAACGAGAACAGCCAGGCGTCGTTCGGAAACCTCGGGCTCGAGCTGAAGCTGGGCTGGGAGGTCGAGTAGCCGCGCTGACCGCGGTGCTGCTCCTCGTGTGCGCGCTGCCTGCCTTCGCGGCGTCCCCCTCGGGCCTGGGCGACGACGCGGGCCCCGACGTGATGGCGGTGGAGCTGCACCTGCCCGAAGGCGTGGCCTCCGAGGGCCTGGCGGCGCTCGTCACGGTGCGCCGGGGTCAGGCGCTGACGCCGGGCGCGGTGCGCAAGTCCGTGGAGCAGTTGTTCGCCACGGGGCGCTTCGCGGACGTGGTGGCCACCACGGAGGACGTGCCCGGTGGGGTGCGGCTCGTCTTCCAGCTCACGCCGCTGCCCCAGCTTGCCCAGGTGACGGTGCGGGGCAACCGCGTGCTCACCACCGCGGAGCTGCTGGATGCGAGCGGCCTGCTGGAGGGCGGCCCGTTGGATCCGGAGGAGCTGGACACCGCGGCGGCCTCCGTGCGCGAGGCCTACCAGCGCAAGGGCTATGACGCCGTGTCCGTCCAGGTGGAGGAGCAGCCGGTGGCCTCGGGCGGCGTGGCGGTGACGCTGGTGGTGGAGGAGGGCAAGCCCACGCGCGTGCGGCAGGTGACGTTCTCCGGCAGCCCCGCGCTGCCCCTGCCGAGGCTCGTGGAGGCGCTGGGGATGACGCCCGGCGAGGTGTTCGACCGGGCCCGGTTGGACCTGGGCCTGGAGCGGCTGCGGGTGCTCCTGCGCGAGGGCCGACACTGGCGCGCGTGGGTGGGGCCGCCCACCATCGTCGTGGAGGACAGCGAGGCGTCCGTGGCGGTGCCGCTGGCGGCGGGGCCGGCCTTCCACCTGCGCTTCACGGGCAACCGCCACTTCCCGTCCACGCTGCTGGCGCGGGTGGTGGCCTACGACGGCGAGGAGGCGCTGGACGAGTCCGTGGCGGCGCGGCTCGCGCGGCGGCTGGAGGCGTTCTACCGGCGGCGGGGCTTCCAGGACGCGCGCGTGCAGGCGCTGGAGATCCTCCGGCCGGACGGCGACGCGGCGGTGCTGGGCTTCCAGGTGGAGGAGGGCGCCCCGCTGCGGGTGACGGAGGTGCGCTTCCACGGCAACGCGGCCGTGTCGTCGGAGGCGCTGCGCGCGCAGCTCACCAACCAGGTGGCGGCGGCGGAGACGTGGCCGGAGCTGGACCTGCCCATGCGCGAGGATCCGCTGGAGACCGAAGGGCGCGGCCGGCGCCATGGCACCAGCGTGGTGTCCCCGCCGGACCCCTCCACCGTGTACGTGGAGGACCTGTGGCTGGAGGCCGTGGACGCGATGACCACGGCCTACCGCGAGCAGGGCTTCGCCTCCGCGCTGGTGACCTTCCGCGGCCTCACGGTGGACATGGTGGACCACACGGCGGAGGCGGACTTCGACGTGGAGGAGGGCCCCCGGGCGCTGCTGCTCGACACCGTCTTCTCGGGCCTGCCCCCGGAGGTCAACCCCTCGTGGGTGACGCTGCTGCTGCCCAGGGGCACGCCGCTGAGCTTCGAGCGGGTAGAGCAGGCGCAGGCCGCGCTGGAGCGGGGCCTGGGCCGCGAGGGCTACCTCTTCGCGCGCGTGAGCAACGCGGTGTCGGTGGACGGGGAGGGCACCTCCGCGCAGGTGGCGTTCCGCGTGGACTCGGGGCCCCGCGTGCACGTGGGGCAGGTGCTGCTGCAGGGGCTGAAGCGCTCGGATCCGGACGTGGTGCTGGCGCAGTTGGACCTGAAGCCCGGGTCGCCCCTGTCGGTGGAGGCCCTGGCGGACGCGCAGCGGCGCCTGTCGCGGCTGGGGCTGTTCCGTCAGGCGGAGATTTCGCTCGCGGATCCCAACCGGCGCGAGGCCTCCAAGGACGTGCTGGTGACGGTGCAGGAGCGCCCGCGCATCGACGGCGAGGTGTCCGGCGGCTACTTCCTGGTCGACGGTCCCCGCATCACGCTGGACACGGCCTGGCGCAACCTGGATGGCCGGGGCCTGAACCTGCTGGCGCGCGGCAAGGTGAACTACGCGGGCGCGAGCGCGGAGGCCCTGTCGTCCTCGCGGCTGCCCGCCGGGTGCAGCACGGGCGAGTTGTCGGGCGAGGCGTGCGACTCCGACCTGGACGGCTTCAGCGGCCTGGGCGGGCGCGGCAACCTGGCGCTGTCCCAGCCCCGGCTGTCCTTCGTGGCGCCGCAGGAGATTGGCGCCCGCCTGGACCTGATTGGCGAGCGCGTGCACCGGCCGTCGTACCTGTCCACGCGGTTCGCGGCGGTGGTGGGCGCGGACTGGGCGCTGGCGTCGTGGGTGAACGTGTCGCTCCAGTACGAGTTGGAGAACAACCGGCTGCGCTCTCGCGCGGGCGTGCTGGAGCTGGTGAACCGCGCGGACCAGGAGCGGCTGCGCTACCCGTACGGCGACTTCGCGCTGCACTCGCTGCGGCCCTCCGCGACGCTGGACTTCCGCGACGACCCGGCCAACCCCCGGCGCGGCATGGTGCTCAGCACCAGCGCGGAGTTCATGCGCGGCATCAGCGTGCACCCCACGGACGTCGCGGGCAACCGCGTGCCGGAGTTCCCCATCGACGGCGTGAAGCTGTCGGGCAGCGTCAGCGCCTACGCGCCGCTGGGACGCCGCGCGAGCGTGGCGATGAGCGTGCGCGCGGGCACCATCGTGCCGCTGACGCAGGGCTCGCAGAACATCGGCTCCAAGCTGTTCTACCTGGGCGGCTCGTCCAGCTTGAGAGGCTTCCGGGAGGACGGCGTGCTGCCGCAGGACGTGCGCGAGGTGCTGCACCAGCGGCTGGCCGCGTGCCGCGCGGTGATTACACCGGCGGGCTGCCCGGATGATTTGAAGGCGGTGCTCTCCGGTCAGGTGCCCGCGAGCCAGGGCGGGGAGCTCTACACGCTGGGCAAGGCGGAGCTGCGCGTGCCCGCGGTGGCGGCGGTGGACCTGGGCCTGTTCTTCGAGGTGGGCAACCTGTGGCAGGATCGCACCCTCTTCGACCCGAAGGTGCTGCGCTACGCGGCGGGCGTGGGCCTGCGCTACGTGACGCCCGTGGGCCCGCTGGCCTTCGACGTGGGCTTCAACCTGGACCGCGACGAAGAACTCAACGAAGCGCCCACGCAGTTCCACTTCAGCATCGGTACGTTCTGACCGGAGGCCTTCGCGTGCGACCCGAACATCCGCGCCGTGGGATGGCTGGAGGGTGGGCCCTGCTGGGGCTGCTCGCGCTCGCGTGTCAGCACGGGCCGGACGCCGCCGCGAAGCCGCCGCGTCCCAAGTGGATGCCGCCGGAGGGAAGCTGTCCTCGCGGGGCGCAGCTCCAGATGGAGCGGCTGGGGCTGAAGATTGGAGACCGCATCCCGGTCATCGTGGACAGCATCCAGGACCACCCGGGACCGGCCCGGTACAACTACAGCTTCGTCATCGCGCTGCCGCAGGGGGAAGGGGAGAGGCGGCTGCCGGAGGCGCGCATCGGTGGGCGGCTCTACGTGACGAAGCACCGCGTGTTCGGCCGGTATGACCGCATCTTCACGCCGGAGAGCGGGGCCACGTCGGTGCCCTTCTGCGGCGTGCTGCTGGACTCGCGCTGGGACCGGGACGGCGAAGGGCTCATCGCGTACCCCAGCCCCCTGAAGGGCTTCTCCGTGGTGCAGGACAACACCGGCATCATCCAGGTGGTGGACCGCTACCCGTGAGGCGCGTGGGCCTTCAGTCCACGTGGAGCGTGTAGCTCTGCTGGGTGCTGCTCAGCAGGTCCTGGAGGCCGAGCAGGAAGGTGAAGTCGCCCGCGACCGTGGGCCTGCCGGAGAGGATGCCCTTCTTCGTGTCGAGGACGATGCCTGTCGGCAGCGCCCCGCTCTTGATGCTCCATGTGAACGTGTTGCTGCCGCTGACCGTCTGGAAGGCGTAGGCGTAGTCGGAGCCGACGCGAGCATCGGGCACGCCGCGCGAGAGCAGCTTGACCACCGCCGTGACGTCCGCGAGGGCGATGGAGAGCGTGCGGGTGGTGCTCTGGGGCGGCGTGTCGCTGTCCGTCACCACCACCGTGAAGGTCCGCAGCCCGTCCTGGCTCGTGGTGCCCGTGAAGTCGCCGTTCGCGCTCAGCGTCAGCCCCGAGGGCAGCGACTGCTGCGGGGCGAGGGCGAAGAGGTACGGAGCCTTGCCTCCGGTGGCGAAGACGGTCTCCGTGTAGGGATTGTTCCTGGGCGCGTCCGCGAGCGGCGCGGGCCCCGCGAGGCGCAGCACGGGCCGGACGCTCAGCCGCAGGCTGCCGCTGGCGCGCTTCATCGGGGTGCTCGCGTCGGTGACCTCCACCGGGAAGAAGACGTCTCCCGCGCGCGAAGGGGTGCCGGTGAGCAGGCCTCCGGTGCCCAGAAAGAATCCCTCCGGGAGCTGGGCCGCGGGGTTGAAGGTGTAGGGCGGGGTTCCGCCCCGGGCCTGGAGCTGCTCCTGGAGGTAGACGGTTTCGGTCCCTGACTGCTGGAAGGTGGACTCCAGCGAGAGCGCGGCGGGGCCCGCGTCCGGCGTCGTGCCCCCATCCGCTTCGGTGCCGGCATCGACGGTGCCCGCATCGGAGGTGCCCGCGTCCGCCTCGCCCGCATCCGGCGTCGTGCCGCCATCCTGTCCCGTGCCCGCGTCCTCCTCGGAGAGGGGCGGGTCGCACTGACGACCTTCGCCACAGGCCGGCAGGCAGCGGTTCTCCTCGGTGAGGCAGGAGGTGCCCGACGGGCAGCCGCCCGGTGCGTCACACGCGGCGAAACGTGAGAGGTCGGGCGCGAACGAGCAGGCCTGCGCCGTGAAGAGCAGCGTGCTGATCAGCGCTGCCTGGAGCCTCCGCCGCGTCCTCATGGCCACTCCCAGATGAACGACACCGCGCCCCCGAGCCCGAGCAGAGCGCCCACGCCCATCAGCACGTTCGACGTGCGCGCCTGACGGCGGCCCGCGTCCAGCCGCGAGGCGAAGCAGGTCGAGAAGTCCTCTTCGGCCGTCGCGCACTCGCCCCCGTTCTTCGACACCCGGGACTCCGTGCTCCGCGCCGCGATTCCAAAGCCCACGCCCACCGCGAGCGCCACGCCGCCCGCGCCCATCATCACCTTGGGCAGCAGGCGCGAGCCCTGGGGGGCCTGCGCCTGTCGCGCGGTGGTCGTCGTTCGCAGGGGCGCCCAGACCTCCTGCAACGCCTGCCGGGCCCGGGTGTCCGCCTCGCCCGGCGTCAGGGCCGGTGCCTCGAACTGCGCGCGCGTCTCCGTGCCCCGCGCATCCGTCACCGTGAGCGCCACGCTGCGCTTGCCGCCCACGCCCAGCGCGACGCCCCGCACCAGCCTGCGCGCACCCAGCGACACGGCCTGCGCGCTCCGGCACTCCGTGTTGCCACAGGACGACAGCGACGCGCCCGCGCCTCGCAGCCTCGCGGCCGTGTCCTCGCGCGACTCCAGACACGCATCAGGTAGGGCGGACACCGCTCTTCGCGTGGCGTCCTCCAGCGCGCGGGCGTCGGCGGAGGGCAGCGCCACGCGCTCGAAGGGCATCAGCACCACGCGCGTGTCCGCGTCGCAGGCGACGGCGCCCTGCGCGAGCCAGAGCAGGAGGGCGGCGGAGGCGCTCATGGCACCAGCGACGCGTCGGCTTCATCCGACGGCGGGGTGATTCCGAAGCTCGCCATGTAGCCCCGGTAGAAGCGCTGGCCAAAGGGCACGGAGAAGAGCTTGTCCCGGAAGGCGTCCTCCACGGCGCCCCGGGCCGCCACGGTGGCCTCGCGCCAGGACAGCCCTCCCGCGTCCACCACCTCCGCCGCGCGCGTGAGGTTGAACGCGGCTTCCCGGCCCGTGCCCCGCAGGTAGTAGCCCCGGCCCACGGGCAGCGACACCACCAGCGGGCGCTCGCGCTCCTTGTGCAGCTCCACCACGCGGATGCCTCGCGCGTCCTCCACCCACAGCCGGCCCTCCAGGCCCGTGGGCACCAGCAGGTAGCCCAGCGACGCGGCGGTCCCCAGGTCCGTCAGCGCGAACGCCCGGTCCAGCGCGGGCGGCTGGATGTACACGTTCGGCTGCCCGCGCACGTCGTCCAGGCCCTGACTGGCCGCGGCCACGAAGGCCCGCAGCTCCGCGTAGTCCACCCGCCCGTCGCCGTTGACGTCCCCCGCGCCTGACAGCGCCGAGCGCACCATGTGGCTGAAGACGCCGGAGCGGATGGCGCTCCACTCGTGGCTCTCCTGCTCCGACGACGTGGACAGCACCACGCCCACCTGCGGGAAGCGCTCCAGCTCGCGTCCGCCCAAGAGGCCCTTCACCGCGTCCGCGTACGCGGGGCCCACCGGCAGCGAGCCGCGCGAGTGCACGAAGAAGTACGAATCACACGCATCCACGATGAGCTGGATGAAGGACGCCTTGCTGGGCGCGAGCACGCGGGAGAACAGCTCCGTGCGCGTCAGGGGCCCGTCCAGCAGGCTCACCGTGCCCTCTCCCGCGGCGCCGCGCTTGCCGTGGCCCACGAACACGAAGGACAGCACCGGCACCTGGCCCCGGGCCCGGTCCTGGGCCATGCGGCCGTTCAGCCGGGCGAGTGCGTCCTCCAGCGAAGCATGCGTGGGAGGCCGCGTCTTCGCGGCGAGCCCCGGGTGCAGGGCCTGCGTGTCGGCGTCCAGCACGCTGAGCAGGACGACCTCGCGCGAGCGGGGCGCGAACAGCTCGTAGTACCGGGCGCCGTCGTCGTCGGCGTAGCGCAGCGGGGCCTGGGACTTCTCCGTGCCCGTGTTGCTGGCCACGATGAGCGCGTAGTGGACCTGCTCGGGCGCGGCGCTCGCGGCGGTTCCCACCAGGAGGAGCACACCCAGGGCCAGGGTCCTGTGGGAGGGTGTTCGCATGGGAGGATGGCGCGGTGCGCCGCAAGGAAAGGATGCCATGGAAAACGTCCGACAATCCACTCGGGTCCGCTCGCGACAACATGCGGATGACGGGACCGCGATGGTCGCGGTAAGCCCCTGAGGGATGGAGTGGGATGACGACACGCTGCGCCGTTTTCGCGAAGGCACCCCGGAGGTGCTGGCCGACGTGTATCGCGCGCACGCGGAGCCGCTCGCCCGCCTGCTCAAGGCGGCCGCATGGCGGGGGGCCTTCACCCGCTTGAGGAACGCGATGGAGCTGGAGAACACCCTGCTGGAGACCTTCGCCCGCGCCTTCGAGCCCCGCACGCGCGCGGCCTACAACGGCACGCGTCCGTACTCGCACTTCCTCATGGGCATCGCGCGCAATGTCCTCCTGGAGCAGTCGCGCGAGCGGGAGCTGGTGGGCCGGGACGTGCCCTTCGAGGGCCTCACCGAGGCGTCGGGCGAGGACGGGGGCCTGGCGGAGGTGCTGGAGGACCGCGAGGTGGAGGGGCTGCTCGCGGTGTTCAAGGATGGACTGTCGCGTGAGGAACACCGGCTGTTCGAGCTGCGCTTCGGCGAAGGCGTGGCGCAGGAAGAGGCCGCCACGGCGCTGGGCCTCACGCGCATCCAGGTGCGGCGGCGGGAGTTCGGGTTGAAGTCCAGGCTGCTCGGGTTCCTCCAGTCGAAGGGGTACCTGGAGGACCTGGAGACGCAGGGCTGGAGCTTCTTCAAACGACGGGGTGCACGATGAGCGGCTGCGACGACCGTCGGGTGAAGAAGGCGATGACCGCCCTCTTCGAGAAGGGCTCCGAGGGGCTGGATGCGTCCGGCTTCGAACAGCTGCGCGCGCACCTGGCGACGTGCCATTCGTGCCAGGAGACCTACGACCGGCTGTCCCGCGTGGAGTCCGCGCTGGAGAAGCGAGCCCTGCCCCAGGCGAGGAGCGCGCTCCTGGAGCAGGCGCTGTGGGCCCGGATGGCGAAGGCTGCCAATCCCGCCCCGCGTCCGGCGGTGGTGGAGCCCGCGCGCCGGTGGTTCACGTCTCCCTTCCTCGTGCCCCTGTCGCTGGGCGCGGCGGCGGCCGCGGTGGCGCTGATGGTCGTGGTGCCTTCGCTCCAGCGCCCGGCGGAGACGGCGCCGGAGTGGCAGGCGCGCTCGTCGGCTCCGGGCGTGGGGGCCTGGGGTGTGCGGGCCTTCTGCATCGCGCCCGAGGGGGCGGTGGTGGCGGAGGCGCGGCCGGGCGGGACGCTGGCGTGCGCGGAGGGCCACGCGGTGCAGTTCAGCTACACCGCGCCGCGGAAGGTGCGCCTGTCGCTGGATGGCACCTCCGCGACGGGTGAGACGCTGCACTTCTTTCCTCGCGAGGGGCTGGCCTCCGAGGTCGCCTCCGGCGTGGACGTCGCGCTGCCGTTCAGCACGCCGGTCCAGGGCGGGTGGCTCACGGGCCCCGTGCTGGTGCGCGCGAACTTCACCGACGCGCAGGGCAGGACGGTCGCGGACACGCTGGTGACGCTCACGCCCGTGGCCCCCTGAAACGAACAACCCCTCCCCCGTGTGGACACGGGAGAGGGGCGGGGACTGCCGTGCTTTGTGGGGTCCGAAACGACGGACGCGGCGCGGCGATCCACTTCCTTGGTGCCGGGGGCCTGCAGGGTGCGTCGAGGAGGTCCTCGGGCCGCACGCACCATGCTCCGGCGATGGAGTTCGTGAAGGGGACGCGGCATCCAGGACGCGTCTGGAAATGAAGTGTCGCGAGCCGGTTTTCGTGGATCGCGATGCCACGGGATTCTTCTGGAGCGGCGGAATCCGGGACCCTGGCCGGCCGTGGGGGCGTTCGCGCCCCCGGGGGTGACAGTGTCGGGAGCGGGAGCGGGCCCCGGGTGGGGGGCCGGTATACAGTCCGCGCCGTGTTCTACGCGTGTGTACGGGCGGTGGTGGCGCTGGCCTTGCGGCTCTTCTACCGGGTGAAGGTGAATGCCCCGGCCAAGGAGCCTTCCGGGCCGGTGCTCTTCGTGGGCAACCATCCGAACGGGCTCATCGACCCGGCGCTGGTGTTCATCCTCACGCGGCGCAAGGTGACGTTCCTGGCCAAGTCGCCGCTGTTCAAGCTGCCCGTCATCGGGGGGTTGCTCAGGGGCCTGGACGCGCTGCCGGTGTACCGCAAGCAGGACGACCCGACGCAGATGGGGCGCAACGAGGGCACCCTGGACGCGGCGAAGGGCGCGCTGGTGGCGGGGCGGGCCATCACCATCTTCCCGGAGGGCAAGAGCCACTCGGAGCCGGGGCTCGCGGAGCTGAAGACGGGCGCGGCCAGGATCGCGCTCAGCGCGGCTCGCGAGGGCGCAGGCGTGCGCATCGTGCCGGTGGGGCTCACCTACGCGGAGAAGAACGTCTTTCGCAGCGAGGTGCTCATCGACCAGGGGGCGCCCATCGACGTGACGGCCTACCTGCCGAAGGACGCGGAGGCCGCGACGGAGCAGGAGTCGGTGCGCGCGTTGACGGAGCGGGTGGCCGAAGGGCTGCGCGCGGTCACGTTGAACCTGGAGCAGTGGGAGGACCTGCCGGTGGTGCAGGTGGCGGAGCAGCTCTATGCCTTCCGGCAGGGCGGCCCGTTGGATGCCGAGCGGCTGCGGCTGTGGGCGCGCGGGGTGCGGCTGTTCCGCACGCAGGAGCCGGAGCGCTACGAGCGGCTGCGGCTGCACCTGGCGTCGTTCCGCAAGCGGATGGCGCTGGTGCAGGTGACGCGGCCGGAGGAGCTGTCCGTGGAGTACCGGGCGGGCAACGTGGTGCCCTTCGTGGTGAAGACGCTGCTGACGTTGGTGTTCGGGCTGCCGTTGTTCGCGCTGGGGCTGGTGTTGTTCGGGCTGCCGTACCTGGTGCCCCGGATGGCGGCGAAGAGCGCGGAACTGGACATGCAGGCCACGGTGAAGTTCCTCACCGCGCTCGTGCTGTCGCTGGTGTGGTGGGGCGTGCTCACCGGCGCGGCGGCGCGGAGAACATCACCCGCCTCGCCACACGCGCTCCATCCTCCAACTCCACC
>SECN01000597.1 GCA_004173515.1 Myxococcaceae bacterium | reverse complement strand
GACGCCGTCCGTGGCACGCCCAGAATCTGGTAGTAGTCGTCCGCCATAGTTCTCGCCGTGCAGTACCCGACAGCCAAGAACGTAACCAGTGGGTCGGTGAGCGCCAGCACGGGATGTCGAGACAGGGCCGGGATGGTTACAGTCGCCGGAAGATGAGGAAGGCCATGCCAGCACCTCGCGGGCGTCGAACGGTCCCCCTGTGGCTGGCGTGCTGGCTGCTGGGCGCCCCCCTCTGGCTCGGGTTGCCAGCCCACGCAGCGCCCCCGGCCGCCTCCGTCCGGGAGGGCAGGGTGGTGGACCGCGTCGTGGCGGTCATCGAAGGACAGGTCCTGACCCAGAGCGAGCTGGAGATGGAGGCCCGGGTGGCGCTGATCCAGCGAGGGGCGGTGCAGCTCGCCGCCCTGCCGCTGGACGAGCAGACGCTCCAGGGGGCGCTGGAGCTGTCCATCAACCAGCGGATCCAGGTCCTGGGCGCGGACCGGCTCCAGGCCTTCCCGGCGGAGCCTGTGGAGGTGGAGGCCCGCCTGGACGCCTTCCGCACCCGGCTGGGAGGGGAAGAGGCGCTGCGGCGCTTCCTTGCCCGGCATGACGTGGACCAGGACGCCCTGATGGCCGTGCTGGCGCGGGGGCTCCGGGCGGAGCGAATCCTGGACAGTCGGGTCCGGTTGAAGGCACAGGTGAGCGAGGCGGAGGTGCGCCACCACTACGACGAACACCGGGACCTGTTTCCCGGCGAGTTCGACCAGGCGGCGCGCACGGCCATTCGCGAACAGCTCGTGCGGGCGCGCTACGGAGAGCTGGCGGCCCAGGCCCTGGCTGAAGTACGCAAGTCGGCGCAGGTGCGGCGGGTGGCGCCCTTCGCGCGGGAGGCACGGCGATGAGACGGCTGCGGGAGGACGGGACTCCCGAAAAGGCGCAGGGCTTCGTGATCCGGCAGATGACCGTGGAGGACATGCCGGCGGTGATGGCGCTGGAGAAGGCGTCCTTCAAGAACCCCTGGTCCCACGAACTGCTCGGGCGCGAACTCCAGCACGACTGGTCCACCATCCTCCTCGTGGAGGAGCCCCTGCCCGAGGGCGGCGTGGAGCTGCTGGGCCTGGCCATCTTCTGGATCGTCCACGACGAGGTCCACGTGCTCAACGTCGCCACCGCCCCCGTCCACCGGCGCCGGGGCGTCGCGCGCACGGTGATGGAGGAGGTGCTCCGTCGGGGCGTGGGCCGCCGCTGCTCCCTGGCCACGCTGGAGGTGCGCCGGGGCAACGAGTCCGCCCTCAACCTCTACCGCTCCCTGGGCTTCCGGGCGGTCGGCATCCGCCCGAACTACTACGCGGACGAGGGCGCGGACGCGATCGTCCCTCCCTATACTCGCGGGCCTTTCTGTAGCCTGTAGGTAGATATGCTCCGCTTTCGTGTATCCGGAAGCGGTTCCCATCGAAGAAGAGGTTTCAGTGCCGACCATCAGCCAGCTCGTCCGCAAGGGCCGCGAGAAGCTCAACATCAAGGGCAAGAGCCCTGCCCTGAAGGAGTGCCCCCAGAAGCGCGGCGTGTGCACCCGCGTCTACACCACGACTCCGAAGAAGCCGAACTCCGCGCTCCGCAAGGTGGCCCGCGTTCGTCTGACCAACGGGATCGAGGTCACCTCGTACATCCCCGGCGTGGGTCACAACCTCCAGGAGCACTCGGTGGTGATGATCCGCGGAGGCCGCGTGAAGGACCTCCCGGGCGTTCGCTACCACATCATCCGCGGCACGCTGGACTCCGTGGGCGTTGCCGGTCGCAAGCAGAGCCGCTCGAAGTACGGCGCGAAGCGTCCCAGCTAGTTCCGTCCCCCGCGCGTCGTTGGCGCGGAACACCTTCGCTGTCCTTGATGCCGTGTTGGACGCTGGCCCCACACCCTGGGGAGTGTCCCTGGAAGTCCAAGTCTTGAAGCCCCATCAGGCTTTCCTCAATGAGGGAAGTGGGGCGTAAGGGAAGAGATGCCTCGTCGTCGCGTAGTCGCCAAGCGGAAGATTCTCCCGGATCCGAAGTTCCAGGACCGGCTCGTCACCAAGTTCGTCAACGACCTGATGCGCAAGGGCAAGAAGTCCATCGCGGAGGGCGTGTGCTACGGCGCCTTCGCCCTCATGGAGGAGCGCGCGAAGGAAGACCCCCTCAAGACCTTCAAGAAGGCCCTGGACAACGTCAAGCCCGTGCTTGAGGTCAAGAGCCGTCGTGTCGGTGGCGCCACGTACCAGGTGCCCGTGGAGGTCCGTCAGGATCGCCGCGTCGCGCTGGGCATGCGCTGGATCATCTCCTACGCCAAGGCGCGCGGTGAGAAGACCATGCAGGAGAAGCTGGCCGGCGAGATCCTCGACGCCGCCAACAACCGTGGCAACGCGGTGAAGAAGCGTGAAGACACGCACAAGATGGCGGAGGCGAACAAGGCCTTCGCGCACTACCGCTGGTAGGTCCCGTCAGGGGCTTCGCGGTCGCCGCCCGGATGCGCTGCCAGCGTCCGGGCGGTTTTGTTTGTCAGCACGGCAGGTTCTCTGAGATGTCCGATCGGTCGGTGGGTAGGGCCGCTTCCGGTTCCTCCCGCCTCCCTGGAAGGAACTGACTCATGGCCCGCGAGTTCCCCCTCGAGCGCTACCGCAACATCGGCATCATGGCGCACATCGATGCCGGCAAGACGACCACCACCGAGCGGATCCTGTTCTACACAGGCGCCATCCACAAGATGGGCGAGGTGCACGAAGGCACCACCACCACGGACTGGATGGTGCAGGAGCGCGAGCGTGGCATCACCATCACGTCCGCGGCCATCAGCGCCTTCTGGGAGCGCGAGGGCCACCGCTATCGCGTGAACATCATCGACACGCCCGGGCACGTGGACTTCACCATCGAGGTGGAGCGCTCGCTGCGCGTGCTCGACGGCGCCATCGCGGTGTTCGACGCCGTGAACGGTGTCGAACCACAGTCGGAGACGGTGTGGCGTCAGGCGGACCGCTACAAGGTCCCCCGCATCTGCTTCATCAACAAGATGGACCGCGTGGGCGCGGACTTCGAGATGTCCGTCGGCACCATCCGCGAGAAGCTGGGCGCGCGCCCCGTGCGCATGCAGCTTCCGCTGGGGGCCGAGGACAAGCTCAAGGGCGTCATCGACCTGGTGCGCATGAAGGCGCTCGTGTTCCAGGAGCAGGAGCAGGGCAGCAAGATCGACATCGTGGAGATTCCGGAGGAGTTCCAGGCGGCGGCGGAGGCCGCGCGCGCGGAGTTGCTGGAGGCCGCGGCCGAACAGGACGACGCGCTCACGGAGAAGTTCCTCGAGGGCCAGGAACTGACCGAGGAGGAAGTCCGCCGGGCCATCCGAAAGGGCTGCGTGGGCCTGAAGCTGTTCCCCGTGTTCTGCGGCTCGGCGTTCCGCCACAAGGGTGTGCAGCCGCTGCTGGACGCGGTGGTGGACTACCTGCCCAGCCCGCTTGAAGTCCCGCCCATCCAGGGCAAGACGCCCAAGGGCGAGGACGCGGTGCGAGAGACGCGCGACGACGCGCCCTTCAGCGCCCTGGCGTTCAAGATCATGAACGACCCGTCCTTCTCCTCGCAGACGCTGACGTTCCTGCGCGTCTACTCGGGGAAGCTGGAGGCGGGCACCGCGGTGTGGAACTCGGTGAAGGGCAAGCGCGAGCGCGTCAGCCGGCTCGTGCAGATGCGCGCGGACAAGAAGGACGAGCTCACCGAGTGCTACGCCGGTGACATCTGCGCCGTGGTCGGCCTGAAGCTCGCGACGACGGGCGACACGCTCTGCGACGACAAGCAGCAGATCGTGCTGGAGCGGATGGAGTTCCCAGAGCCGGTCATCGACATCGCCATCGAGCCGAAGTCCACCGCCGACCAGGACAAGATCATCCAATCCTTGCAGCGGCTGGCGATGGAGGACCCGTCCTTCCGCGTGCGCACCAACGAGGAGACGGGCCAGACGCTCATCGCCGGCATGGGCGAACTGCACCTGGAGATCATCGTCGACCGGCTCCTGCGCGAGTTCAAGGTCGACGCGAACATCGGCAAGCCCCAGGTGGCCTACCGCGAGACGGTGACGACGACGCAGACGGCGGAGGGCAAGTACATCCGCCAGGCGGGCGGCAAGGGGCAGTACGGCCACATCTGGCTGCGTGTGTCCCCGAACGAGCCCGGCAAGGGCTTCGAGTTCGTCAACAGCATCACCGGCGGCGCCGTGTCCAAGGAGTTCGTGGACGCCGCGCGCGACGGTGCCCGGGAGGCCATGCAGAACGGACCCGTGGCGGGCTACCCCATGGTGGACGTGAAGGTGGAGGCCTACGACGGCTCCATGCACGACGTGGACTCGTCGGAGATGGCGTTCAAGATCGCCGGCTCCCTGGCCTTCAAGGACGCGGTCCGCGCGGCCCAGCCGGTGCTGCTGGAGCCCATCATGGCCACGGAGGTCCTTACCCCGGAGGCGTCCATGGGCGACGTCATCGGCGACCTGAACGGCCGGCGCGGGAAGATCCTCGGGATGACGCCCCGGCCCGGCGGAGTGCAGGCCATCCAGGCGGAGGTGCCCCTGGCGGCCATGTTCGGCTACTCGACCGACCTGCGCAGCAAGAGCCAGGGAAGGGCGACGTACACCATGCAGTTCAAGCACTACGCTGCGGCGCCCAAGTCAGCGCTCAACCGTTGATGCTCCGCCCGCTGGGCAAGCCGCCGGGCGAATTGTATTGACGTTCCAGCGGCTTTGAAGCACACGCAGCACCGCTCGGGAGTTCTCCCAAAGTTCCAGACCGCCGGGGTTGCACCGGTGCCGTCGTGAGGAGTGGTTCATGTCCAAGGAAAAGTTCGATCGCAGCCTGCCCCACGTGAACATCGGAACGATTGGGCACGTGGACCACGGCAAGACGTCGCTGACGGCCGCCATCACGAAGGTGCTCGCCAAGTCC
>SECN01000128.1 GCA_004173515.1 Myxococcaceae bacterium | reverse complement strand
TCCTCCGCCGCGTGCGCCAGTTGGGTGATGCGCTCCTGGCCGAAGAGCCCCGACAGGCCCTTGAGCGAGTGCGCCGCGCGGAAGATGCCGTTGATGTGCTCCGGATCCGCCTCCTGGTCGCGGGCCTCGTCGAGCGCGAGCAGGTCCCTTCCCAGCGCGTCGAGGATCTCCGTGGCCTCGGCGACGAACTCCGCCAGCGCCTTGCCTCCGGGCGTCACAGCGGCTTCAGGAAGCGCCGCAGGAGCGCCTCCAGGTCCTCCGGCTGGAACGGCTTCACCAGGTAGCCCGCCGCCCCCAGCGCCATGCCCCGCGAGCGGTCCTGCTCACGCCCCTCGGTGGTGACGATGATGAGCGGGACGTCCCGGTAGTTGGGGTTCTTCTTGACGAAGTTGATGAGCTCCAGCCCGTTGATGTCGGGCATGTTGATGTCGGTGATGATGAGGTCGAAGCGCTGACGGGGCAGCAGCTTCAGCGCCTCGAAGCCACTGGCGGTGGTGACGGCCTCGATGCCGTCCACGGCCTCCACCGTCGCGGCGATGTGCTCGCGCGACACCTTGGAGTCCTCGACAATCAGCACCTTGAACTTCATCGCGCGCACGCCTCGGAGGGTGGATGCTACCAGAACCCCCGCCTGGACGCAGGACGTCACCCTTTCCGGGATGACAGCGACCCGACAAGCCCCTTGTCCGCGAGCAGCGACACCCGCGCGCCCTTGAAGGCCGGCAGGAACTGCTTCTGGTACGCCTCCGCCCGCGCCGGGTCGCTCAGGCCCGTGCCCCCGGGGACTTCCAGGGCCACCGACTCCACCTTCGCGCGGCTCAACACCTTCGCCGCGCCCGCCAGCGCCTCGCCCAGCCCCGCGGCGTCCAGGCGCTTTCGCGAGCCCAGGCCGACGACGAAGATGCGCGGCACGGAGAACTTCCCGTCCGACGGCAGGAGGAGCCAGTCGTCCTTCACGCCGGTGAAGAAGCCGCCCTGGAGCACGCGCGACAGGACGCCGCACAGGCGCCAGTCCACGTAGCCCGCGGTGGAAGGCAGGGGGCGGTCGTCCTCGGCCACGAAGAGGCACAGGGCGTCCACCCCGGCCAGCGCGTCCAGGCCTTCCAGGCCCACGTCCAGGGTGGTCGTCTGGCTCACGGCTTCCCGAGCGCCACCGCGACGCGGTCCAGAAGGCCGTTGACGAAGGCGCTCGACTCCTCCGTGCCGAAGTTCTTCCCCAGCTCCACGGCCTCGTTGATGGTCACCTTGCGCGGGATGTCCGGGCGGTACTTCAGCTCGAAGATGCCCAGCCGCAGCACGTTGCGGTCGATGCGGGACATGCGGTCCAGGCGCCAGTTGTGGCTGTGGCGTTCGATGAGCGCGTCGATCTCCTCGCGGTGCGCCTGCACCCCGTCGACCAGCTCCTTGGCGAACTTCACCGCGTCCGGCTCCGGCTTGCCGTCGTCCGCGGAGGCGGCCCACGCCGAATCCAGGGCATCCCGGGCGGCGCCCTGGGCCATGTCCAACTGAAAGAGCGCCTGCAGCGCCCGTTCCCGTGCCGTTCTGCGCGCGCCCATGCGGTCAGCCCTTCCGTTCGGCGGCGGTCATCCGCGCGAAGAGATTGACCATCTCGATGCAGGCCACCGCGGCCTCCGCGCCCTTGTTGCCCGCCTTCACGCCCGCACGGTCGATGGCCTGCTCCACGGTATCGCACGTGAGGACGCCGAACGTCACCGCCGCCGGCTTCGGACCCGCCGCCGCGCTGAACGCCACGGAACCCACGCCCTTGGCGCACTCGCCCGCCACGTAGTCGAAGTGGGGGGTGCCGCCGCGAATCACCGCGCCCAGGATGACGAGGCCCGCGTACTGGCCGCCTTCCGCCACCCGCCGGGTGAGGCCGGGCAGCTCATACGTGCCAGGGCAGCGGTACACGTCGATGGCGTCGTCCTTCACGCCATGGCGCACCAGCGTGTCCACGGCGCCCTTCAGCAGCTCCTCCGTGATGAAGCTGTTGAACCGGGACACGCAGATGGCGAACCGGCCCTGGGGGGGGAGGAAATCCCCTTCGAAATAGCGAGGCATGGCGCGCTCCTTACACCACCCCGGCCCCCGGCGTCTGCACGGGGTTTGCCGCACCGCGCCCACCCCGGAATCCGGGGTCTTCCCTACCCGCGCGGGGTGAAGCCCGCCGCCCGGACGACGGCCTCCGTCAGGCCCGTGCCCTGGCCCGCCTCGGGGGTTCCCCGGAGGGAGTACAGCCGGGCCACGTACTTGCCGATGAGGTCTCCCTCCAGGTTCACCTGGGCCCCGGGGCCCTTGGCGTGCAGCGTGGTGCGCGCCTGCGTCTCCGGAATCAGCTGCACCCGGAAGCGGTCCGCCTCCACCGCGTTCACCGTGAGGCTGATGCCGTCGATGGTCACCGAGCCCTTGTCGATGAAGCAGGGCGCCAGCTCCGGGGGCAGCCGGAACACCATCACCCACGAGCCGCCCTCCGCGAAGGTCTCCAGCACCTCGCTGACCGCGTCCACGTGGCCCGACACCAGGTGGCCGCCCAGCCGGTCTCCCAGCGCCAGGGCCCGCTCCAGGTTCACCTTGTCCCCGGAACGCCGGGCGCCCAGCGTGGTGCGCCGCAGCGTCTCCGGAGCGGCCTGCACGCGGAAGGTGTCCCCGCCCTTCTCCACGACGGTGAGACACGCGCCGTCCACGGCGATGGATTCCCCCAGCGCGAACGCCTCCGCGCCCAACGAGGTGCGAATCCACACGTCCGTCATCGCCCCGGGGACGATGCGGGTGATGGTGCCAGTGTCCTGGATGAGGCCGGTGAACATGGCCGCGATTTATAACGGATGCGCTGGCCGGGCGCTGGCCTTCAGAGCAGGGCGCGCAAGAGGACGTCGTCGCCCACCTTCTCCACCTTCAGGTCCTTCACCGCCAGGGCCTGGGCCATGTCCTTCACCGTACAGGCCCGCGCCGCCCTCCACCAGCACGTGGTTCAACCCCTCCTTGGCGATGCGGCGCAGCACCGCCTTCAGGTCCACGCGGTCCTGCTTCGCGCGCACGTGCCAGACCTCCACGCCCTGCGAGAGGAAGCGCCGCGCCTTGCGCCCGTCCGGATCCTCCAGCGTGGCGATGATGGTGCGCGCCGGGCTGCGCTGGGTGAAGACGGTGTGCGTCGGGGACAGCTTGAGGTGCGAGTCCACCACCACGCGCACCGGGTCCTTGCCCCCGCCGCCGGGCAGCCGGGTGGTGAGCCGGGGATCATCCAGCCGCACGGTGTTGGCGCCCACCAGGATGGCGTCCACCTGATCGCGCAGCTTGTGCACCCAGGCGAGCGCGGGCTCTCCCGTCACCCAGCGCGAACTCCCATTCGCCGCGGCCAGCTTCCCGTCCAGCGTGGAGGCGGCCTTGAGCGTCACCCACGGCAGGCCCGTGCGCATGACCTTGAAGAAGGGCCGGTTGAGCGCGTCCGCCTCCTCCTTGAGGACGTGCGTCACCACCGCCACGCCGCCGCGCTTGAGCCGGTTGAGGCCCTTGCCGCTCACCAGGGGGTTGGGGTCCGACGACGCGCTGAACACGCGCCGCACGCCGGCCTCCAGCACCGCGAGGCTGCACGGCGGGGTGCGCCCGTAGTGGTCGCACGGCTCCAGCGTCGTGTAGAGGTCCGCGCCTCGCGCCTTGGAGCCGGCGGCCTCCAGCGCCACCACCTCCGCGTGCGCCGTGCCGGCCTTCTTGTGGTGGCCGCGCGCGATGATGCGCCCGCCCTTCACCAGCACCGCCCCGACGACGGGGTTGGGACTGGTGCGGCCCAGGCCCTTGGCGGCCTCCTCCAGCGCGATGCGCATGAAGAACTCGGCCACCGCATGGTCGAAGTCCGCCGCGCGTTTCGCCCGGGGCGTCTTCGCCGCCTGCAACCGTCCCCGCGTGAGCAAGCGCATACCGCCCTTCCTAACCGTCCTTGGGCGGAGTCGAAGGCGGCTTCACCTTGCGCTCGCGCTCCTGGTCCTCGAGCAGGTCCTTCAGCTCGTGCATGAACTCGGAGATGTCCCGGAAGCTGCGGTACACGGACGCGAAGCGCACGTACGCCACCTCATCCAGTTGCTGCAACCGCCGCATCACGTGCTCGCCAATGGAGGACGAGGGCACCTCCTTCTCCCCCATCCCCTGGAGCATCCGCTCGATGTCCTCCACCGTCTCTTCCAACTGCGCGGCGGACACCGGGCGCTTCTCACAGGCCTTCTTCAGACCGTTGAGCATCTTCTCCCGGTCGAACGCCTCGCGCCGCCCGTCCTTCTTCACGATGAGCGGGTAGAGTTCCTCCACCCGCTCGTACGTGGTGAAGCGGCGCTTGCAGGCCAGACACTCGCGCCGCCGTCGGATGACGGAGCCCTCATGCGACTCTCGCGAGTCGATGACCTTGTTCTCCGCGTCCTGACAGAAGGGGCAGCGCACGGGGGCGGGTTACTTCAACCGCGAGGCGTACAACGGGAAGCCCTGCGCCAGGTCCTTCACCTGGCCGCGCACCCGCGCGAGCCCGGCGTCGTCCTGCGCGGAGTCCAGCGCTTCGCCGATGAGCCGGCCCACCACCGCCATCTCCTTCTCGCGCATGCCGCGCGTGGTGATGGCCGGCGTGCCCACCCGGACGCCGGAGGTCACCATCGGCTTCTCCGGGTCGAAGGGGATCATGTTCTTGTTCACGGTGATGCCCGCCTTGTTGAGCACCTCCTCCGCGACCTTGCCGGTGAGCTTCTTGGTGCGCAGGTCCACCAGCATCAGGTGGTTGTCCGTGCCGCCCGAGCACAGCCGCAGGCCCGCGGACTTCAGCGCCTCCGCCAGCGCCTGCGCGTTGGCGACGATCTGCTTCTGGTAGGCCTTGAACTCCGGCGTCAGCGCTTCCTTGAAGGCCACCGCCTTGCCCGCGATGGCGTGCATCAGCGGCCCGCCCTGGATGCCGGGGAAGATCTGGCTGTTGATGCTCTTGGCGAAGGCTTCCTTGCTGAGCACCATGCCGCCGCGCGGCCCCCGCAGCGTCTTGTGCGTGGTGGTGGTGACGATTTCCGCGAAGGGCACCGGAGACGGGTGCACGCCCGCGGCGACGAGCCCCGCGATGTGGGCCATGTCCACCAGCATGGAGGCGCCCACCTTGTCGGCGATCTCCCGGAACTTCGCGAAGTCGAGCGTGCGCGGATAGGCGCTCGCGCCCACCACCAGCACCTTGGGCTTGTGCTCCAGCGCCAGCGCCTCCACCTGCGCGAAGTCGATGGTCTCCGTGTCGCGCGTCAGGCCGTAGTGGACGACCTTGTAGAGCTTGCCGGAGAAGTTGAACGCCGCGCCGTGGGTGAGGTGGCCGCCGGAGTTCAGGTCCAGCGACAGCATGGTGTCGCCCGTCTTCATGAGGGCCATGAAGGCGCCCATGTTGGCCTGGCTGCCGGAGTGCGCCTGCACGTTCACCGCGTCCGCGCCGAACAGCTCCTTCGCGCGGTTGATGGCCAGCGTCTCCGCCACGTCCACCACCTCGCAGCCGCCGTAGTAGCGCTTGCCGGGGTAGCCTTCGGCGTACTTGTTGGTGAGCACCGAGCCCACCGCCTCCATCACCGCCGGACTGACGAAGTTCTCCGAGGCGATGAGCTCCAGCCCCTCTTCCTGACGCTCGGTCTCCTGCCGGAGCACCTGGGCGATTTCAGGGTCCACCTGGGCCAGCGTGCGGGTGTTCTCCATGGGGTGCCTCCTGGCGACGAACGACGGACAGCGTTGGGGACGACGTCGGATGCTTCAGCCCTGCTGGGCTTCGACGTCGCGAATCTTCTGCACGCGCTTCTCGTGACGGCCGCCCTCGAAGGCGGTGTCCAGGAAGGCCTCCAGGATGCCGCGCGCCACGCCCGCGCCGACCACGCGCTGGCCCAGGCACAGGACGTTGGCATCGTTGTGCGCGCGGGTCATCCGCGCTTCGAACTCCGTGGTACACAGGGCCGCTCGCACGCCCCGGTGCTTGTTGGCCACGATGCTCATCCCGATGCCGGTGCCGCACACCAGCACGCCCAGCGTGCCGGCCTGGGCCACCACCGCGCGCGCCACCTGCGAGGCGAAGTCCGGGTAGTCCACGGACTCACGGGAGTGGGGACCCAGGTCCTCGTAACTGGCGCCGCGCTCCTTCAGGAGGGCCACCAGGTCCTGGCGCAATTCGAGTCCCGCGTGGTCGGAGGCGAGGATGACTTTCACGGCCGGACTCCGAAGCGGCGCCCGCTCGAAGGGCGGGGCCTGGAAGGGAAGGCCCCCGCCCGCCGCCCCCGAAGCCGGGAGCAGCGGACCGGAAGCCATCAGGCGAAGCGCTTGAACACCAGCACCGCGTTGGTGCCACCGAAGCCGAACGAGTTGCTCATCACCGCGTCCACCCGGGCCTCGCGCGCCGTGTTGGGCACGTAGTCCAGGTCGCAATCCGGATCCTTCGTCGTCTGGTTGATGGTGGGGGGCAGCATGTTGTGCGTCAGCACCCGCACGCTCACCACCGCCTCCGCGCCACCCGCCGCGCCGAGCATGTGGCCCGTCATCGACTTGGTGGAGGACACCGCCAGCTTGCGGGCGTGGTCGCCGAACACGGCCTTGAGGGCCTTGGTCTCGTTGGCGTCGTTGAACTGCGTGGAGGTGCCGTGGGCGTTGATGTAGCCCACCTCCTCCGGCCGCATGCCCGCGGACTGGAGGGCCAGTCGCATGCAGCGCGCCGCGCCCTCGCCCTCCGGAGCGGGCTGGGTGACGTGGTACGCGTCGGAGTTGGCGCCGTAGCCCACGACCTCCGCGAGGATGTTGGCGCCGCGCTTCTTCGCGGCCTCCATCTCCTCCAGCACGACGATGCCCGCGCCCTCGCCCATCACGAACCCGTCGCGGTCCTTGTCGAACGGACGGCTGGCGCCCGCAGGGTCGTCGTTGCGCGTGGACAGGGCCTTCATCACGGAGAAGCCGCCCATGCCCAGGGGCGTGATGGCCGCTTCCGCGCCGCCGGCGATGGCCGCGTCCGTCTCACCCAGGCGGATGGACTTCCACGCTTCGCCGATGGCGTGGGCGCTGGTGGCGCACGCGGACACCGGGGCCCAGTTGGGGCCCTTGCAGTTGTAGCGCATGGAGATGAGCCCAGGCGCCATGTTGACGATCATCTGGATGATGAAGAAGGGAGACAGCCGGTCGAAGCCCTTCTCCAACCCCTTGCGGTGCTGTTCCTCCAGGGAGGAGATGCCCCCGATGCCGGAGCCCACGATGACGCCCACGCGCTCCGGGTTGTAGCCATGGGGCGCGTCCGGGCCGATGGGCAGGCCCGACTCCTTCACCGCCATGTCGGCCGCGGCCATCGCGTACTGGGCGAACAGGTCCATCCGGCGCACTTCACGCCGGTCGATGAACTGCTCGGGCTGGAAGTCCTTCACCTCGCCCGCGATGCGCGCGTCGAGCTTCCCCAGTTCAAAACGGGTGATCGTACCGATCCCGGATTGGCCGGCCAGCAGCGCCTGCCAGTTCTTCTCGGTGCCGGTGCCCAGCGCGGAAATCATGCCGGTGCCGGTGATGACGACTCGACGGTTTGACACTTGTCCTCTCCACTGACCGCGGACCGCGATGGGACCGGAGCGCCGGTGAAGCGCGCCCCCCGTGGCCCCGACACTGCTGGATGCCGCGGCTACTTCTTGTGGGTCGTAACGTAGTTGATGGCGTCGCCGACGGTCTTGATGTTCTCCGCCTCGTCGTCGGGGATCTCGACCTCGAACTCCTCTTCCATCGCCATCACCAGCTCGACGATGTCGAGGCTGTCCGCGCCCAGGTCCTCGATGAAGGAGGACTCGGGCTTGATCTCGTCCTCTCCCACGCCGAGCTGGTCAGCGATGATGGACTTGATCTTGGCTTCGACGGTCTTGGTGTCGCTCATGAGTGTAAATCCTCCAGCGGCCAGGTCGGGACCCGGCTTGACTCGGGGGCTGTCTTAAGGCCGGCGCGGTATATCCCACGCCCGTCAGCAATCCAACCTTGGCTTACATGTACATGCCGCCGTTGACCTTCAGGACCTCACCCGTGATGTAGGTCGCCGCATCACTCGCGAGGAACACCACCGCCCCGGCGACCTCCTCCGGGTTGCCCAGGCGGGCCAGCGGAATGCCCCCCACCATCTTCTGGCGCAGCTCGTCGTCCAGATGCGACGTCATGTCCGTCGCGATGAAGCCCGGCGACACGGCATTGACCCGGATGTTGCGGCTGGCCAGCTCCTTGGCGACCGACTTGGTCATGCCGATAAGCCCCGCCTTGGCCGCCGAGTAGGCGGACTGTCCCGGGTTGCCCATCTCCCCCACCACCGAGGTGATGTTGATGATGGCCCCGCTCCTCTGCTTCATCATCGGGCGGCTGGCGGCGCGAATCAGCGCGAAGGGACCCCGGAGGTTGGCATCCAGTTGCTTGTCCCAGTCCTCGTCCTTGACGCGCATGACCAGGCCGTCCACCGCCAGGCCCGCGTTGTTCACGAGCACGTCCAGCCGTCCGTGCGTCTTGATGACGCCGTCCACGGCGCCCGCGCACGCGGCGGTGTCGAGCAGGTCGAAGCGGATGGCCTCCGCCTTGGCGCCCGCCTGCTGGAGCAGCCCGACGGTCTCCTGGGCGGCGGCCTCATTGCCCACGTAGCTGATGACCACCGTGGACGTGCCCGCCTTCGCGAACGCCAGTGCGACCGCCCGGCCGATGCCGCGCGAGCCGCCCGTCACCAGCACCACCTTCTCGTTGAAGCTCATGCTGCCCCCAACGCGGCGAGCACCTTCTCCAGGGTCGCGGCGTTCTCGACGTTGAACGATTCGATGTCCTTGGTGATGCGCTTGATGAGGCCGCCCAGCACCTTGCCCGGCCCCAGCTCCACCACGTGCGTGACGCCGTTCGCCTTGAGCGTCTCCACGCATTCAATCCAGCGCACCGGCGCGCTCACCTGCGCGAGCAGCAGCGGCACCACGCGCGAGGCGTCCGAATTGGGCGTGGCTTCCACGTTGCTCACCACCGGCACCTGGGGCGCCAGCACGCGCACGCCCGCGAGCACCTCCGCGAGCCTCGGCTTCACCGGATCCATCAGCGCGCAGTGGAAGGGCGCGGAGACGGGCAGTGGCATCACGCGCTTGGCTCCGGCCTCCTTGCACTTGAGGCCCGCGCGCTCCACCGCGGCCTTGTCGCCGGCGATGACGGTCTGCTCGGGCGAGTTGTAGTTGGCGGGCGAGACAATCTCGCCCTCCGCCGCGGCGTCGCAGGCGGCCTTCACCGCGTCCGGCGCGAGGCCCAGGATGGCGGCCATGGCGCCCACGCCCTCGGGCACCGCCTCCTGCATGAACGTGCCGCGAGCGCGCACCGCCCGCGCCGCGTCGCGCAGGTCCAGGGAGCCCGCGGCCACCAGCGCGGAGTACTCGCCCAGCGAGTGGCCGGCGACGAACACCGGGGCCGGGCCGCGCGCCTTGAACACCGCGTGCACCGCGGCCGACACCGTGAGGATGGCCGGCTGGGTGGTGGCGGTGAGCTTCAGCGCGTCTTCCGGGCCGTTGAAGCAGGTGGAGGAGAGCTTCTCGTTGAGCGCGTCGTCCACGGCGTCGAAGACGGCGCGCGCTTCCGGGAACTGCTCGTAGAGGTCCTTGCCCATCCCCACGGCCTGACTGCCCTGCCCGGGAAACACGAACGCGACCTTCGCCATGTTGCGGTCCTTCCTTGTGTCGTCCTGCCTACCAGCGCACCACCGCGCTGCCCCACGCCATCCCCGCGCCAATGGCCATCATCGCGATGACATCCCCGCGCTTGAGGCGGCCGGAGCGCTGGGCCTCGTCCAACGACATGGGCAGCGAGGCGGACGACGTGTTGCCGTACTTGTGCAGGTTGAGCCAGCATTTTTCACGCGGGATTTCCAGACGCTGCAGCACGGCTTCCAGGATTCGCAGGTTGGCCTGATGCGCGATGACGTGGTCCACCTGCCCCGGATTCATCCCGTGGGCCCCCAACGAAGCCTGGGTGGATTCCACCAACGCACGCACGGCGAAGCGGAACACCTCCTTGCCGTTCATCTTGAGCTTGTGAAGATTTGCATCCACGTTGTCCGCGGTGACGGGGGTGCGCGAGCCGCCTCCGGGGATGCAGAGCATGTCCGCCAGGGAACCGTCGGTGCGCAGGCAGGTGGAGAGGATGCCGCGGGGCGCCATGGCGTCCGGCCCGTCGTCCGAAGCGGGCCCGGGTCCCAGCACCATCGCGCCCGCGCCGTCGCCGAAGAGGACGCAGGTGTTGCGATCGCTCCAGTCCACCGCGCGGGTGAGCAGCTCCGCGCCCACGACGAGCGCCCGCTTCACCTGTCCCGTGCGCACGAATTGATCCGCCACGCTCAGCGCATACAGGGCCCCGGCGCACGCGGCGGACACGTCGAAGGCGAACGCGCGCCGCGCGCCCAGCTTGGCCTGCACCAGCGCCGCGCACGACGGCATGGGCATGTCCGGGGTGACGGTGCCCACGACGATGAGGTCCAGGTCCTCCGGCGCCACGCCCGCCATCTGGAGCGCATGGCGGGACGCCTGCACGGCCAGGTCGCTCGTCGCTTCATCCGGCGCGGCCTGACGGCGCTCCTGGATGCCGGTGCGCTCACGGATCCACGTGTCGGACGTGTCGACGAGCTGCTCCAGGTCCTGGTTGGTCAGGACGCGCGCGGGAGCATAGGAACCGGTTCCGAGGATCTGGGTGCGTGACACGGGGGTCTCCGAGGGAAGCGCCGTCGGCGCCCCTGCCCCGGGCCACGCGCGCTACTCAGCAACCTCTTCCGTCTCCGCCTTCCTTCCCCGCGTGTGGGGAGGAAGCCAGGCAGCCGCATTGGCGATGCAGCGCGTCAGTTCGTCCTGCACCCCGGCGCGCACGTGCTGGAGCGCGGTGACGAGCGCGTTGTGGATGGCGCGGGGGGACGACCGGCCGTGCGCGACGATGCCCACCCCCTGGAGTCCCAGGAGCGGCGCGCCGCCGTACTCGGCGTAGTCCATGACGCGGCGCAGGCCCGCCAGGGTGGGCTTGAGCAGCAGCGCGCCCAGCTTCTCCGGCAGGCCGCCGCGCTTTTCGATCGCCTGACGGAGCAGGCCGGTGATGCCCATGCCCACGCCCTCGGACGTCTTGAGCACGATGTTGCCGGTGAAGCCGTCGGTGACGACGACCTCCACGTCCCCGGAGAACAGGTCCTTGCCCTCCACGTAGCCCACGAAGTCCAGGTCCGAGCGGCGCAGCAGCGCGCTGGCGTCCCGCGTCAGCTGCGTGCCCTTGGAGGCCTCCTCACCGTTGGAGAGCACCGCCACGCGCGGGCGCTTCACGCCCAGGCGGGTGCGCAGGTAGGCCTCGCCGAGCACGGCGAACTGGGCCAGGTGCGAGGCACGGCAGTCCACGTTGGCGCCCGCGTCGAGCAGCAGGCAGCGGCCACCGCCCTTGAGGGCCGGGAACAGGGCCGCGATGGCGGGACGCTCCACGCCGGGAATCCGACCGAGCGTCAACATGCCGCCGGCCATCACCGCGCCGGAGTTGCCGGCGGAGACCAGGGCGGACGCCTCCCCTTGCCGGACGAGCGCGAAGCCCACCCGGAGCGAGGAGTCCCGCTTGCGTCGGAACGCGGCGGTGGCTGGGTCGTCCATCTCCACCACTTCCGAAGCGTGGTGGAGCTGGACATTGGCGGGAGCACCGGCGCGCTCCAGGACGGGGCGTACACGCGTGGCGTCCCCGACCAGCACGAGTTCGTGCCCGGGATACGCTCGCGCGAACAGCACGCCCCCTTCCACGACGGCGTCAGGGGCGTGGTCGCCACCCATCGCGTCGAGGACGAGCCGCACCGGCGTCATCCGCCTTTCAACTACTCCGCGGCGGTCGCGATGACTTCACGGCCCCCGTAGTTGCCACAGGCCGCGCAGGCGCGGTGCGGCATCACGGGCTCCTTGCACTTGGAGCACTTGATGACCTGCACGGCGATCCGCAGGTTGTTGTTGCCCGCCCGACGACGGTCCCGGCGCATCTTCGACGTCCGCTTCTTGGGAACTCCCACGACTCACCTCGGCATGGACCCGTCCCCCCTCGCGACCTGCGAGGGGCATAGGGACCGTCAGTTCAGCTTGATGTTCATCAGCGGCGACAGTCGAGGGTCGGAGACCTTCGGCGTGCAGCCGCACTTGTTTTCGTTGAGGTTCTGGCCGCACTGCGCGCAGAGCCCCTTGCAGTCTTCACGGCAGACCGCATTCATCGGCAGGGCGAGCAATACCTGTTCTCGGACGATCGGATCCAGATCGATCGTCTTTCCGTCGAACACCTGCTCATCCGTATCGTTGATGGCGAAGGTGCCGCCCGACTCACCCTGGGCGCGCTCCTTCTTCTCCATCACCTTCTCGTCGTCGTCCTTGAAGTCATCGCCCCGGGCCAGGGACTCGGGCACCAGGTTGATGGTGAAGGACACCGGAAGGGACATCTTCACGTCGGTGATGCAGCGCTTGCAGGGGGCGTTCACCTCGAGCGTGAAGCTGCCCTGCAGCAGCACGCCGCCACTGAGCTTGCGCAGGAAGGCATGGAGCGTGGAAGGCTGGGTGGCCTGGAAGCCGGTGTCATGACCCGACGCCGCGCCACCCAGGACGTCCGACAGGAGCCCGAGAGCGATGGGCTCGTCGAGCTTCAGCCCCGCTTCTTTGATTTGTTCAATCTTTACGAGCATCTACGAGGCGTCCCATCCAAAAGGGCGCGCAACATAGAGGGAGTCCCCCCGTCAGTCAACACGCCGGATTTTCACCACGGCCACGGGGCGGTGCGACCGCCTCGGATGGGGCGGCGGCCTTCGTCGCGTGGATCCCTTCAACAGCGCTCTGGTAGGTTTCCTTCTGATGCGCACCCCCGCCCGACGCTGGCGGGGCGCACTCTGCGTCGCGGGACTCGGGCTGACGCTCGCCCTGCCGGCGCAGGCCCGTGTGCCCCTTCCCCCGCCTCCCCTCTTCCAGTTGGGCCCGGCCAGTCCCGCCATCGGCGAGGCGCGCGCGCTGCTGGAGGCGGGCCGCTTCCAGGAGACGCTGGACGTGGTGCAGCGCGGGCTGGATGCCCCCGACGTCACCGACGATGAGCTGGTGGAACTCTACCGCCTGCAGGGCCTCACCGCCCTGTACGTGGGGGACGAGGCCCTGGCGCGGGGAGCGTACGAGAAGCTGCTCCAGGCCCGGCCGGACTTCGAGCTGCCCCGCTCCGCGCCCCCCAAGATTCGCGCCCTGTTCGCGAAGCTGAAGGAGGACCTGAAGAACCGCCGCGTCCACCCCGTCACCCTGGAGGTGGACCCCATCCCGGACCCCGCGCCCGGGGAGACGGTCCAGGTGGAGGCCACGCTGCGCGACATGGCGCTGGGCGCTCGAGCGCGCCTCTTCTACCGAAGGGCGGGGGCCCAGGGCTTCTCGTCGGTGGACTTCGTGCGCGACCGCTCCCGGCCGGAGCACTACAGCGCCGTGCTGCCGTCCTACGAGCTGCCCGTGGAGAGCACCTCCTATGAAGTGGAGTACTACTTCGAGGTCGTGGACGCGGCGCAGCGGCGGCTGGCCGGACGCGGCGACCCGTTCCATCCCCTCCTCTTCCAGGTGGCGCCCCGGAGCGCTCCGGCCGCCACGTTGGCCGAGGGCCAGGGCCGCCCCTGGTACAAGAGCCCCTGGGTCTGGGTGGCCGTGGGCGCGGTGGCCATTGGCGGCACCGCGGGCGTGGTGGCCCTCACCTCCTCCGAGGACCGGGGCCGGGTTCCCATCACCATCCGCGTGGAGGACGCCCTTCCATGAGACGCCAGGGAAGCTTGTGCCTGCTGCTCACCTGGGGCGCCGTGCTCACGGGCTGTGGGCCGGAGGCCGCTTCGGACACCGTACCGGTGGGCCTGGAGGTCACCCTGAGCCGCGCCGTCGCCAGCCAGGTGGGCGCCTATCAGGTGGCGGTGCTGAAGGACGGTGCCAAGCGCAACTGCACGGAGCTGCAGCGCACCTGTCTGGCCGCGCAGGTGGAGCCGGGCGCGCTGCTGGACCTGAAGGACGCGGACGGCAGGTCGGGGCGCACGCTGCGCTTTCCCTCGGCGCCCGGGGGCGCGGCGATGGAGCTGGCCGTGGACGTGCCGGTGGGGCGCGACTACGCGCTCGTCATCGAGGCCCTGTCCGCTGACACGCCGACCCGCTTCCTGGGCAGTTCCTGCAACTACCTGCGGGAGGTGAACGCCGGCCGCAACGCGGCGCTGGTGGCGGCGCCCATCGAGCTGACCGAACAGGCGTGTGATCCGGTGTTCCCGCGCTGAGGCCCCTGCCCCTTCCGAGGGGAGGCGGGCAGGCATGGCGCGCGGATGTCACATGGTTGTCCCGAGCGGGCTGGAACCAATCTGTTACGGGACGCCACGCATTCCATCCCCTTCGCGGGAGCAACCTTCATGGCGCGCATCCTCATCATCGAGGACGAGCAGGACCTGGCCGGGCTCGTCGAATACAACCTCCGCGCGGCGGGCTTCGAGACCGACACGGCGAACACCGGCGCCGGGGGCCTGGCCCGGGCCCGGGCGCAACCTCCGGACCTGGTGCTGTTGGACCTGATGCTGCCCGACGTGGCGGGCGGTGAGGTGCTGCGCATGCTCAAGAACGACGCGGAGCTGAAGAAGGCCGCGGTCGTCATCGTCAGCGCCAAGGGCCAGGAGGCCGACCGCATCCAGGGCCTGGAGCTGGGCGCGGACGACTACGTGGTGAAGCCCTTCTCCGTGCGCGAGCTGCTCCTGCGCGTGAAGGCCGTGCTGCGCCGCGCGGACGCGGAGGAAGGCCCCGCCGCGGTGCTGGGCGCGGGCGACATCAGCCTGGACACGTCCCGCCACCAGGTGCGCGTCAAGGGCGAGGAGGTGGTGCTCACCGCGCTGGAGTTCCGCCTGCTGCGCACCCTGCTGGAGCGCATGGACCGGGTGCAGACGCGCGAGGTGCTGCTCTCCGACGTCTGGGGCATCCAGGCGGAGATCCACACCCGCACCGTGGACACGCACATCAAGCGGCTGCGCGAGAAGCTGGGCCCCGCGGGCGACATCATCGAGACCGTGCGTGGCGTGGGCTACAAGCTCAGCCCTCCCTGAACCGGCCCGCCATGCCCCTGCGCTCCACGCTCCTGGCCCTGCTGGTGCCCGCCCTGCTGGTGAGCACGCTGCTCGTGCTGTTCGGCCAGCCCACCGGCGCGCTCGCCGCCGGCCTCGTCACCCTGGCGGGCTCCGCGCTCGCGCTGGGCACCAGCCGCGTGGCGATGGAACGCCAGTTGCGAGCCCTGACCCAGAAGACGCAGTCGCTGGCCGAAGGCGTGATGTTCCCTCCGGGCGTGGAGCGCACCGACGACCTGGCGCAGTTGGAAGACGCCATCGACACGCTGGATGACCGGCTGTCCACCCAGAACGCGGCGCTCAACCAGGAGGCACGCACCCTCACCGCCGTGCTGGACGGCATGGCCGAGGGCCTCTGGGTGACGGACGCGGAGGGCACCGTGGTGCGCCACAACGACGCGCTCGCGGAGATGCTGCGGCCCGCGCAGGGCGCCATCGTGGGCCAGCGTCCGCTCGCGCTGATCCGCAACGAGGCCCTCAACGACGCGGTGGCGCGCGCCTGCCAGGAGGGCGCTTCCACGCGGCTGGAGCTGACGCTCGAGGGCTTGTTCTCCCGCACGCTGGCCGTGCGCGTGACGCCCGTGGGCCGCGACCTGCCCGGCAGCGCCGCCGTCTTCCACGACGTCACCGAGCTGCGCCGGCTGGAGAAGGTGCGCAAGGACTTCGTGGCCAACGTCTCCCATGAGCTGCGCACGCCCATCACCGCCATCCGGGGCTACGCGGAGACATTGCAGGGCGGCGCGCTCAACGACGCCCAGGTGGCCCCCCGGATGGTGGAGATCATCCACCGCCAGTCGGAGCGCCTCTCCGAACTGGTGGAGGACCTGCTGGAGCTGTCCCGCCTGGAGGCGCGCGAGATGACCTTCCAGCGCACGGAGGTGCCGCTCGCGCTGGCCGTCTCCCGCGCCGCGGAGGGCGTGCGCCCCAAGGCCGAGGGCAAGAACCAGCACCTGGGCCTGCACATCCCGCCGGGGCTGGTGGCCCTGGGGGATGGGCGGGCCATCGAGCAGGTGCTCCTCAACCTGCTCGACAACGCGGTGAAGTACACGCCCGCCGGTGGACGGGTGGACGTGGACGGAGCGTATGAGGGCGGCCGGTGCGTGGTGCGGGTGCGCGACACAGGCGTGGGAATCGAGCCCAAGCATCTTTCCCGGATTTTCGAGCGATTCTACCGGGTGGACAAGGGTCGCAGCCGGGACATGGGGGGCACGGGACTGGGCCTTTCCATCGTGAAACACCTGATGGGCGCGATGGACGGCGAGGTGAAGGTGGAGAGCCAGCCGAACGCGGGCAGCACCTTCGTCATTTTTCTACCCTCGGCGGCTGGCCCCACGGTGGCGACGGGCTAGGATGGGGGCGGCCATGCGGGTCGCCATCCTCGCGGACATTCACGGAAACCTTCCGGCCTGCGAGGCCGTGCTGGACGACATCACCAAATCGGTGGCGCCGGATTACATCGTCGCGGCCGGAGACCTGGCCCTGCGCGGGGCCCATCCTCGCGAGACGGTGGAGCTGCTCTTCAGCCGCTGCAACGCGCTGATCATGGGCAACACGGACGCGTACCTCGCCGGCAACTACCTGGGCGGCGCGTACCGCGAACGGGACCACTGGAAGACGGAGCTCTTGCGCTGGACGCGCGACCAGTTGGGCGATGCGCTGTTGCAGCAGCTGGGACAGATGCCCTTCTCGCTGCGCTACACGCCGCGCAAGGGGCAGGACCTGTTCATCTGCCACGCCAACCCACGCAACCTGGAAGAGTCGTTGGACCCCACGCTGGACGACCACGCCGTGCGCCGCTTCTTCACGCACCTGGACGCGGCCGCGTGCGCCTTCGGCCACCTGCACTTCCCCTACCGTCGTCGCGTGGGCCGGATGCTCATCGCGGACGTGGCCAGCGCCGGCATCCCGCGCGACGGCGACCTGCGTCCGGCCTACGGCGTCTTCACCTTCACCCCCAAGGGCTGGCGCGTGCAGATCCGCCGCGTGCGCTATCCGGTGCGCAAGGCCACCCAGGCCCTCACCGCGCGCCGCGTGCCCGGCGGGCCGCTGCTCATCCACAAGCTCGTGGAGGCGCGCTACCGCCACCACAACGCCCTGATGGAGGCCGCGCGGCGGCACTCGGGGCTGCCTCCTCCGGGGCCCGTGCTGCGTCCGCCTCCCGGGGCCGCGGGCTCCTCGCGTCCCGCCGTCGCCGCTCCCTTCGAGAACCACCCGCCCACGGAAGTCGATCCGTCCACGCTCCCCACGGACATGGATGGCACCGTGACGGGCGCGGCGCCGCTGCCGCTCGACGCGCTCGGCGACCTGGACGGGTAAGCGTTCCGCCCACCGGGTGCGTGCGCGTGGGTCGGGCCCGTCCGGGAATGGACAGGCGCGTCGCCGCTTCTGACGGACAGCGGGCTTTAGGCGCCGCGAATTCCGGCGTGCGCCCCGCACGCACAGGTGCACGCGGACGCCGGGAGCCTTAGCAACAAAGAGGCGACGACACTCACAGAGGGAGGGGACATGGTCTGGTGGACGGTCGGACTGTCGGTGGTGGCGGTATCCCTGGCCACGGCGGGTGCGCAGCCGCCTCCCGCCGCGCCTCCTCCCGCCGAACCGCCGCAGGCCCCGTCCCAGCCCCAGGCCAGCACGCCCGAGCCCGCGCCCTTCTGCGAGGGCGAGTACGCGGACAGCTACAGCGCGCTGTCCGCGCAGGCCCGCGCCTTCGAGCAGTCGGTGAAGAAGAAGTACACGTACTGCGTGCGCAGCACCGCCGTGTACGAGTGCCTGTCCTACGGCGCGGAGGGCAACGTGCGGCGCACGCGCACGTCGGTGTCCGCGCACGGCACCGCGTTCGCGTACCGGCAGCAGGCGGGGGAGACGCTGCTGCTCACCAACGAGCACGTGGTGGAGTGGCCGGACGTCACCAGCGACGCGCATGCCGTGGAGAACGTGCCCTCCGGCTGCAAGCGCGTGAAGGACAACCTGAGCATCGTGGAGAACGAAGCGGACGCGTACGACCGCGATGACATCCCACTGTCCAAGGCGGTGGTGGATCCACAGCTGGACCTGGCCGTCATCAAGTCGAAGACGCCGCTGACGGTGCTCCCCTGGAAGGTGGGCCGCAGCGCCGGCGTGCGCGAGCGCGACGTGGTGGACGTGCGCGGCTTCCCGCTGGGCGTCTTCAACGCCACCAACATGGGCAAGGTCATCTCCGCCTACGACCGCGACGAGTACAAGGAGTGGTACCA
>SECN01000596.1 GCA_004173515.1 Myxococcaceae bacterium | reverse complement strand
GGCGCGGCGGCTGCCTCACCACCGGCGGTGCCGCCGCCTCCCCCGCCGCCGGCACCGCCGGTGGTGAGGCAGCCGCCGCGCCCGGCCGTGCCGCCGCGCACCGCCGCGCCGCCGCCCGTGGTGCAGCAGCCGCCGCGCCCGGCCGCGCCGCCGCCTTCGGCCGCGCCGCAGCCCCAGGGGGACCGCTTCGAGGACGCCCACAACGCGATCAGCCAGGTCGCCAACGGCGTGAAGTCCGTCACGGACGGGGTGAGCGCCACCCAGGTGCGGACGACCAACGGACCCCGCCAGTTCGGCAACTTCAACCTGCCGCTGGCCGACGGGCCCACCGTCAGCGGTGCCAACACCGCCGCCGCGCGGCGTGCGGGCGCTGGCGGGCTCGCCGCGAGCGTCGCGCAGTTGCCCGGCGCGGCCTACGTCGCGGGCCGTGACGTCGTCAACGCCGTCGGCAACCCCTCCTTCGAGAGCATCAACAGGGCGGCGGGCTCGGTGGCGAGCGCCGCCTCCACGGGCCTCAACGTGGCCAAGGGGGGCCTGGAGCTGGCAGGCAACATCGCGGAGAACCGCGCCTTCAACACCATCCGTGGCAACACCCTGGACGCTGCCCGCACGGCCTTCAACGCGAACGCGCCCGAGGCGCTGCGCGGGGGCCCCGGCGCGGAGCGCGTGGCCAACGCCGCCACGGACGCCGCCATGGGTGGAGGCTCGCGCCAGGTGGCCCGCGCCGCGGCCGCTGGTGTCGCCGCGGAGGGTGCGGAGGACGCCGCCCGGCTCGCCGCCAATGCCGCCCGTGGGGTGGCCGGTGACGTCGCGACGCGCGCGGCCGAAGGGGCCCTCACCCAGGCGGGCCGCGCCGCGGGGCGCTTCGCTCCGGGCCTCAACGTCGCCATCGCCGCGGCGGACACGGCCACGGCCGTGAGCACCCTCATGTCGGACGCCTCTCCGGGCAAGAAGATCACCGCGGGCGTCACGGCGCTGGGCTCCATCGCCGCGGCCACCAACATCCCGGGCGTGTCCCAGGCGGGCGCGGTGGTCTCCACGGTGTCCAGCCTCGTCGGCTCCTTCTTCTGACCGGCTGACGACGCGCCGTCGCACACTCCGCTCCGGAGGACTTGCGTCCTCTGGAGCGTTGTTGTTTCCGGAGCAGGAGGACTCATGACGACCCACGACGATTCACGCAGAGGTCGCGGGGGTGCCCGCTCGCTGGCGGAGCTCCAGGCGCTCAGCCAGATGAACCGGTCACCGGCGGCGCTGCGCCTGGAGAGCACCGACCCGGTGAAGCTGCCCTCCGTGGCGGCGCCCTCCCTGGACGGGCTGTCCGTGGTCCAGGCAGGGCCTGTCGCACCGTTGACGGAGCAGGACCTCGTCGAGCGCTTCCAGGCGCTGCGCCGCCAGCACTCCGACTTCCGCCCGCGTGCGGCGGGGGAGGAGGTGGCGCTGGAGGACGATGCGCTGCTCGACGTGGTCGGCTTCGTCAACGACCGGGTGATGCCCTTCTCCTCCCGGGAGGACTGGTGGGCGCGCGTGGCGCCGGATCCCCTGCTGCCGGGCTTCTTCGAAGCGCTCGTGGGCGTGCCGGTGGGCCGCATCCTGCGCGTCGAGCTCATCCTGCCGGACACCTACGTCGCGGAGGCGCTGCGGGGGCAGGTGGCCCGCTTCGTCGTGGAGGTGAAGGCGGCGCGGGAGCTGACGCCGCTGGATGAAGACTCACCCCGGCTGTTGTCGCGGATGGGCGGGGGCTCGCTCACGGACATCATGCGCGGGCTGGCGGAGGACGTGGCCCGCGAGCGCGCCGCCGAGGTCGAACGGCGCACCCAGGAGCGCGTCATGGACGTGCTGGTGGAGCGCACGTCGGTGGAGTTGCCCGTGTCCCTGGTGGACGAGGAGCTGCGCCGCCTCTGGGCGGAGACCGAGCGGCCCGTGCTGCTGCACAAGGGCTTCTCACCGGAGGGGTTGCAGGAGGCGCTGGAGGGCTGGCTGCGGGACCCGCTCACCCGCGCGGACGTGGAGTACCGGCTCACGCTGGACCTGGCCCTGCGCGCCATCGCCGAGCGCGACGGCATCCAGCCGGATCGCGCCAGCACGGAGGCCATGCTGGAGGACCTCCTGAAGGTCACGGGGGTCAGCCGGCAGGACATGGGCCGCGCGGTGAAGGAGGACCCCGCGCTGGACCGCCGACTGTACGACATGGCGCAGCGCCTGCGCACCCTCGAGCACGTGATGAAGCACGTCACCTTGAGGCCTCCCGACGGCGCCGCGACATGATGCGGCTCAGGGCCACCTCGGTGATGCCGAGGTAGGCCGCCACGTCGCGCTGGGGAATCCTCCCCTTCAGGTGGGGGTGCTCCTCCCAGAACTTCACCAGGCGCTCCTCCGCGGACAGCTCCAGGAACTCCTGCTCACGGCGCTCCTTGAGGACGAAGTGCTGCTCCGCCACCCGGCGCGCCAGCCGCTCCCAGCACACGTGGCCCTGCTCCAGTTGCTGGAAGTCCTGCGTCTGGAACACCAGCACGTGGCTGGGTTCGAGCGCTTCAATCGCTGTCATCGACGACCGCCGCTGCAACATCTCCGCATAGGCGCCAATCAGCTCTCCCTCGGCGCGGAAGGCCTTGATGGACTCGCCCCCGCGGGGCGACACGCGCACGGCCCGGAAGACGCCCTGGAGCACCACGGCGAACCGGTCCGCCGGGTCCCCCGGACGCAGGAAGAGCTCCCGCTTCGAAAGCGACTGCTCCTTCGCCACGGCTTCGGCCTTCGCCCACTGCTCGGGGGGAAGCGGGGTGAGGGTGGCGAGGCGCTCGAAGAGCTTCGGGAATCTCACGTCGCGGGGACCTGGGCTTGACCTGGGTTAAGGCGGAGGCGGCCGGGGGAAACATATACCGGGGGCATGTCCCTCAACGTCTATGCCGTGGCCACGCCCTTCGTCATCGCCCTGGCCCTGGCGGAGTTCGCCTGGTGCGTGGCGCGGCGCAACGGCTACTACAGCTTCCAGGACTCCATCGCGAGCATGGGCACGGCGGTGATGAACCAGTGCGTCAACGTCGCGGTGGCGCTGCTGGTGCTGCCCCTCTTCACGCAGCTTGGCCAGTACGCACCGTGGCGGCTGGATGCTTCATCGCCGCTGTCGCTGGTGGCGCTCTTCCTGGGCGTCGACTTCCTCTTCTACTGGTTCCACCGCTTCGGGCACCGCACCAACATCGGCTGGGCGGCCCACTCGCCGCACCACTCCACGGAGGAGCTCAACTACGCGGTGGCCTTGCGCGCGAGCGTGACGCAGCGCCTGTTCTCGTTCCTCTTCTACTGGCCGCTGGTGCTGGTGGGCTTCCCGCCGGAGGCGGTGCTGGCGATGGTGGCCTTCCACCTGGTGCTCCAGTTCATCCCCCACACGCGGGTCATCCCCAAGCTGCCCCGGTGGGTGGAGTCGTAATGACGCCTACATCGACAAGAACTACGCGGGCTTCCTCATCATCTGGGACCGGATGTTCGGCACCTACGCGGAGGAGACCGAGCCGTGCTCCTACGGCCTGACCACCCCGGCGAACACGTGGGATCCGACGGCCATCAACTTCCAGGGGTGGGCCCGGCTCGTCGAGGACGCCGTCGCGACGAAGAGCCCGTGGGACCGGCTGCGCCTCTGGGTGATGCCTACGGGCTGGCGGCCCTCGGACCTTCCTCCGCGCACGTTGGGGTACTGGAAGCAGGAGGGCGCGGAGGTGAAGTACCACTCCCGGGAGCTGTCCGGCGTGCGTGGCTACCTCGTCTTCCAACTGTTCGCGTCGATGCCGTTCATGCTCCTGGTGAGCCACCATGCCTCACCGCTGTCGGGCTGGCAGAAGGTCGCGTTGAGCCTGCTGCTCTGGGCGATGGCGACCGCCTGGAGCGGGATGCTGGAGTCGAAGAGGTGGAGCGAGCCGCTGGAGCTCGCGCGGGTGCTGGCCATGGGCGTGGCCGTGACGCTGTGGCTGGTGGGGGCCAGCGCACCCCCTGCGTGGAGCGCGCTCACGGCGTCGTGGCTGATGGTCTCGCTGGTCTGGCTGCGGGTGGCGCGCGGTGGCGCCGACCGGAAATCCCAGACTACTGTCGGCGCATGAAGACCGTGGATGAATGGAAGGCAACGCTGCGTGCCGCGCTGAAGGACGCACTGCGCACTCGCAATGCACCTGTCTCGGCGGTGCTTCGGGAGACGCTCGCCGCCATCGACAATGCCGAGGCGCCGGACGTGAGCGCCGCTCCTGAAGCGGTGGTCGGTGGCGTCATCGCCGGTGGCGTGGAGGGACTCGGGAAGGGCGAGGTGTCTCGACTGCTCTTGTCCCCGGAGGCGGTGGCCGCGCTCATCCAGGGAGAAATCCAGGAGCGTCGCGAGGCGGTGGCGCTCTACCTCCAGCTCGGCAAGGCCGAAGAGGCCCGTGCGCTGAGCGCGCAGGTGGATGTGCTCCTGGCGCTTTGAGGGGTGGGATTCGAACGTCCATGCCGATCCTGCCGAAAGAGCGAGACCCCCGGTTGATCACGGTGCGTCGTGGCGGAAGCCTGACCGACGAGGACCACCACCTGCTCGCGGAGTGGGCCGCCGTCTGCGCGGAGCACGTCCTGCCCATCTTCGAGAACGCGTGCCCCGAGGACGCCCGCCCCCGCGAAGCCATCGCCGTGGGACGGGCGTGGATCCGGGGCGAGGTGCCGATGCGTGACGCCCACCGGACCGCGTTCGTGGCCAACGCCGCGGCGCGTGGGTTGCCTGACCCGGCCAGATTCGCCGCGCTCGCGGCAGGCCAGGCGGTGGCCGTCGCCCACGTCGCCGCGCACTATCTGGGCGCGGCGGCGTACGCCCTCCGGGCCGCCGCCGCGTCGGTCGCCGTGGGTGACGCGGAAGAGGCCCGTCTGCGGGAACTCGGATGGCAGCGGGAGCGGATCCCCGCCACCCTCCGTGAGCTTGTCCTTGAAGACCAGCGAGCGCGGAACGACATCTGCTGGGGCGTCTTCGCCGTGAAGCTCAAGCGCTCCGCGACGCGATGAGCGCGAGGTTGCGCGGAGACAGGCGCGGATCAAAGAGCTGGAGGAGTTCGACCTGGAAGCCCAGCTCCTCCAGGAGGAGCGCGCGATCCAACAGGAGCACGACCTCCAACGGCCTCGCGAAGCGGTCTCGCAGCAGATGGCAGAGCAGGAG
>SECN01000127.1 GCA_004173515.1 Myxococcaceae bacterium | reverse complement strand
CCTACGTGCTGGCCGAAGAGGTGCACCTGTCGGGCGCCACCACCGCGGAGATGGCGCCCGACAGGTGCACCTCTTCGGCCAGCACGTAGGACGCCAGCGCCACGGCCGTCGTCACCATGATCTCCGCGAGCGGATCCTCCGCGCGCCGGATGATGAACCCGCCCAGCAGGCCCATGGCCAGACCCACCGCCGCGCCGCCCACGGACGCGAGCAGCATGTGCCCGCCAATCGAACCCACCGTGGGCGCCTGCCCTCCGGCCACCACCGCCGCGATGGCCGTGTACGCCACCAGCGCGGTGCCGTCGTTGAAGAGGCTCTCGCCCTGGATGATGCCCGCGAGCCTCCCCGGCACCGGCGCGCGGCGGAACGCATAGAGGATGGAGACCGTGTCCGTCACGGCGAGGATGGAGCCCAGGAGCAGCGCGGGTCCCCACGCCAGGTGCAGCATGAAGTGCAGCGCGGCGCCCGTGGCGCCAATCGCCAGGACCATCCCCAGGGTGGACAACAGCCCGATGGGGATGGCGTTGGCGCGGATGCCATTGAGGTCGGCGGTGATGCCACCCTCGAACAACAACAATGGCAGACAGATGAGGAACACCACCTGGGGGTTGAGCGGTGGCACTCCGGGGAGCAGGTGGCCTACCGAGATGAGCAGGCCACCCAACACGAGTGCGACGTTGTAGGGCACGTTGGCCCGCTTGGCGGCGATCGCGAGTGCGATGGCCGCCACCATCAGGCCAATGAGGATGGGGACTTCCAGGAGCACGTCGACTCCAGCAGGCGCCAGGGGAGGGCGGAGTTTTCCAGAATCGCGCGGCGGGTGCACGGCCGTCGCGAACCTTTTCCCCGCGTCCCCGCCAGCGGGTGCCCGGGGCCCTGCCCGCCTGCCTTCCCACCCGTGCAGGCGCGCCCTGGCGGGAGGGCGGGCGCGTGGTACAGCAGGACCCGTGATGACCCCTTCTCCCCCGGTGCTCTCCGTCACCTCGCTGCACAAGGCGTACGGCGACCGTGTGGCCGTGGACGGCATCACCTTCGAGGTAGGGCGCCGGGAGGTGGTGGGCCTGCTCGGGCCCAACGGCGCGGGCAAGAGCACCACCATCAACATGCTCCTGGGCGTGCTGGAGCCCACCTCCGGCACCATCCACATCGAGGGCGTGGACCTGGCCTCCCGCCGGGTGCAGGCGCTGGAGCGCACCAACTTCGCCGCCGTCTACGCGCCCCTGCCCGGCAACCTCACCGTGGCGCAGAACCTGCGCGTCTTCGGCCTCATCTACGGCGTGAAGGGCCTGTCCGCCCGCATCGAGGCCCTGCTCACCCAGTACGACCTCCAGCGCTTCCGCGACACCAAGTGCGGCGTGCTGTCCTCCGGTGAGCAGACGCGCGTCTCGCTGGCCAAGGCCATGCTGAACCAGCCGCGCCTGCTGCTCCTGGACGAACCCACCGCGTCGCTGGACCCGGCCACGGCGGTGGACATCCGCGACCGCATCCGCGCGTTCGCGCGGCAGGGCGACAGCGGCGTGCTGTGGACGTCCCACAACATGTACGAGGTGGAGGCCGTCTGCGACCGCGTCCTCTTCATGTCGCGCGGCAGGGTGCTGCTCCAGGGGGACCCGAAGACGCTGCCCGGCGAGCATGGCCACGACACGCTGGAGGCGCTGTTCATCGCCGTGGCCAACGAACCCCTGGCCCTGGAAAGGCATCCGGCCCCATGAAAGCCAGTCGCATCGCCGGCATCGCCCTGCGCCAGTTCTATCTCTACAAGGGCAACTTCGCGCGCGTCGTGCCCCTGTTCGCGTTCGTGGCCGTGGACATGGTGCTGTGGGGCTTCATGACCCGCTACCTCAACAGCGTGGCCTCGCACGGCCATGACTTCGTGCCGGCGCTGCTGGGCGCGGTGCTGCTCTGGGACTTCTTCGCGCGCGTGATGCAGGGCATGACCATGGGGTTCTTCGAGGACGTCTGGTCCCGCAACTTCCTCAACGTCTTCGCCACGCCGCTCACCCTGGCGGAGTACGTGAGCGGCCTGGTGCTGACGAGCATCGTGACCAGCGCCATCGGGCTGCTGGTGATGCTCCTGCTGTCCAGCACGGTGTTCGGCCTGTCCTTCGCCACCTACGGCGTGATGTTCGTGCCCTTCATCCTCATCCTGTTCCTGTTCGGCACGGCGCTGGGAATCCTCGGCAGCGCGCTGGTGCTGCGGCTGGGGCCGGCGGCCGAGTGGTTCGTCTGGCCCATCCCCAGCCTGCTGTCCCCGTTCGTGGGCGTCTTCTATCCCCTGTCCACGCTGCCGGAGTGGATGCGGTGGGTGGGCCGCGCGCTGCCCCCGTCGTATGTCTTTGAAGGCGTGCGCACGCTGGCGGCGGGCGGGGAGTTCCCCAGCGCCATGTTGGGGTGGGGCGTGGGGCTCGCCGTGCTGGACATCGTGCTGGCGGGCCTGGTCTTCCAATGGGTCTACCGCTACGCGGTGCGCACCGGGCTCCTGGCCCGCTACAGCGCCGAAAGCGTGAACTGACCTTCAGCGCCGGATGCGCAGCAGCAGGTCCCTCCGGGGGCCGCAGTCGCCCCGGCCGTCGCAGTTGCTGGTGGTGACGTACAGGTGGCCGTCGGGGCCCATCAGCACGTCGCGCAGGCGGCCGTAGGTGTCGCGCAGGTAGACCTCATGCTTCGCCACCCGGTTCGGCGCCTGCGCGTCGAACACCACCCGGTGCAGGTGCCGGGAGCCCAGCGTCCCCACGAGCAGCGAGTCCTTCCACTCCGGAATCGCGGTGCCCGTGTACACGGCGGCGCCGCCCGGGGGCATCGCGTCGTCGAAGGTGAGCGACGGGGTGATGCGACCGGCCTGCGTCTCGCACGAATAGATGCCGGGCCAGCCCAGGTTGTCGCCGGCCTTCACCACGTTCACCTCGTCGTGCGCGCGGCGCATCGTCTCGCCGCTGGGCCCATGGTCGGTGAGGTACAGCGTGGCGGCGTCCTTCCAGTCAAAGCCTTGCGTGTTGCGCACGCCCAGGAGGAACGCGGGGGAGTTGGCGAAGGGATTGTCCTGGGGAATGGCGCCGTCGGGCGTCAGCCGCAGCAGCTTGCCCGCGGTGCTCGCCGGGTCCTGGGACAGGTCCGGCTCGCGCGAGTCGCCGGTGCCCACGTACAGCATCCCGTCCGGCCCGAAGCGCAGCCGTCCGCCGTCGTGGTAGGTCGCGGACGGGATGCCGCCCAGGATGATCCGCTCGAACGTCGCGGTGGTCCCTTCCGGTGACAGCGTCCAGCGCTCCACCCGGTTCTGCGCCTTCCCGTCCGCCTCGGTGGTGACGTACAGGTAGAACTGGCGGTTCGTCGCGAAGTCCGGGTGCGCGGCGATGCCCAGCAGGCCCCCCTCGCTGCTCCTGGCGATGGGCAGCGTGGCCACGGGCTGGGGTTGCAGCGCGCCGCCGCGCAAGAGCCGCACCCGGCCCGGTCGCTCGGTGATGAGCGCATCTCCGCCCGGCAGGAAGGCCACGCCCCAGGGGACCTGAAGGCCTTCCGCCACCACGTCCACCGTGACGGGGACGGTGCCGTCCGGCCCCCAGCCGTCCTCCACCCGGATGCAGTCCGCGGGGGACGCGGTGCCCTGCGCCTGGCTCTTGCGGCAGGCGGTGGCGGAGGCGGTGAACACGACGAGGGCGGACAGCAGCAGGCGTCGGGAGCGCATGCGGGGAATCTAGCGTCCCCGGGCGCCGTGCTCCGGAGGCGGATGCGCGAAAACATCAGTGAACGCGCGCCAGGGACCTGGAAGGGGGGCAGGCGGGCGCACCGCGCAGTGGGAAGCGGCCCCGGGCGGCGTTGTCTTGGCCCTCGTCGTGGGCACCTTGCTCGGGCGGGTACTTCCAACTTTTCGCCCAGCAGGAGGCGGTTCCATGGCGCGCATCGCATTCATCGTGGCCAACGACTTCGAGGACTCGGAGTTCAGCGTCCCCTTCGACAAGGTGAAGCAGGCGGGACACGAGGCCGTCATCATCGGCGTGGAGGCAGGCAAGGTCCTCAAGGGAAAGAAGGGGTCGGAAATCACCACGGAGAAAGCCGTGGAGGGCCTCGATGCCGCGGACTTCGCCGCCCTGGTGATTCCCGGCGGCTATTCCCCGGACCACCTGCGCATGGACAAGAAGATGGTCGCCTTCGTGAGCAACTTCTTCAAGGCGAAGAAGCCCCTCGCCGCCATCTGCCATGGGCCGTGGATGCTGGCGGAGGCGGGCATCATGGAGGGGTACTTCGTCACGTCGTATCCCTCCATCAGGACGGACCTCCTCAACGCCGACTTGCGCTGGGTGGACCGCGAGGTCGTGGAGGACGGCAACCTCATCACCTCCCGCAGGCCGGATGACCTGGAGGCCTTCAGCGCCGCGCTGCTGCGCCAGGTGGCGAACGGCATCGCCCCGCGCCTGGGCTCGCCCCAGGCCGCCGCCGACGTGGACCGCGCGCCGCCCATGCACTGAGCCGCCCTGGCGCTCGTACGGACCGGAACGACGTGACCCAGGCCCTCGGGACGCCATGCGACCCGGGGGCCTCGAAGTGTTCACTGCGAGCAAGGCGTCCGGGGGCCCGCCGTCCCGCTTCCCCAGACAACGCCGGGACTTGGATTGTCAGCCCGCCAACCCTCACCCCATGACGCAGCCAGATGTAACCCGCGGGGTTGTCATTCCGTTGAATTGGGATTGTTCCGTCAGAACAGCCTTGCAGGAGGGGTCCGAAACATCTTTAGTGGGTTTCCCGTACCCCAGGGGAGTCACTCCTTCCCTGAGTTTTACACCTGAGTTGCGATTATTCAATTCTGCTGTTTATAGTCCGGTCTGAAGCGACTCGGACGCGCCCCCCGCGCGGTGTCATTGGACTCCCCCCTCATGAACCTGGCGTCCCGAACCGTGACCTCCCCGCCGCGACAGGTTGTCCGGGCCGTGCTGCACGAGGCCCTGGAAAGCAAGCTGGGGGGAGAGGTGGTGGTGAAGTCCACCACGGTCTCCGGGCGCATCTTCGTGGTGGAGCGCAAGGTGGCGTGGACGGTCCTCACGGGGCCTGGGGCGCGCAGCTTCTCCACGGCGCTCATCGATGCGCGGCTGGTGAGCCGGGAAGACGTCGAACAGGTGATGTCGGAGTGCCGCAAGAGCGGCGGCAACTTCTGCGAGACGCTGGTGGCCTGGGGCCTGGTGGAGCGCGACACGCTGCGCGACCTGTTGTGCCAGCACCTGGGCGGACAACTGGACGCGCTGCTGGGGCTGACGGAGGTGCAGGCCCTCTTCGTGCCGCAGCCGCGCTCCTACTCCAGTCAGATGACCTTCAAGTTGGAGGAGCTGGCGCCCCCCGCGCCGACGCCGCCCCCTGAAACACCGCAGTTGGAAGTCCCGCAGTCGCAGGTCCCCCTCCTCCTGGAAAGAGAAGCAATGGCGAACGTGAAGCAGGCGCTGGAAGAAGCTCTCAAGATCGACGGCGCCTTCGCGGTCTGTCTGGCCGATGCGAAGAGCGGCATGACCCTGGGCAGCGTCGGTTCCGCGGGGTTCAACGTCGAGGCGGCGGCCGCGGGCAACACGGAGGTCGTGCGCGCCAAGATGAAGACGATGCAGATGCTGGGCATCAAGGATCGCATCGAGGACATCCTCATCACCCTCGGCGAGCAGTACCACATCATCCGTCCGCTCTCGACGCGCGACGGGCTGTTCCTCTACATCGCGCTGCACCGCGCGAGCGCGAACCTGGCGCTGGCGCGCTTCCGTCTGGCGGAGCTGGAGAAGACCATCCAGGTCTGAGTCCGACGCCCGCCGCGAAGCCCCTGGCCGCCCGCTTTCCCCCAAGGGAGGCGGGCGGTGTACTTTGTGGAGCAAAGGGGTGGCAGCAAGCGCAGTGCCCAGGTATATATACCTGGGCACTGCGCTTATTATGACCCGCCGAACACGACTACAGCTGGCTGCCAGGCCCATCACCACCTCCTTTCAGGAGGAGTCCAATCGGGTCTATTCACGCCCGGCCCTGACGGCGATGCTCAAACGCCACCGCGAGGCATGGCAGCTCCCTGTCTCTGTGGGGCTGTCCGGCTTCATCAAGTTCCTCACGGACTCGAAGCAGCTTTCGGTCGTGCGCCTGTCCTCGGACACCGGCGAAGTCGTGACCCGCTACGTCTGGGAGCGGGCATCCCCCTATGCGGTGGCGCTGTCCCTGCGTCCCTCTGCCTACCTGTCACACGGAACCGCAGCACAGCTTCACGGGCTGACCGAACAGTTTTCCAAGGTCATCTACGTCAACAAGGAGCAAAGCCCGAAGCCCGCGCCGAAGGGAGGGCTCACGCAAGAAGCCATTGATCGGGCTTTCAAGGGAAGGCAGCGCGCCTCGACCTACATCTTTCACTTCGACATCTACCGAGCGGTTCTGCTCAGCGGGAAAAGCACAGGGGCGCTGGGGGTGGAGGACATTCCAACACCCGAGGGGGAGTTCCTTCCGGCGACCGGTCTCGAGCGAACACTGATCGACCTCACCGTCCGGCCAAACTACGCGGGAGGCGTCGAAGAGGTCCTTGGCTGCTTTCGTCGTGCGCGCGAGCAGGAGCGGGTGGATGTGGAGGTGCTGCTCCAGACGCTCGCACAACTGAACTATGTCTATCCGTATCACCAAGCGCTGGGTTTCTACATGGAGCGCGCTGGCTTCGGAGAAGAAGCGCTAGAGCCCTTGAAGGCGCTCGGGTTGCATCATGACTTTTATCTGGCCTATGGACTCAAGGGGCTCGTGTACGCGCCGAGCTGGCGGCTACACCATCCCCGCGGCTTGTAACCTCTCGATTTCCACGCAGACGAAGTCGAAATAGAAATCGAAGGACTCCAATGCTTCGCCTGTGACCGCTGATTCCACCGCAGACCAGCTCCGTCGATGGAACTCCCGGTGGCGCTCCTCATGAAGCAATCGCAGAAGAGCCAAGGATACCTCCTTGGCGGCGAAGATGCCCTTCATCATGGCGGGGTGTGCAGTCAGGTCTACCTGCGCGTAGCGGATGCACGCGTGGAGGTCATAGAAGTCTCGCGCACGGCTGGCAGGGTTCTTTCTCTGCTCGTATTCGTCCATCTGCTGGCAGAGGGCGCGTAGCTTTTCAGCGGCGATCATCGCAGGCGTGTATACGAAGCATCGCTGACCATTGGAAAGTTCTGCTTCGGTCCTTCCCTGGCAGAACTCGAACTTGCTGATGTCGATGGTCCGCTTTGGAGCACCGCGCCTGTACAGCTCATGCAGTTGAGGCGCGCTGGGAATGGCGCCCTTCTTGGCTTCACGTCGGCGCAATTCCTGCTCCATGCGGTTCATCGCTGCGAAGCTCAGGACCTTGAACTCCGCGTGGTAGCCACCCCAGTTCACTCCTGGCCCAGAGGTAGATGGCTTGGGACCAAAACGGAAGTCCATGAAGGCGTATCCGGCGGCGGAAAATCGCGCTGACAACGCTGCTTCTACCTCACGCCCCAATGCATCCGCATCCTCGACATCCCCCTCCATGGAATAGTCCAGATCCATGGATGCGCGTGCCCCCAGGCGGTGGATCAGTTGTAGGGCATTACCTCCTTTGAGCACCAGTCGGTCCATCAGCGATGCGTTGGACGCGATGGCGGAAGCGGTCAGCACCGCGAGTTCAAAGGGGAGAGGAGAAGTAGCAGTGGGCATTGGCAGAGACAGATGGATGCGAGGCGTTTTCAGGCCTCAGTGATTGCCCGCGCGCTGCTCGCCGGCTTCCACGCGCAATGCCAGACGGTTGCCGCGCGGCGGCAGGGGGCAGGTGGCGAACGCGGAGAAGGCGCACGGCGGATTGTAGGCGCGGTTGAAGTCCAGCACGACGCGTCCGCCCTTGTCCGGCAGCGGCGCGGAGAGGAAGCGGCCGGCGCCGTAGGTGGTGTCGCGGTTCGTCTCGTCGCCGAAGATGATGAACAGCTCATCCGAGCCCTCCTCCTGCACCGGCAGCAGGCGGTACTCCTTGCCCGCCACGGTGAACACGAGCGCCCCGGGCGAAGGCATCTGATCCTGCGTGCCCAGCACGTTGGGCACGGTGAGGGTGCGCGACGCGGCGTCAGGCACCAGCCGGGCCTCCACCTTCCACGCCGGGCTGGCCGCGTACGTGGGGATGCCGTGGAACTGCTTGCGCGCGGGGGCCTCCGCATCCTTCACCCGCACGCCCAGCTTGTCTCCCCGGTGGATGACCTGGAAGTTCACGCTGCCCAGGCGCAGCACGTCCGGCGCGCCCTTCTCGTCTGTCTTCAGCGCGCCCCCCGTGAAGGGCTGTCCTTCCCGCGTGAAGACCACACCCGCTGCTGGCTGGAAGCGCACGGTGTTGCCTTCACGCACGAAGGTGCCCGCCTTCGCCGGCACCGACGCGGGCAGGCGCACCGCGCTGTCGGGCGCCGAGCCCGCGGTCTGCTCGCCCTCCTTCAGCCAGGTCAGCCCCACCAGCGTCAGCCAGCCGTCCTCCGCCGACAGCCGTTGGATCCGCTGCGCATGCCACGCCTGGGTGGCGGCGACGACGTCCTCGGCCGGAGCCGCCGGTGCCTGCTTTCCGGCGGCGGGGGCCGGGGGCTTCGGGGGCGTCTTCGCGGGCGGCGCGGCCTGCAGGGCCAGGGACAGGACCAGGGCGAGGGTGCTCATGCGGATGTGCCTCGGGGCTTGGGGGAAGGGGAGGACTTCGCGGTCCTGCTGTCTAACAGGGGCGGCCCGCCGCGCGCAGCGCCCCCGGTTGCGCGCCGTCCACCCGCGTGCGATGCCGACAGGGGCTCCCCATGAACCTGGACCTGAAACCCGCGCCCCCGGCCAGTGCCTTCCGCAAGCTCGCGCTGGGCACGTGGAGAGCACCCCGCGACCCCACGGCGTATGCGTCGCTGGAGGTCCGCATGGAGCCGGCGCTCGCGTTCATGGCCTCGCACCGCACCCGCACGGGCCGGCGGCTGACGGTGACACACCTGGTGGCGAAGGCCGCCGCGGACGCGCTGCGCCTGCACCCCGAGGCGAACGTCGTGCTGCGCGGCAACCGCCCCTGGCAGCGGCAGGACGTGGGCGTCTGCGTGCTGGTGGTGCAGCCGGCGCAGGGCTCCTCGCGGGTGGACCTGACCACCGCCACCGTGCACCGGGCGGATGCGCTGCCCCTGGAGGCCCTGGCGGACGCGCTGGAGGCGAAGGTGTCGCGGGTGCGGGCGCGCGAGGACGTGGAGATTGAACGGGGCAAGCGCCGCTCGTCGCTCTTGCCCGGCTGGTTGATGGGCCCCGCGCTGCGGCTGCTGTCCTTCGTCTGGTACGGGCTGAACGTGGACCTGAAGCCCGTGGGCATGCCCTTCGACCCGTTCGGCTCCGTGGCGGTGACGAACCTGGGCTCGCTGGGCCTGGAGCAGGGCTTCGTCGCGATGGTGCCCTACACCCGCGTGCCCCTGCTGCTGGCCCCGGGCAAGGTGCGCGACGTGCCGGTGGTGGAGGCAGGAGCGCTGGTGCCCGGCAAGGCGATGACGCTCACCTGCACCTGGGATGCGCGCCTCATCGACGTGGACCTGGCGGCGCGGGTGCTCCGGCACATCGGCGGAGCGCTGGAGGACCCCCGGGGGTGGGATGCACCCGGGGGCGAAGCGCGGTAGAACGGGGACCTCACCTGGAGGTCACCGTCATGTCCGTGGATCCCTTCCGTCGTGTCGGCTCGTCCCGCCCCGTGGGGCGCGTGCTGGGCGGCCAGGACCGTTTCGAGAAGGAAGCGCTGGAAGGCCCCGCGGAAGGGCCCCTCGCGATGACGCGCCGCCAGCGCATGGCGGGAGGCCCCCTGCCGGTGAACGGCGAGAGCCCCTTCGCCGCGAAGCTGCGCAAGCTGGGCGCGTCGAACCCGGACGAAGGCAAGGACGGCTGAAGCCCCGCCGGCGCGCTCAGATCTGCGCGGCGCCTCCGTCCACGAACAGCTCCACGCCGTTGATGAAGCTGCTTTCGTCCGTGGCGAGGAACACCGCGGCGCTGGCCACCTCGTCCGGCCGGCCCAGGCGGCCCAGCGGGATGAGGGACACCATCTGCTCCTTGAGCTGCGTCGCCTGCGCGGCGTTGGGCGCCAGCCCGCTGAGTCCCGGCGTGTCGATGGGCCCCGGGCTGATGGCGTTCACGCGGATGCCGCGCGCCTTCAGGTCCAAGATCCAGGTGCGCGCGAACGAGCGGATGGCGGCCTTGGTGGCGCTGTAGACGCTGAAGGCCGGTGCGCCCGTGGTGCCCGCCGTCGAGGACGTCAGGATGACCGACCCGCCGTCCTTCAAGAGCGGCAGCGCCTTCTGCACCGTGAACAGGGTGCCCTTCACGTTGGTGTCGAACGTCTGGTCGAAGTGCGCTTCGGTGATGTCACCCAGCGGCGCGAACTCGCCGCCTCCCGCGTTGGCGAGCACCACGTCCAGGTGCCCCGCCTGCTCCTTCACCGCCGCGTAGAGCCGGTCCAGGTCCGCCATCACCGACACGTCCCCCCGGATGCCCACCGCGCCGTGGCCAATCTCCTTCACCGCCCGGTCCACCTCCGCCTGCCGGCGGCCGGTGATGAACACCTTCGCCCCTTCGTTCGCGAAGCGCTTCGCGGACGCGAAGCCGATGCCCGTGGTCCCACCCGTCACGACCGCCACTTTTCCGTCGAGCCTGCCCATGGTCCTGCTCCTTCGCGCGCGGGACCTTGCGCCCCGCGAAGCCCCTGCCCACCCGCCCCCTGCTCCAGCGGGGCGTTATGGACTTTGTAGTCCATATCTAAGAATGGTGGACCGGGCGGTCAATAACTTTTAATTTATCCCCATGGCCCGGCCACGAACGTTCGACGAAGCCCAGGTGCTGCGCGCGGTGCGCGACCAGTTCTGGAACAAGGGTTACGCGGCGACCTCCATGGATGACCTGATGCGGGCCACGGGGTTGGGCAAGGGCAGCCTCTATGGAGCCTTCGGCGACAAGCACCAGCTCTTCCTGCGCATCTTCGACACCTACTGTGCGAACTCGGTGGAGTCGATGCGGCAGGCGTTGGAGGGCCCGGACGCCGGAGCCCTGGAGCGCCTGCGGCACTACATGCTGGGGGTGGCCACGGCGTCCGCGGGGCCGAGCCGCCGGGGGTGCCTGCTGGCGAGGGGCACCGCGGAGCTGGCGTCGGAGGGCGCGACGGACGTGACGGACCGGGCGCTCCAGGCCTTCCAGGGCATGGAGGCGCAGTTCACGAACAGCCTGGCCCAGGCCCAGCGTCATGGCGACGTGGCGGCCGGCGCGGAACCCCGGAAGCTGGCGGCGATGCTGCTCGCGGTGTTCCGGGGCCTGGAGGCCCTGGGCAAGGCCGGCATGGACGAGGCATCCCTGCGCGGCATGGTGGAGACCGCGTTCGAGGGCCTGCCTGTCAGCGCCCGACGCCGTCGGTAGGCCCGCGCGTCTCCCTCTTCCCGCGACGTGCCGCTTCGGGCTAGGCACGGGGCCTGGCTGGAAGCACGGTCACTCACCGGGATGGGGCAACGCATGCGGAAGGCACACGCGGTCGCGCTGTTGATGGCGGCGCTGATGTTGGGGCAGACGGGCTGCTATCGGACCCACATCACCACGAACCTGCGACCCGAACAGGGACCGCACCATGAGGACCGGCAATGGTTCACGGCGGCGGGGCTGGTGCCGCTGTCCAAGGCGCCCGGCAGCGAGTGCCAGAACGGCGTGGCCTGGGCGCAGAGCCGGGTGACCCCCTTGGACTTCTTCATCGGGGCGGGCCTCGTGGCCGTGGGCGCGCTGGTGGGCGGAGCGGTGTGCGGGCGCAACCGCACGGAAGACGAGAAGAGCACCTGCGTGGGATATGGCGCGCTGCTGCCCCTGCTGCTCGCGGGCTCGCGCACGGTGGCCTATGCCTGTGCCGCGGAGGGCCAGAGCGGGCTTCCGACCCCGGGCGTGCCCCTGGAGGCGCCGGGTCGCACGCCCGACAACGACTCGTCGGATGTCCCGGTGCAGGTGCCTTCCACGCCGACCCCGCCGCCGCTTCCGCCGTCCGGTACGGTGCCGGAGACGAACCCCGGGCTCTGAAGCCAGCCAGTCACTGGAGTCACAGCGGGAGTCACAGCGGGAGTCACGGCGCGGAAGGGACGCAGGTCCGCGTCGTGCCCCGGGTGTCTGTCTATTCGCCGCGTCGCTTCGCGCGGCCCCGCTGCGAGCCATCCACGGTCTGCTTGCGCTGGACGCGCTTGTTTTCGCGCTGCGCGGCGGCGTCCACCTGACGGGTTTTGGAGGACTGCTCGCGCAGGAGCTTCTCGAAGTTGGCGCGCCGCTCCTCGGGGAGCGTGCCGGCCTGCACCGCCGCCGTCACCGCGCACCCCGGTTCGTTCCGGTGTCCGCAGTCGTTGAAGCGGCAGCCCTCGGCGAGCGCGAAGACGTCCGCGAAGGCCTGGGCCAGGGACACCTTCTCGTCCTCGCCCCACAGCCCCAGCTCGCGCATGCCGGGCCCGTCGATGACGAGCCCGCCGTGGTCCAGCACGAACAGCTCGCGGTGCGTGGTGGTGTGCCGGCCCTTGTCGTCCTCCGCCCGCACGGGCTGGGTGACCAGTCGCGCGGCGTCCAGCAGGCGGTTGGCAAGCGTGGACTTGCCCACGCCCGACGAGCCCAGCAGCACGCCCGTCTTCGCGGCGGGGATGCGGGAGCGCACCTCCTCGATGCCCAGGCCCGCCTTCGCGCTCACCGCGAGCACGTCCACGCCGGGGGCCAGGGCCTGCACCTCCAGGACGCGCGCGGCGGCGTCCTCCGCGAGGTCCGCCTTGCTCAGCAGGACGACGGGCGTGGCGCCGCTGTTCCAGGCCAGGGTGAGGGCCCGTTCGATGCGGCGCGGGTTGAAGTTGCCATCCAGGCCCACCACGAGGAACACCACGTCCACGTTGGCGGCGATGAGCTGCCCGTCGTGTTCGCTGCCCGCCTCGCGTCGCTTGAGGAGGCTGCGGCGGGGCAGCACGGCCTGCATCAGCGCCTCGCCGTCACCGGATGACGGCGGTTGCAGCAGCACCCAGTCGCCAATGGTGGGCAGCGCTTCGGCGGACTCGGCCTGGTGGAGGAGCCGCCCGGCGGCCCGGGCGAGCAGCGCCCGGCTGGAGGTCTGGACGGTGAGCAGGCCCCGCTGCTGGCGCACGACGCGGCCGGGGACGAGGGAGACGGCGGAGGTGGACTGCGAAGCGGACAGCGCGAGGTCGAAATCGGGACCCCAGCCGAGGGATTCAAGTGACACGAAGGAGACTCCGGGCAGTGCGGTGCCTGGGCACTCCGGACGGCTCCGGGATGCCTGGCGGACAGGGGGCTCGCGCTGCGGCGGGAAGTGCTTCGAACCGGCTCAGCTGACGAGCGCCTGAAAGAGGAGGGCAGGGACCGCGACGGCGACAAGTGGCAGGTTCATCTGGAAGCCTCCTGGTGGTGCGCGGGAGCCGGCGTCCATCGCCGGACCGGCCGCGACCCTATCAACACCGGTCGGTTGTTGGCGACCCCCTCCTCCGTCGCCTCCGCCGTCGCAGCCAGGGCCGGGCTCTCCTCCGAGAGGCGACATGGCCGTCCTGAAGCTCTCGTGACAAACGAGCCAGCGCTCCATGCGCCTCGGAGTGGCACAGCCGCTCCAGTCCCTGTCTGTCGTTGGCCTGGAGATGCGTGTTGGCGCACAGGCAGGATCCTTCCAGGAAGACGCATCAGGGCTGCTTTCGGGGAGAAGGAATGTCTATGCCACAATATTCCTTCAAAGCACGCTTTCCTCGATTCTCGTGCGGGGCGGCACGCTCCAACGTACGTTGGGGCATCGCGCATCGCGGTGAAATACCACCCAGAGAGGCCTCAGCATGTGCACGAACCTGATGATCAGCGTTCCCTCCAATCCCGGGCAGAGCTCCCCAGGCACGCCGCGGACGTTCGTGAGCGCAAGAGCGCTGGAGATGCCGGGAGAGATTGCGCAGAGCGTCTACGTCATGCCGAGCAAGCAGTCCTGGCCGCTGACACCGGCCACTCCCGGCTCGGCGGCCCAGGGGTGGACGACGCTCAAATGGACCAATCCCTATGGTTTCGTGGGGATCGCCCCGTCCGGGAGCAGTTGGCAATCCCTGCCGACCTTCAATGACGGCATCAACAGCGAGGGGCTGTCCGTCGGAGGGCTGTGGCTTGCCCCCGGTACCCAGTACGGCCCCATCGTGACGGGGGCTGGGGCGCCGGGCAATCAGGTCTCGTTCCTGGATTTTCCCGCGTGGATCCTCGGCAACTTCGCGTCGGTCACCGACTTCCTGTCAGCCTTTTCGAAGATCAGCGTCGTCGGGCCTCTGCCGGGAGAGCAGTTCTATGTCCCGCTGCACTACATCGTGACGGACAACACCGGTCAGAGCGCCGTCATCGAGTTCATCAGCGGCACGCCGCGCATCTATCAGTGCACCAACGGCGTCATGACCAACTGGCCGACCTACGACTGGCAGCTGACGAACGTCCAGAACTACTACAACCTCACGCTCGTCGGCACCGCCACCTCCACCTCGGGTGCCGGCAATCCCGTCGGAGGCGGTCTGGTCGGACTGCCCGGGGACTCGCTGTCCGCCTCGCGATTCGTCAAGGCAACCATCCTCTCCCAGGGCATCAGCCAGCTCCCGGTGGACGGTACGGGCTGGCTGCCGGCGCCAGGCATCTTCCCGACGACGCCGCCGTCGAAGAACCCGCCCGGCTTCGCCGGACCCGAGCAGACCGCGGTCATGGTCGCGCTGCAGCTCACGCAGATCTGCATGGGGACGCCGTACGGGATGCTGCTGGAGACGGTGAAGAACTCGCCGTCCACGACGGGCACCCCCGACACCCTGCCGCCCTCGTACACGACCACGTACGGCGACTACACGATGTGGACGAGCGTCCGCGACCACACCAATCTCAAGTACTACTTCATGTCCGCGTTCAGCGGGATTCTCACGATGATCGATCTGAACTCGCTGAACTTCGCCACCACACCGGCGTACCCGGCCGCCGCGAGCCTCGCGGTCATGCCCCAGGGGGGCGCACCGTGGCGTGTGGATGCGACAACGATGCTCACGCCCGCGGCCGCGTGAGCTTCCCGTCGCGGGTTCATCCAGACCTGCCATTGGGGTGACAGGGCCTCCTGGAGGGCTCTCCAATCCGGTGAAGTCCGCCGTCCCCCTCCCCGGCGCCCTGCTTTTCCCCTTGCACCTCACGCGACGTGAGGTTGTACCCCTCCCATCCAGTCACGAAGAAAAACCCTCGGCGCACACGGCGTCGGGGCACCGGCTCTACACGGCGGCGGACATCGCCCGCCTGAGCCACATCCTGTCGCTCAAGCAGCTCGGGTTCTCGTTGGAGGAGATTTCCGGGACGCTGGGCCGGGCGGACTTCTCCGCCCTGCGCGTGGTGGAGCTGCGGCTCCAGCGGGCGCGCGAGCAGCTGGCGGAGCAACGTCAGCTCTGCGAACGCCTGGATGCCATCGCACGACAGTTGCGCGCGGCGGAGCCCGTCTCCGCCGACGACTTCCTCCACACCATCGAGGCCATGGCCATGTTCGAGAAGTACTACACCCCGGAGCAGTTGAAGGAATTGGAGGCCCGTCGCCAGGCGATGGGCGACGACGCCATCAAGGAGGTGGAGGCCGAGTGGCCCCGCCTCATCGCCCGCATGCAGGAGGAGATGGCGAAGGGCACCGACCCCGCCACCGAACCGGTGCGAGCGCTGGCCACGCGCTGGCGGGAGCTGGTCCGTGCCTTCACGGGCGGCAATCCCGGCATCGAGACGTCGCTCCAGACGCTGCACCAGCAGGAGCCCCAGGTGGCGCGGCGCCAGGGTCGCGATCCCAAGCTGATGGAGTACGTGGGCCGGGCGATGGCGGCGCTGGATGCGCCGAAGTAAAGACAGACACGACGGCGGCCGCCAGCGAGGTGCTGACGGCCGCATCGTCATGCGAGGCATGTCGAGGGCGGGCTAGTTGCCGCCGAGGGTGCCCGTGGAGCTCCCATTGGAGCCGCTGGTGCCGGTGCCGCCCACGCCGCCCATGGTGCCGCCCGAGCCGCTGGTGCCGGTGCCGCCCACGCCCCCGGTCGTGCCGCTGGTGCCGGCGCCACCCGTGCCGGTGCCGCCCGGGGTGATGACGGTGCTGCCGCTGCCCTCGGAGCCGGGAACGGTGGAGCCCGTGGTGCCGGTGCCCGTGCCACCGATGGTGCCGGTGCTGTTCGTCCCCGTGCCGCCCACGGTGCCGGTGCTGGTGCCCGAGCCGCCGTAGGTGCCCGTGCTGCCGGTGGAAGGCGACGTGTACGTGCCCGTGCTGGTGCCGGTGGTGGGCGACGTGTACGAGCCCGCGCCGGTGGAGGGCGACGTGCTGCCGGTGCCGTAGGTGTCCGTGCTGGAGCCGGTGCCCGTGGGCGAACCCGTCCCGATGCCACTGGTCCCGGTTCCACCCGTGCCAGAGGTGCTTCCGCCCGTGGTGCCGGTGCCGGTGGTGCCCGGAATGGGGTTCACGCCGGAGCCTGAACCGCCGGTGCCAGTCGCGGTGTTACCGGTCTGCACACCCGTGGAGTTGGTGGTGCCCGGCGTGTACGTGCCGGTGGAGCCCGCCGTGCCCGTCTGGCCCGGGGTGGCCATCTCCGAAGAGGAGCCTGTGGAGCCGGGCGTCGTCCCCGGGCTGGACCCGTCGCCTACCTGCTGGGCGAGCGCGCTGGTGGAAAGCAGAAAGCTGAAAGCCAAAGCCGCGGTGGTGATGGAGCGTCGCATGTCTGGAATCCTTTCCCCGTCCCTTGAGCGATAAAGGTGTGTGCTTCACCGGACACGGCAACCCGGGCGTTGAAGACGGCTCATGGCAGGTCGGCAGCCTGCAAGACTCCCAGGGGAAGCACGGGGCCCTGAGGCCGGCGGTACGACGCTCGGCCGCCAGCAACGCTTTCGAGCGGCGAAGGCAACGCTTCATGCCGGTTCTGTGCTGTCCTCCGGTCTGGAAGGGAGCGTGCGTGGGCGGACGGGAAGGGCACATGCTGGCGGGCCGCAAGGGCGCACGGCTGCCGCGCAGCGCGAGCGTCCTCGCCTGGCCGCTCACGCTCGTCATCGCCGCGGGCCTGGGCCTGTTGCTCTACGTCTCCACCACCAGCCTGCCCTACCTCATCGCCTCACCCTCCGGGGACGCTCACCTGGGCGCGCTCAATGAATGTCTGTCGCGGCAGCTTGCCGGGGCCACGCGCCTGGGCTGGGCCGTGGCGCCGGATGCTTCCCGCGCGGCGGTGTTCGGTCCCCGCATCGTCGCCGTCTGTGGCGAGGACGGCAGGTCCTCGCGGCTGGAGTTTCCCGGCGCCACCGCGCTCGCCTTCGATGGGGAGCGGAAGTTGTGGGTCGCCGCCGGTGGCCACCTGCTGCGCGAGCGCGACGGTCTGCTCCAGCAGGTGGGGGACATCACGCCGCCCGAGGAGCTCGTCGGCCACGCAAGCGGCGTCATCGCGTTGGATGCCACCGGTCAGCTCGTGTCCGTGGCCCCGGATGGCAAGGTGCTGGGGCAGGCACAGGTGCCGGGCTCCGGAGGCCGGCTCTCCGTGGGCCCGGACGGCGTGCTGGCGGCAGTGGAGTGGGGCGGCGGACTGCTCGTCTATGACGCCCGCACGCTCGCGCTCGTGCGCGCCGAGGCCCCCTGCGCGGTGGAGTTCCTCTGGTGGCTGGACGCGGCGGATCAGGTCCTGCTGCGCTGTGGTGCGCTCCAGGATGCGCCGCGGCCCTCCGCGCTCCGCTTCGATGTCCGCACCGGCGCCCTCCAGCCGATGCCCGACCGGACCCGCGCGCCTGCCCGGCGACTCCCGGGGCGGGCACTGTATGTCCAGGGCTGCGACGGCTTCCCCTGCACCGCCACACCGCCCTGAAGCTGTTATGGGAAGGCTCCAGTCCGGGGCTTCCGGGGATGCTGTGACCTGGGGTCAGTCACGACGTTCAGTGCCCGACACATGGGTCCCTGACGCCCCGGCTTAGCATTCGACAAGTCCGCGAACTCCCTGGAGATTCATGGGTTCGCAGGTCGTTTTTGCAGCTCCCGCCGCAACGCATTGGCCGATCAGGGGTTTCATTCGTGGACGACACCAAGGTTTCCAGCTCCTCCGCTCCCCGCAAGCGCTCCAACGGGCGCAAGACGCCGGCAGCAACCGCGAGGGAGGACGGGGCCCCCGGGGCCCGGTCGCCCGGCAACGTCGCGGCCAACCGGTTGAGCACCGCGAACGTCCCCCGCGCCGCCGAGCCCGCCCCCGCCCGCCGCGCGCCTTCCCGGGGACGCAACGGCAACGGCCGGAGCGCCCCCGAGGACACGACGCGCACAGGGGGCCCTCCGCCGCTCCAGCAGTTGCTGGCGGCGCTGCGGGCCGTGCAGGGCGGGGACTTCTCCGTGCGGCTGCCGTCGGGCGCGCAGGACGTGGTGATGGATGAGATCGCCCGCGCGTTCAACGCGGTGGTGACGCTCAACTCCACGCTCACCCACGAAATCGTCCGCGTGGAGCGCGTCGTCGGCCGCGAGGGCCGCATGGGCGAGCGTGTGACGCTGGGCGACGTGCGCGGCGACTGGGCCACCAGCGTGCAGTCCATCAACGCGCTCATCGGCGACCTGGTGCAGCCCACCACGGAAGTCGCCCGCGTGCTGGTGGCGGTGGCCGAAGGCGACCTCACCCAGAAGATGGCGCTGGAGATCGACGGCCAGCCGGTGAAGGGCGAGTTCCTGCGCATCGGCACCACCGTGAACGCGATGGTGGATCAGCTCAACAGCTTCGCCGCCGAAGTGACGCGCGTCGCGAAGGAGGTCGGCACGGAGGGCAAGCTGGGCGGTCAGGCCGCCGTGTCGGGCGTGTCCGGCGTGTGGAAGGACCTCACGGACAACGTGAACGTCCTCGCCGGCAACCTCACCGCGCAGGTGCGAAACATCGCGGAGGTGACGACGGCCGTCGCGCGCGGAGACCTGTCGCGCAAAATCACGGTGGATGTGAAGGGCGAGGTGCTGGAGCTCAAGAGCACCATCAACACGATGGTGGATCAGCTCAACAGCTTCGCCTCCGAAGTGACGCGCGTCGCGCGCGAGGTGGGCACGGAAGGAAAGCTGGGCGGTCAGGCCGCCGTGTCGGGCGTGTCCGGCACGTGGAAGGACCTCACGGACAACGTGAACTTCATGGCCTCCAACCTCACGACGCAGGTGCGCGGCATCGTGAAGGTCGTGACGTCGGTGGCCAACGGCGACCTCACCCAGAAGCTGATGGTGCCGTCGCAGGGCGAAATCGCCGCGCTGGGCGCCACGCTCAACAACATGACGGACACGCTCAACGTGTTCGCGCAGCAGGTGACCAGCGTCGCGCGCACGGTGGGCGTGGAGGGCAAGCTGGGCGCCCAGGCCCAGGTGCCCGGCGCCGCGGGGACGTGGAAGGACCTCACGGACAACGTGAACCTGATGGCGTCCAACCTCACCAGCCAGGTGCGAAACATCGCGGAGGTCTCCACCGCCGTCGCCAATGGCGACCTGTCGCGGAAGATCACGGTGGACGTGAAGGGCGAGGTGCTGGAGCTCAAGAGCACGCTCAACACGATGGTGGACCAGCTCCGCGCGTTCGCCTCCGAGGTGACGCGCGTCGCGAAGGAAGTGGGTACGGACGGCAAGCTGGGCGGTCAGGCCGCGGTGCCGGGGGTCGCCGGCACG
>SECN01000595.1 GCA_004173515.1 Myxococcaceae bacterium | reverse complement strand
TACGCGGACCTGGTGAAGACGGTCATCAACGCGGAGTTCCCGCGCAAGAGGGTGACCATCCCCACGCGGATGATCGACTCCACGCCCCTGGGCATCTACCAGGGCGAGGTGGTGGACCCGCACCTGCGCGTGGTGACGGTGAACATCGCGCGGGCGGGGACGCTGCCGTCGCAGGTGACGTACGACCTGCTGAACTTCACGGTGGACCCGTCGCTCGTGCGCCAGGACCACATCATCATGAGCCGGATGATCGACGCGGCCCAGGCGGTGGTGGGCTCGGAGATTGGCGGCGCGAAGATTGGCGGCGACATCGACGATGCGTTCGTCCTGTTCCCGGACCCCATGGGGGCCACGGGCGGCAGCCTGTCCACGGCGATTTCGCTCTACAAGACGAAGGTGCCCGGGACGCCCCGGCGCATCATCACGTTGAACCTCATCGTCACGCCGGAGTACCTGCGCCGGATGACGAAGGACCACCCGGACGTCATCATCTACGCGCTCCGGCTGGACCGGGGCCTGTCTCCGCCGGAGGTGTTCGGCACGGAGCCGGGCCTGCTCTGGGACAAGGAGCGGGGCCTGGATGACCGGCAGTACATCGTCCCCGGCGGCGGCGGCTTCGGGGAGATCATGAACAACGCCTATGTGTAGACAAGGGAGTTCCCGGTGACGTTCCACGAGAAGGATGTCGACGTCCTCATCTCCGAGCAGGCGGTGCAGGCGCGCGTGAAGGAGCTGGGCGCGGCGATTACCCGCGACTACCAGGGCAAGGAGCTGACGCTCATCTGCGTGCTCAAGGGCTCCGCGTACTTCGCCATCGACCTGTCGCGCGCCATCGACCTGCCGCTCACGCTCGAGTTCCTGGGCGTGTCCAGCTACCACGGCGGCACGGAGTCCACGGGCGAGGTGCGCATCACCACGGACGTGTCCAAGCCCATGGCGGGCAAGCACCTGCTCGTCATCGAGGACATCATCGACACCGGCCTCACGATGACGTTCCTGCTGGAGAACCTCCAGGCGCGCCACCCCGCGTCGCTGAAGCTGTGCTCGCTCTTGGAGAAGCCCGCCCGCGCGCGCACCAAGGTGAACATCGACTACAAGGGCTTCGTCATCGAGGACAAGTTCGTCGTCGGCTACGGCCTGGACTACGGGGAGAAGTACCGCAACCTGCCGTTCGTCGGGGTGTGGAAGAACGCGTAGGGCCCGGCGCGGGCCGTTGAGTGCCCGGGCGTCCGTCCCCGGAGGGTGGGGGCTTCAGGACGCCGGGGGCCCCTGCCATGCGCCGCTGGCCGACCGTGTGGAGCGCGTGCGCGTGGTGGGGCGCGCATGCGTGCGCAGCATCTCCTGGGACACATGACGCCGTGGGACGGCTTGCGTTGCCTGGGATACCTCCTGGATCCGCGCGGCCCCTGACTGCGTGAGGAGGCTGCGCATGCGAGAAGAGACAGTGAGGGCCGCACGGGCCGCACCCGCCGGCGGCGATGCGATGCAGAAGTACATGGCGGAGGCCGTGGGCACCTTCGTGCTGGTGCTCGGCGGCGTGGGAGCGGCGGTGCTGGCGGGCGACCGCATCGGCTTCCTGGGGGTGTCGTTCGCCTTCGGACTGTCGCTGCTGGCGATGGTCTACACGATTGGCCCCATCTCCGGCTGTCACGTGAACCCGGCGGTGACGGTGGGCCTGATGATCGCGGGCAAGTTCGACAAGCGCCACGCGGCTGGCTACATCATCGCGCAGTGCGTGGGGGCCATCCTCGCGGCGGGGCTGGTGCTGCTCATCGCGAAGGGCGCGCCGGGTGGCTACTCCGCCGGCGCGGAGGGGCTGGGCAGCAACGGCTATGGCGCGGCTTCGCCCGAAGGCTACAGCGGCGGGGCGGCGTTCCTGGCGGAGGTGGCGCTCACCTTCCTCCTGGTGCTGACGGTGCTGGGCGCCACGGATTCGCGGGCGCCGGTGGGCTTCGCGGGCCTGGCCATTGGCCTGGTGCTGACGCTCATCCACCTGGTGGGCATCCCCATCACCAACACGTCGGTGAATCCCGCGCGCAGCCTGGGGCCGGCGCTCTTCTCCGGAGGCGCCGCGCTGGGGCAGTTGTGGATGTTCATCATCGCGCCGCTCTTGGGTGCGGCCTTCGCCGCGGCGGTGTACCGCACGGTGAATCGTCCGGTGGCGCAGATCTCCGCCACGCGCGCGGAGCAGTCGCTGGAAGGCGAGCGGCGTCAGCGGCTGGGCGAGCGCGACATCGAGAACCCCGTCTAGCGCGGCGCATGCGCCTGACGCACGAAAGCCGTGCCTCGCATCCGCGGGGCACGGCTTCTGTGTGGGGCAGGGGCGCGGGGGTTAGAAGGCGGCGTCGAAGACGACGTCGTTGGCGGCGCCCACGCCCACGCCCACCTGGTAGGACGACACGCGGCGCTCGAAGAAGTTGGTGAGCTCCTGCACGTCCTGCAGATCCATGAAGTGCAGCGGGTTCTTGGTGTGGAAGATGGGGGACATGCCCAGCATCTGGAGGCGCTGGTCGGCCACGTACTCCAGGTAGCCGCGCATCTCCTGCACCGACAGGCCCATCACGCCGCCGCCCAGCACGTCCTGGGCGAACTGCGTCTCGCACTCCACGGCCTCCCGCAGCATCTGCACCACGTCGCGCTCCAGGCTCGCGTCGAAGAGGTCCGGCTCCTCCTTGCGCACCGTCTGGATGGCCTCGAAGGCGAACGCCATGTGGGCGCTCTCGTCGCGGAACACCCAGTTGGTGCCCGCGGCCAGGCCGTTGAGCAGGCCCTTGCTGCGCAGGAAGTACACATACGCGAAGGCCGCGAAGAAGAAGAGGCCTTCGATGCAGCCCGCGAAGCAGATGAGGTTCAGCAGGAACTGACGCCGGTCCGAGCGCGAGCGCGTCTGGTCCATGGACTGGATGCTGTCCATCCACTTCATGCAGAAGCGCGCCTTGCGCTGGATGGACGGGATGTTGTCCACCGCCGCGAACGCCTTGGCGCGCTCGGCGGGGTCCGGCATGTAGCTGTCCAGCAGCGTCAGGTAGAACTGGACGTGCAGCGCCTCTTCATAGAGCTGGCGCGACAACCAGGTCCGTGGAGAAGTCGATCTCCTCCACCGTCCAGGTGTTCTTGATGGCGTTGCGGTACATCTCGAAGAAGACGGGATACGCCATGGGGCGCAGCGTCAGGTTCATTCCCGGATCCAGCAGCATGTCTTCGGAACTCCCTTACAAGAACGGCACGGGCGACGGATGGGGCAGGGGACCTGCGGGGCGTGGCCGGGACTACTGGCACGCCTCGCAGGCCTCGGGGTTCTCCAGCGAGCACGCCACCGCTTCGGCTTCCGCGGTCACGGTCTGCGCCGCCGCCTGCACGGGGACGACGGGCGTGGGCAGGGCCACCGTGGGGCCACCCTGGTTCACGGTCGTCTTGGCGATGCGGGTCGCCGGACGCGAGCGCATGTAATACGTGGTCTTCAGCCCCTTCTGCCACGCGTAGAAGTACATCGAGGACAGCTTCCCGATGTTCGGCGTCTCCACGAAGAGGTTGAGCGACTGGCTCTGGTCGATGAAGGCGCCGCGGTCCGCGCCCATGTCCAGGAGCGAGCGCATGGGGACCTCCCACGCGGTGCGGTAGATGGCGCGCAGCTCCTCCGGCAGCTCCGTGAGGTCCTGCACGCTGCCTTCGGCCATCTTGATGCGGTTGCGCGTGGACTCGTTCCACAGGTTGAGCTGTTGCAGGTCGCGCACCAGGTAGCGGTTCACCTGGAGGAAGTCGCCCGACAGCGTCTCGCGCTTGAAGAGGTTGGACACCTGCGGCTCGATGCACTCGTAGCAGCCGGCGATGGACGCGATGGTGGCCGTGGGCGCGATGGCGATCATCAGCGAGTTGCGCAGGCCCACCTTCATGATGCGCGAGCGCAGCGCGTCCCAGCGCAGCGTGTCCTCCGGGACGACGCCCCAGCTGTCGAACTGGAGCTCGCCCTTCGCCGCGCGCGTCTCCGGGAAGGACGGGTGGGCGCCGAACTGCTCCGCCAGGTCCGACGAGGTCACGAGCGCCGCGTAGTAGATCTCCTCGGAGATCTTCTTGGACAGGTTGCGCGCCTCCACGGAGTCGAAGGGCAGGCGCAGCTGGAAGAAGACGTCCTGGAGGCCCATCAGGCCCAGGCCCACCGGGCGCCAGCGGCGGTTGGAGTCCGCGGCGGTGGTGATGGGGTAGTAGTTGAGGTCGATGACGCGGTCGAGCTGCTTGATGGCCAGCTGCGCGTTGGCGCGCAGCGTGTCGAAGTCGAACTTCCCGTCCTTCACCATCCGGCCCAGGTTGAGCGAACCCAGGTTGCACACGGCCGTCTCACCCTGGCTCGTGACCTCCAGGATTTCGGTGCACAGGTTGGACAGGTGGATGACGTTGCCCGGCTGGCCCGTCTGGTTGCTCTTGCGGTTGGAGATGTCCTTGAAGGTCATCCAGCCGTTGCCCGTCTGGGCGAGCACCTTCATCATCCGGGCGTACAGGTCGCGCGCCTTCACCTTGCGCACGGCCTGGCCCTGCGCTTCGGCCTCCGCGTAGGCCTTCTCGAAGGCCTCGCCGTAGAGGTCGGTGAGGTGGGGGACGAACTTCGGGTCGAAGAGGCTCCAGTCCTGGTCGGCCTCCACGCGGCGCATGAACAGGTCCGGCACCCAGTTGGCCAGGTTCAGGTTGTGCGCGCGGCGGGCCTCGTCACCGGTGTTGTCACGCAGCTCGAGGAAGTCCTCGATGTCCGCGTGCCACGTCTCCAGGTACACGCAGCACGCGCCCTTGCGCTTGCCGCCCTGGTTCACCGCCGCCACGGACGCATCCAGCGTCTTGAGCCAGGGGACGATGCCGTTGGAGTGCCCGTTGGTGGACTTGATCAGCGAGCCCCGCGCGCGCACGCGGCTGTAGGCCACGCCGATGCCGCCGGAGAACTTCGACAGCATCGCGATGTCCGAATACTTCTTGTAGATGGCGTCCAGCTCGTCCGAGGGCGAGTCCAGCAGGAAGCAGCTGGAGAGCTGCTCGTGGCGCGTGCCGGAGTTGAACAGCGTCGGGGAGGAGGGCAGGTACTCCAGCGAGCTGAACAGGCGGTAGAGCTCGATGGCCTCGCGCGCGTTGTCACCGGAGATGGCGCACGCCACGCGCAGGAAGAAGTCCTGCGGCGTTTCAATCACTTCGCGCGTCTGCGGGTTCTTCAGGAGGTAGCGGTCGTAGACGGTGCGCAGGCCGAAGTACTCGAACAGGTCGTTGCGGACCGGGTCGATGGCGGCGTTGAGCTTGCGCGCGTTGGCCTGGACGAAGGTGAGCAGGCGGTCCGCGATGAGGCCGTGCTTGTGGCCGGCGGCGACGGACTGGCTGAAGGACTGGATGTCCTGATTGCTGACCTCCTTCTGGATGAAGGTGGACAAGAGGCGCGCGGAGAGCCGGGCGTACTCAGGCTCCTCCACGATGAGGGCCGCGGCGGTCTGGATGGACAGGCTGTCCAGCTCGCGCGTGGTGGCGCCGTCATACAGGCCGCTGATGGTCTTCGTCGCCACGCGCATCACGTCCACGCGCGACAGGCCCACGCAGGACTTGCCCACCGCGCGGACGATCTTGTTGAGGTCCACGGGCTCCGCCGTGCCGTTGCGCTTCTTCACCCGCATCGTGGTGGCGAAGTCGCCGCCGGACGACGGGGCCGGGGCGGTGGTGGCCGCGGGGCCAGCGTCGGGGGGCGGCGCGGCGACGACGGAAGGCTTCAGGGGCGTCTGGACGGTCAAGGGCGTCTCACTTCCGGGCAAGGCAAAGGCGTAGCCATCAGGACGTGAACCAACGTCCTGCTCGGGGCCAGAAGACCCCGTTGAAATGACTCAAGAAGGTGTGGGGACGGGTGCTGTCCTGCGATCAGAACCCGGGGACTTGGGAGCAACAGGCCGACATGTAGCTATTTGTCGGACAGAAGCAGGCGTCGCGCAATAAAAACACTCTGCCTCCGGGTCTGGGGTGCGGTCGCCCGGAACCGGGGCGGCCGCGCAGCCGGCACACAAGCTATGGGGGGGGACCTGGTGTGTCAACGCTAGATCCTGTGGGAGCCTGCCCGGCCGGTGGGATCGATGCTTGCAATCTATGATCACTCAACAGGCCGGTTCGGGACGTCTTGCGGCGGACATTTCCGTGTCACGAAGCAGAGGCCCAGCCGCGCGTTTTTGGAGGGGTCTCCCAACCCCTGGAGATCACGGCAAGGTGCCTGCGTCAGGGGTTGGGGCGGCGGGAGCCGGCTGCGGCGCGGGGGGCAGTGCTACAGGCCTGTTGTCCTGGACGTCCGGGCCGCTCTGGGTGTGGACGGCGCGGCGCAGGGCCTCCTCCAGGTCGCGGGCGGCGGGGCCCACGGTGGACAGCATCTGGTTGGCGCTGCGGGCGTGGCGGTTCTCGGTTTCAGAGGCGAGCTTGAGCTGGGCGAGGCCTTCCGACACGAGGCGGCGGGCGTCCTCCAGCTTCTGGCGCGCCTGGTAGAAGGCGACGTCGGTGAGCATGGACTGGAGGCTGCGGCGTTGCTCCTCGGTGATGCCGGAGAGCTTCTCCGCGCGGCGCAGGTAGTAGAGGCCGCGCGGAGAAGCTCTCCGGCATCACCGAGGAGCAACGCCGCAGCCTCCAGTCCATGCTCACCGACGTCGCCTTCTACCAGGCGCGCCAGAAGCTGGAG
>SECN01000126.1 GCA_004173515.1 Myxococcaceae bacterium | reverse complement strand
GTGGAATCCGCGAGGCCGTGGGCTTTCGTGGTGGGGACGGGACGCTTGAGGTGAGAGGCTTGGCGGCCGGAGTTTTCAAGACCCGCACCCGGTTGTTGGCTGGGTGCTGAAGGGGCTGGCCCGGGTACGGACCGGGCGACCCTTCGGGATGTGATTGGACGGAACGACGCGTGGAAGAACTGCTCACCAACCTGCTGCTGAACTCCCAGGGTCTGCTCGCCTACGCGGCGGTCTTCGCGATCCTGGTGGCGTGTGGTCTGGGAGTGCCGGCGCCGGAGGACATCACGCTCATCTTGGGGGGGCTGCTGGCGCACAAGGGCGCGGCCAGCCTGCCGGTGATGATGGCGGTGGGCTTCCTGGGCATCCTGGTGGGCGACAGCCTGATCTACCTGGCCGGGCGTCGGCTGGGGTCCCGGCTGGGGCGCAACCCGGACGCGAAGGGCGGAGGGTTCTTCGCGAAGATCGTCACGCCGGAGAAGCGCGCGAAGGTGGAGTCGCTCTTCATCAAGCACGGCCAGAAGATCGTGATGATCGCGCGGTTCATGCCGGGCGTGCGCGCGGTGACGTACTTCACCGCGGGCTCGGTGGGCATGGCGTACTGGCGCTTCATCCTGTGGGACGGCCTGGCGGCGCTGCTGTCCGCGCCGGCGTTCGTCTGGCTCGGCTTCCACTTCGGCGGCGAGCTGGAGACGCTGCTCGGGAAGATGAAGGAAGGGCAGGTCGTCGTCCTGGGCTCCCTGGCGGTGGTGGGCGTGGGCTACTTCCTCTTCCGGCGGCACCGGAACAAGAAGCTCGCGGCGCAGGCCGCCGCCCGGGCGGAGATGACGCCCGTGGCGCTGCCGCCCGTGCCGGAGACGCTGGAGAACAGCCTGGCGCAGACGCGCGCGCCCAGCAGCAGCAGCTTCTTCGACGTGCCGGCGGACAAGACGCCTCCGCCCTCGGAGCCGTCCACCAACGTGCTCAAGTAGCGCTTCGCTTCCGCGCTGACGCAGCCTCCGGACCCCGCCCCCTCTGCCTGGAGGGAGCGGGGTTCTTGCTTGGCGTGGACCGGGCCCGTCAGTCCTTCGCAGGCTTCCGGAGGGCCTGCTTCAGCAGCTCCGCCACCCGCTGCACGTGAGGCTCGCGCAGCAGCGTGTAGTGGTTGCCCGGCAGGCGGTGCGACTCCAGCCCGCGTCCCACCAGCGCGCGCCAGCCGCCTTCGCCCGTGCCCGTCGGGTCCTGCTGCGCTTCGGCCTGGATGCGCAGCACCCGCTGCTCCATCGCGGGTGCGCGGTAGCGGCGGGAGGCTTCGAGGTTGGCCTCGAAGACGTGGAAGAGGGCCACCGCGTTCGCGGCGTCCGTCCCCGGGGGCAGGGCCCCCGCGCGGGCCGCGGACTCCAGCACCTGGGTGAGCGCGGCTTCGGGCTCCAGGGCCGCGAGCGCACCGAGATCCAACTCCAGGTCCTCCAGGGCCACGCCCATCAGGTCCTGCGCGAACCGGCTCACGGTCAGCGTGCGATCCAGGAGCGGTTCGGAGGCCGGCACGGGTTCCTGCGCGTACGAGTCGATGAGCGCGAGCAGCGCCACCTCCTCGCCCGCGTCGCGAAGCTGGCGGGTCATCTCGTAGGCGATGACGCCGCCCAGGGACCAGCCGCCCAGGTGGTACGGCCCGGCGGGCTGGACCTCTCGCAGGGCGCGCACGTAGTCCGTGGCCATGGCTTCAAGGGTTCGCTGCGGGGGGCTCGCGCCGTCCAGGCCCCGGGATTGGAGGCCGTAGAAGCGCTGCTCCGGCCCCAGCCGCCGCGCGAGCGCCGCGTAGGTGAGCACCGTGCCGCCCACCGGGTGCACGCAGAAGAACGGCGGGGCGGTGCCCGGCGTGCCTCCTGCGTCGAAGGGCACCAGCAGCGAGTTCGTGCCCGCGTCCGTGTGCTGCTCCAGCAGTGCCGCGAACCGCTCCACGCTGGGCGCCTGGAAGAGGGCGGACAGTGGCAGCCGACGGCCCGTCTCGCGGTTCACCGCCGCCATCAGGCGCACGGCGAGCAGCGAGTGGCCGCCCAGCTCGAAGAAGTTGTCGCGCGGGTCCACGGTGGCGACGCCCAGGGCTTCGGCCCAGAGGCGCGCGAGCCGGGCCTCGGACCCGTTCCGGGGCGCCGCGAGGCCGGGGGCCCGTGGGGGGACTTCCTCGGGAGCCCGTGACGCCACGAGGGGCATCGGCGTTCCGGACTGCTTCCCGTGTGCTTCTGGCAGGGGCAGGGCGTCCAGCGCCGCCTCGGGCTGGGCCAGGGCCTCTTCGAGCAACAGGCTCCAGTCCTCCATGAGGCGTCGGGCCGTGTCGGCTTCGAAGAGGTCCGTGCTGTAGGCGAGCAGGCCCTTGAAGCCTTCCGGCGTGCGGCCCAGGGTCAGATCCAGTTCGAACTTCGCCGTCGCGAGCGCCACGTCCACCGGCCGCAGCGTCAGTGCCGGCAGGCGCAGCTCCGTGTCCGGCAGGTTCTGGAGTCCGAAGATGACCTGGATGAGCGGCGGTCGCGACAGGTCTCGCGCGGGCTGCAGCTCCTCCACCAGCTTCTCGAACGGGACGTCCTGGTGTTCGTACGCGCCCAACGTGGTGGCGCGCACCTGCGACACGAGCTCCCGGAACGACAGGGCCGGCGTGAAGCGGGCGCGCAGCACCAGCGTGTTCACGAAGAAGCCGATGAGGCCCTCCGTCTCCGCGTGACGCCGTCCCGCGATGGACGAGCCCACCAGCAGATCGTCCTGTCCGGTGTACCGGTGCAGCAGGGTCTGCAAGGCGGCGAGCAGCACCATGAAGGGCGTGGCGCCTTCACGCTGGGCCAGCGCTTCCACGGCATCGCTCAGCGCGGGAGACAACCGGACCGGAAGCGTGGCCCCTCGCGAGGAGCGATGCGCGGGACGGGGCTTGTCGGTGGGCAGCGACAGGACCATCGGGGCGCCGGACAGCGCCTGCTTCCACCACGTCACCTCCGCGTCGAGCACATCCCCCTGGAGCCAGGAGCGCTGCCACAGGGCGTAGTCCGCGTACTGCACCGGCAGCGGGATCAGCGGCGAGCCCTGCCCCTGACGGAAGGCCTCGTAGAGGGCCACCAGTTCGCGGATCAGGATGCCGAAGGACCAGCCGTCGGCGATCGCGTGATGCAGGCAGAGGAGCAACACGTGGTCGCGCGCGTCGAGCGTGAGCAACGTGAAGCGGACCAGCGGGCCACGCGCCAGGTCGAAGGGCCGCAGGGCATCCTCCGAGGCCCGGCGAATGGCTTCGGCTTCACGGGCGTCCTCGGGCAGGGCGCTCAGGTCGACCGTGCGCAACGTCCGCGACGGGGCGGGGTGGATGCGCTGGCGCGGATCCCCTTCGTGCGTCTCGAACGTCGTGCGCAGGGATTCGTGCCGCTGCACCAGCGCGTCGACAGCCTGTTGGAGCGCGCTGACGTCCAATGCGCCGGAGAGGCGCAGCGCGGTGGGGATGTTGTAGAGCGGGCTGCCGGGCTCCAACTGGTCGATGAACCACAGGCGCTGCTGGGCGAACGACAGGGGCAGCACTTCCGGACGCTCCGCCCGGATCAGGGCAGGCGCTTGCGGCCCGTCGGGCTCCGGCCGTGACTCCAACCTCGACGCCAGGGCCGCCACGGTGGGCGCCTCGAAGAGGGCTCGCAGCGGCAGCTCCACGCCGAAGCTGGAGCGCACCCGCGCCACCAGCCGCGTCGCCAGGAGCGAGTGGCCTCCCAGTTCGAAGAAGTTGTCCATGATGCCCACCCGCTCGACGCCGAGCACTTCGGCGAACAGCGTGGCCAGCGTCGCTTGCGTGGGCGTGCTCGGGGCCGTGAAGCCTGTGCGTGGGGTGGTCGCGCCGGGGACGGGCAGGGCCTTGCGATCCAGCTTGCCGTTCGCGGTCAGCGGAAGTGCGTCCAGCACGACCACGGCCGAGGGCACCATGTACTCGGGCAGCCGCTGCTGCACGAACGCGCGCACCGCCGGGCCGTCCGTGACTCCCGCGACGTAGGCCACCAGGCGCTTGTCGCCCGGCGTGTCCTGACGCACCAGCGCCACCGCATCGCGCACCGCGGGGTGTGCCCGCAGCGCGACTTCGACTTCCGCCAGCTCGATGCGGAAGCCCCGCACCTTCACCTGCGCGTCCATGCGGCCCAGGAACTCCAGCACGTCTTCCGGGGTCCACCGCGCCACGTCGCCGGTTCGGTAGAGGCGCTCGCCCGGCGTGGGGGAGAAGGGATTCGGGACGAAGCGTTCGGCGGTGAGGTCCGGCCGCGACAGGTATCCACGGGCGAGGCCGTCTCCGCCGATGAAGAGTTCTCCGGGGACTCCCGCGGGTTGCGGCTGCCCGTGCACGTCCAGCACGTAGAGCTGTGTCTCCGCGATGGGGCGGCCGATCGGGACGGAGGCGCCGACCTGGGACGCGTCCGTCATCCGGTGCGTGGATGCGAACACCGTGGTCTCCGTCGGGCCGTAGCCCGCGGTGACGGGGATGCCCAGCTCCTGCACGACACGGCGCACGTGGGGCGCGGAGACGACGTCGCCTCCGGTGAGCACCTGTCGCACGCCCCACAGGGCTTCGGGCTTCAGGTCCACCACCTGCGAGAAGAGACCCGCCGTCAGGAACAGCGTGGTGACGCCATGCCGTTGAATGGTCTTCTCCAGCAGCGCCAGGTCCGACGGCGAGCTGGCCGGGAAGACCACGAGGCGCCCACCGAAGAGCAGCGGGCCCCAGACCTCCAGCGTCGAGGCGTCGAACGAGATGGGCGAGATGAGCAGGAACGCCGTCTTCGGGCCCAGCTCCACATAGGACGCGTGGTGCAGCAGCCGCAGCACGCCCCGGTGCTCCGTCGCGACGCCCTTGGGGCGCCCGGTGCTGCCGGACGTGAAGTCCACGTACGCCAGGTGGCGCGAGTGCGTTCCCGCGTGCACGGGCGACGGGGGCCGCTGCTCCAGACGCGCTTCTTCCACGAAGAGGCAGGGCAGGGCGTCATCCACCGCCAGCTTCGCGCGCACCTCTCGCGTCGTCAGCAGCAGCTTCGGCGGTGCATCCTCCAGCATCGCTGTCAGCCGAGGCGCCGGGTACGTCGCGTCCAGCGGCAGGTATGCGCCACCGGCCTTGAGGATGGCGAGCAGTGAAACGATGAGTTCGACGGAGCGGTCCAGGCACACGGCCACCAGCACATCCGGACCCACGCCGTGCTCACGCAACAGGTGCGCCCACTGGTTCGAGCGCATGTCCAATTGCGCGTACGTCAGGCGCGTGTCCCCGAACTCCAGCGCCACCGCGTCCGGAGTCCTCGCGGCCTGCGCCATGAAGAGGTCCTGGATGCACGCTTCGCGCGGGTAGTCGCCGCCCGTCGCGTTCCAGTCCACCAGCACCTGCTTCCGCTCCACCTCGTTGAGCAGCGAGAACCGCTTCAGCGGTGCGCCGGGGCTGGCGACCATGGCTTCGACCAGGGCCTCCAGATGCCGGGCCATCCGGGCGACGGTGTCGGGCTCGAAGAGGGCCGACGGGTAGTGCAGCCCGCCCTCGAAGCCCTCCGGGGTCCGGAGCAGCGACAGCTCCAGATCGAAGCGTGCGCTTCCCGTCCCCGTCTCCAGCGGTTGCAGTGACAGGCCGGGCAACGTCAGCTCCGGCAGCGGTGCGTTCTGGAGCACGAAGAGCGCCTGGAAGAACGGCGTGCGACCCAGGTCTCGCGCGGGCTGCAACTCCTCCACCAGCTTCTCGAACGGGACGTCCTGATGCTCCTGCGCACCCAACGTGGTGGTGCGCACCTGCGCCAGCAGTTCGCGGAACGTGTGCACGCCACCGAAGCGGGCGCGCAGCACCAGCGTGTTGACGAAGAAGCCGATGAGGCCCTCCGTCTCCGCGTGCCGACGGTTCGCGATGGGCGAGCCCACCAGCACGTCGTCCTGCCCGGAATACCGGTGCAGCAACGTCTGGAAGGCCGCCAGCAGCAGCATGTACGGCGTGGCGCCTTCCTGCTTCGCCAGGGCCTCCACCTGCTCGCTCAGGGCGCGCGGAATGCGCACGCGCGCCGTCACGCCCTCCGGTGTGAGGACGTTGGGGCGGGGCCTGTCCGTGCGCAGTTCCAGGACGCCGGGGGCGCCCTCCAACGAGTCCTTCCACCAGGAGAGCTGTGTCTCCAGGGTCTTGCCCTGGAGCCAGTCGCGCTGCCAGACGGCGAAGTCCGCGTACTGCACGGGCAGCTCCGGCAGGGCAGGGGTCCGTCCCAGGCGGAGGCTCTCGTAGAAGGTGGTGACCTCCCGGATCAGCACCCCCAGGGACCAGCCGTCGGACACGATGTGGTGCAGGTGCAGGACCAGTTGGTGCTCCTGCTCCCCGAGCTTCAACAGCAGGGCGCGCATCAGCGGTCCCTCACCCAGGTTGAACGGACGGCGGGCTTCCTGCCTCCGCAGCCGCTGGGCCTGCGCCTGTCGCGACTCCGCATCCGGAACGTCCGTCAGGTCCACCGTCTCGAACGGCACCTGGAGCTGCGCGTGGATGACCTGGACGGGCGCGCCGTCCTCCATGCGGAACGTGGTGCGCAGCGCTTCGTGCCTCGCCATCAGCGCATCGATGCTTCCTCGCAGGGCCCTCACGTCCAGGGCTCCCACGAGCTTCAGCGCCATGGGGACGTTGTAGAGGCTGCTGCCCGGATCCAACTGGTCGATGAACCACAGCCGCTGCTGCGCGAACGACAGCGGCGGTGCGCTCGTGCGATCCGCTCGGGTGAGGGGCGCGGCATGCGCCGTCGGGACAGCGTGGCCCAGCCGTGCGGCGAGGGTGGCCACCGTGGGCGCGGTGAACAGATCGCCCAGCGGCAGCTCCACACCCAGCGTGGTCCGGATGCGCGCCACCACCTGCGTGGCCAGCAGCGAGTGCCCTCCCAGGTCGAAGAAGTTGTCGTCGATGCCGACGCCTTCCACATGCAGCACCTCCGCCCAGATGGCCGCGAGGCTCGCTTCCATCGCATTGCGCGGGGCCTGGGCCCGGCGCTCGGTGGCGCTCGGGGCCTCCGGCGCGGGCAGGACCTTGCGGTCCACCTTGCCGTTGGCGTTGAGCGGCAGGGCCGTCAGCTCCACCCACGCGGAGGGCACCATGTATTCGGGGAGCTGCTTCGCGACGAAGTCCTTCACCGCGTCCAGCTCCAGCGCGCCCTCGGAAGGCACGAGGTAGCCCACGAGGCGCTTGTCGCCGGGCACGTCCTCCCGTGCCAGCACCACTGTTTCCCGGACTCCGGGCGCCTGCCGCAGCACGGCTTCGACTTCGCCCGGCTCGATGCGGAAGCCGCGGATCTTCACCTGGAAGTCGGCGCGGCCCAGGAACTCCAGCGTGCCGTCCTCCGTCCACCGGACCCGGTCTCCCGTGCGGTACAGCCGTGCACCGGGCTCACGCGAGAAGGGATGGGGAATGAAGCGCTCGGCGGTGAGGTCCGGTCGCTGGAGGTATCCCCACGCGAGACCGTCTCCGCCCACGTACAGCTCTCCCGGAGCACCGGGCGGCAGCGGCTGGAGCCCCTTGTCCAACACCCACGCCGTGGAGTTCCCCAGCGGACGGCCGATGGGTACGGAGCGCTCCACGGTGTCCCCCGCGCGCAGCGTGTGCGTCGCGGAGAAGGTGGTGTTTTCCGTGGGGCCGTAGCCGTTGATCAGTACCGCGCCTTCCGGGAGGCGCGCGAGGTGTTCACGCACCGCCTGCACGGGCAGCACGTCGCCGCCCGCGAGGATCCGGCGCACCCGGGCCAGATCCTGGCCCTGCTGCGACACCATCTGCTCGAAGAGGGCGGCGGTGAGCCACAGCGTGTTGATGCCCTCCTCGCCCAGCAGCCCCCCCAGCTCCGCCAGGGACAGGGTCTTCGGCGGGGCCAGCACCAGCTTCGCGCCATTGAGCAGCGCGCCCCAGATCTCCAGGGTGGAGGCATCGAAGGCGACGGGCGCGAGCTGGAGGAACACATCCTCCGGCCCGACCTCGAGGAAACCATTGTCACGCGCGAGCCGCAGGATGCCCCGGTGCGGCACGCTGACGCCCTTGGGACGTCCGGTGCTTCCCGAGGTGAACATCACGTAGGCCAGCGCCTGCGCGGGCACCGTCACCTGGAGCGGGGTGACGGGCTGCTTCGCGATACGGTCCGCCTCCTCGTCCAGCAGCACGAGCAGCCCCGACACCACGGGCAGGCTGTCCGCCAGTGCGTCCTGCGTCACGAGCACGTTGAGGCCCGCCTCCTGGACGATCCACGTGATGCGCTCGGCGGGATCCCGGGCGTCGATGGCGACATAGGCGGCGCCGGCCTTGAGGATGCCCAGCATCGCGGTGATGAGCTGGGGCGAGCGCTCCACGCACAGGCCCACCCGGTCGCCCGGCCTGACACCGGACCACCGCAGGTGGTGCGCCAGTTGGTTCGACGCCGCCTCCAACTGAGCGTAGGTGAGCGTGCGGGTGCCGGCCTTCAACGCGATGGCGTCCGGCGTGCGCATGGCCTGTTCGGAGAAGAGGGCGGGCACCGAGGCGTCACGTGGGTACTCGCGCGCCGTGCCGTTCCAGTCCGCCAGGAGCTGACGGTGCTCGACGGACGTGAGCAGGGGGAGCTGTGACAGGCGCGTCCGAGGTGCGCGGGTGGCTTCCTTGATCAGCAACCGCAGGCGCTGGCCCAGACCCGCCACGGTGGCGTGGGTGAAGAGGGCCGCGTTGTAGACCAGCCCACCCGCGTAGCCCTCCGGGATCCGGGTCAGCAGCAACTGGAGGTCGAAGGGGAGCAGGAGCGGGGAGTCCTCCAACGGGCGGAGCGTCAACGCCGGGAGCTTCAGCTCCGGCATCGGCGCGTTCTGGAGGGTGAAGGTCACCTGGAACAGGGGCGTGCGGCCCGGGGCGCGTTCGGGTTGCAGGACCTCCACCAGCTTCTCGAAGGGGAGGTCCTGGTGTTCGTAGGCCCCCAGCGTGGTGGTGCGCACCTGGGCCAGCAGCTCGCGGAACGTGCTCACGTCACCGAAGCGGGCACGCAGCACCAGCGTGTTGGCGAAGAAGCCGATGAGGCCTTCGGTCTCCGCGTGACGACGGTTCGCGATGGGCGATCCCACCAGGATGTCGTCCTGCCCCGAGTACCGGTGCAGCAACGTCTGGAAGGCCGCGAGCCACACCATGAACGGCGTGACGCCTTCCTGTTTCGCCAGGGCCTCCACCTGTTCGCTCAGCTCCGGAGAGATGCGCACCGGCACCGTCCCGGCGGCCTGCCCGGGGACGGTGGGACGGGGCTTGTCCGTGGGCAGCTCCAGGAGGCCGGAGGCTCCCGCCAGCGAGTCCTTCCACCAGGAGATCTGCGCGTCCAGCGTCTCTCCCTGAAGCCACTCACGCTGCCAGCGGGCGAAGTCCGCGTACTGCATGGGCAGGGCCGGCAGGGCATGGGGACGACCCTGGAGGAAGCCTTCGTAGAGGGCGGTGACTTCACGGACCATCACGCCCAGGGACCAGCCGTCGGACACGATGTGGTGCGTGTTCAGCACCAACTGGTGCTCCTGCGCTCCGAGCTTCAGCAACAGGGCGCGCATCAGCGGCCCCTTGCTCAGGCTGAACGGACGGCGCGCTTCCTCCTGGCGCAGCCGCAGGGCTTCCGCGTGCCGCGACTCCGCATCCGGGATGTTCGTCAGGTCCACCGTCTCGAACGGCACCTGGAGCTTCGCGTGGATGATCTGGACCGGCTGGCCCCCATCCTCGCGGAACGTGGTGCGCAGGGCGTCATGCCTCGCCATCAGCGCATCGAGGCTCGAGCGCAGGGCGCCCACGTCCAGCGTGCCGCTGAAGGTCAAGCCGATGGGGGCGTTGTAGAGGCTGCTACCGGGTTCCAGTTGATCGATGAACCACAGCCGCTGCTGCGCGAACGACAGCGGTGCGGCGCTCGCGTGGACCGATGGGGTGATGGAGGGCGTGGCGGTCTTGAGAGGGGCGTGGTCCAGCCGTTCCGCGAGGGCCACCACCGTTGGAGTCAGGAAGAAGTCACTGAGTGGCAGCTCCACGCCCAGCGTCGCTCGGATGCGTGCCACGACCTGCGTGGCCAGCAACGAGTGTCCGCCCAGGTCGAAGAAGTTGTCGTTCCGCCCCACGGTGGGGGCGCGCAACAGCTCCGCCCAGATGGCCGCGAGGGCCACCTCCGTGGGCGTCACGGGTGCTTCGTAGGCGCTCGTCACGGACTGCGAGATCGCCAGCGCTCGCAGCGCCTTGCGGTCCACCTTGCCGTTGGGCGTCAGGGGCAACGCGTCGCGAGGCATCAGCGTCGAAGGCAGCATGTATTCCGGCAGCCGTTGCCGCAGGAAATCGCGCAGCGCGCCCGGTTCCAGCTTCGGATCCTCCGCGACGAACCAGGCGATGAGCCGTTTGTCTCCGGCCACGTCCTCACGCACCTGGGCCACGGCCTCACGCACGTGCGGATGGGCGAGCAGCGCGGCTTCCACCTCACCGAGTTCGATGCGGTAGCCGCGCACCTTCACCTGGAAGTCCAACCGGCCCAGGTACTCCAGCGTCCCGTCTTCCCGCCAGCGCGCCTTGTCGCCCGTACGGTACAGCCTGGCTCCGGCCCGGCCACTGAGCCCGTCCGGGATGAAGCGCTCCGCCGTCAGGTCCGCTCGGCCCAGGTAGCCCCGGGCCAGGCCTTCGCCGCCCACCAGCAGCTCGCCCGGCACGCCCACTGGAACCGCTCGGCCTGCTGCGTCCACCACGTACACGTCCGTGTTCGCGATGGGACGGCCCAGCGGCACCACGTCCACCGGCTCCCGAGGCGTCTCCCACGCCACGCAGTCGATGCACGCCTCCGTCGGGCCGTACTGGTGTACCAGCTTCGCGCCCAGCTTCGTCACGAAGCGCTGGTGCAGCCCGGCGCTCAACGCCTCACCGCCGCAGAAGACGTACCGCAGGCCTTCGCAGCCTTCGACTCCTTCCGTGTCCAGGAAGGTGCCCAGGGGCGCTGGCCCGAAGTGCACGTGCGTCACCCCGTGCTGGGCCACCGCCTGCACCAGGTACTCCGTGTCGCGCTGGCCTCCCGGCTTCGCGAGCACCAGCCGCGCGCCACTCACCAACGGTGCCCAGACTTCCCACACGGAAATGTCGAAGCTGCTGGAGGCCTTCGCCAGGAATGCATCGCCTCCCGTCATGGGGAAGCGTTCCTGCCGCCAGTGCAGGTGGTTGACGACGGCGCGGTGTTCCACGCCCACACCCTTTGGCTTCCCGGTGCTTCCCGACGTGTAGATGACGTACGCCAGGGCGTCGGCCTGCACGGACGCTCGGGTCTCTTCGCGGACGGGGGGTTCCGCCGGAGAGAGCGCTTCCTCCACGGCGATTGCGTGCGCGGACGTTACGGATTCGTCGCGATCAGAGACTGCCAGCAAGGCCGGCGCGGAGAGCGCGTCCTCCATGGAGACCACTCGCGCCGATGTCGATGGCAGCTCATGCGCCCTCGCCGCGTGCACCAGCACCAGGGCCGCGCCGCTGTCCTCCACCATGAAGCCCAGCCGCTCCGCCGGATACTCCACGTCCAGCGGCACCCAGGCGCCTCCCGCCTTCAACGTCGCCACCTGCGCCACCACCAGCGCCGCGGAGCGCTCCAGCGCCAGGCCCACCTTCACCTCCGGGCCTACGCCCCAGGCACGCAGCTTGTTCGCCAGTGAGTCGGCGGCTTCGTTCACCTGACGGTAGGTGAGGGTTCCTTCCTCGCTGACGAGGGCTACCGCGTCTGGCGTCTTGCGCGCTTGTGCCTCGAAGAGACCGTGCAGCGTGGCCTCTCGCGGGAAGTCCGCCTGCGTCTGGTTCCACTCCACGAGCACCCGCCGCGCCTCGGTGCCGCGCAGCAGTGCTACCTCTGAAATGCGAGTTTCGGGCCGAGCCGTCACTTCCTCCAGCAGCACGCCCAGATGCTGGAGCAGCCGCCTCGCAGTGGCTTCCTCGAAGAGGTCCGTGTTGTACGTCAGGCTCGCCGCCAGCCCCTGGCCCGTCTCCGCCAGCGAGAGCGTCATGTCGAACTTCGCCGTCGCGCCCTGCGTCTCCACCGTGCGCAGGCTCAGTCCGCCCGGCAGCGACTGGCCGTCCTCCACTGTCGCGGGGTTGAGCGTGAAGGACACCTGGAAGAGCGGCGTGCGGCTCAGGTCGCGCTCCGGCTTCAGCTCCTCCACCAGCTTCTCGAAGGGCACCTCCTGGTGCGCGTACGCGCCCAGTGTCGTCTCACGCACCTGACGATGGGCGTTCCCACGCTGATGTCCTGCTGCCCGCTGTAGCGCGCCAGCACCACCTGCCATGCCGTCAGCAGCAGCATGAAGGACGTCACGCCCTCCCGCTGCGCCAGCGCCTTCACCTGCGCCTCCAAGGCTCGCGGCAGGGTCACCGAGTAGCTCGCCCCTCGGAAGCGCTGTACGGCCGGACGCGGCTTGTCCGTCGGCAGCTCCAATGCGGGTGGCGCGCCTTCCAGTTGCTGCCGCCACCAGGAGAGCTGCGCCTCCAGCACCTCGTCCTTCAACCACCCCCGTTGCCAGGCCGCGTAGTCCGCGTACTGCACCGGAAGCTCTGGCAGCGGCGATGCGTGGCCCTGAGTGAAGGCTCCATAGAGGGCGCCCAGTTCCTTCACCAGCACGCCCATCGACCAACCGTCCGAGACGATGTGGTGCATCACCAGCACCAGGACATGCTCGGTGGCGCTCAGCCTCAGCAGCTTCGCTCGGAAGAGCGGCCCCTGGGCCAGGTCGAACGGACGCTGGGATTCCTGCTGTGCTCGACGTTGGGCTTCGGCTTCACGCTCGGCGGCGGGCAACGCTGCGAAATCCTCTGACTCCAGCACCGCCTGCGTGGCCGGGGCGATTGCCTGTGCAGGCTGTCCGTCGCGCACCGGGAAGCTCGTGCGCAGGGACTCATGACGCCGCACCAATTCATTGAAGGTGCGACGCAGGGCCTCCACGTCCAGTGGCCCTGACAGCCGGACGGCCGCGGGCAGGTTGTAGAAGTCACTGCCGGGCTGGAGCTGATCCAGGAACCACAGGCGCTGCTGCGCGAAGGACAGCGGCGCCTCGCCCGTGCGCTCCTGCTTCACGAGCGCGGGCAGCGTCATTCGCTGGCCCGACCGCCGAGCCGACTCCACCTGCTGCGCGAGCGCCGCGACCGTGGGCGCTTCGAAGAGCGCCCGCAGGGGCAGGTCGATGTCGAACTCCGTGCGGATGCGCGACACCGCCTGTGTCGCCAGCAGCGAGTGGCCTCCCAGCTCGAAGAAGCTGTCCTGGACGCCAACATGCTTCACGCCCAGCACCGACTCCCAGAGCGAGGCGAGCACCTGCTCCGTCGGGTTTCGGGGGGCCACGTAGACGTGCTTGCGCTCCGCGCCTGCCTCCGGCCTGGGCAGGGCCTTGCGCTCCACCTTGCCGTTGGGGTTGAGCGGCAGGGAAGGCAACAGCACCCAGGCGGAGGGCACCATGTACTCGGGAAGCTGCTTCGCGATGGAAGCCTTCACCGCGTCCAGCTCCAGCGCGTCCCCGGAGGGCACGAGGTAGCCCACGAGGCGTTTGTCGCCGGGCACGTCCTCCCGTGCCAGCACCACCGCCTCCTGGACACCGGGCACCTGCCGCAGCACGGTTTCGACTTCACCCAGCTCGATGCGGAAGCCTCGCACCTTCACCTGGAAGTCGGCGCGGCCCAGGTACTCCACCGTCCCGTCGGACAGCCAGCGCGCCAGGTCTCCCGTGCGGTACATGCGCGCGCCGGGCGTGAGGCTGAACGGATCCGGCAGGAACTTCTCCGCCGTCAGCTCCGGGCGGCGCCAGTAGCCCCGGCCCACCTGCACGCCCGCGAGGAACAGCTCACCGGCGACGCCCACCGGCACGGGTTCACCATGACGGTCGAGCACATGCAGCCGCGTGTTCGCCACCGGGCGACCGATGAGCACGCGGCGCAGATCCTCCGAGCGCGGGCAGTGCCAGTAGGTGACCTCCACCGCGGCCTCGGTGGGGCCGTACAGGTTGAAGACCTCCGCGACGGGCAGTCGCGCGTGGGCCCTTCGCACCAGGTCCGCGGGCAGGGCTTCGCCGCTGCACATCACCCTGCGCAGATGCGTCAGGCCCTCCAGACCTGGCTCCTCCACGAAGACGCGCAGCATGGACGGCACGAAGTGCGCGGTGGTGATGCGCTGCTCGGCCAGCAACCGCACCAGATAGGCCGGCTCCTGGTGCCCTCCCGGACGCGCCATCACCAGCCGCGCTCCCGACATCAGCGGCCAGAAGAACTCCCAGACGGACACGTCGAAGCTGAACGGCGTCTTCTGCAACACCGCGTCTTCCGACGTGAGGCCATCCTCCTGCTGCATCCAGCGCAGTCGGTTGACGACGCCCGCGTGCGCGTTCATCGCGCCCTTCGGACGGCCAGTGCTCCCCGACGTGAAGATGACGTAGGCCAGCGCATCGGCGGTGCCTCGCGGCGCCGGAGGCGTGGTGGGGTGCCGGGCAATCCGCTCCCATCCAGTGTCCACGCACACGACCTGCGTTTCTGAACCCTCCAGGGGCAGCTTCGCGACCAGGTGCTCCTGCACCAGCAGCACGGGGGCCTGCGTGTCCTCCAACATCCACTGGAGGCGGTCTCGCGGGTAGGCCGGATCCAACGGCACGTAGGCCGCGCCCGCCTTGAGCACGCCCAGCAGCGCGACGACCATCTCCAGCGAGCGCTCCAGGCACACGCCCACCAGCGATTCGGGTCCGACGTCCAGCGAGCCCAGGTGGTGCGCGAGCTGGTTGGCCTTCGCATCGAGCTGCGCGTACGTGAGGCGCTGGCCTTCGAAGACGACAGCGATGGCATCCGGGGTCCTCGCGACCTGTTGCTCGAAGAGGTCGTGGATGCGCTCGCCTCGCGGGAACTCCACTCGCGTGTCGTTCCACCGCACGAGGAGCTGCTCCCGTTCGTCCTGCGTGAGCAGCGGCAGTCGGACCAGCGGAAGGGTGGGGGCGGAGATCACCGCTCCGACCAACCGCTCCAGGTGACGGACCATGCGGGCCGCGGTGGCGGGCTCGAAGAGGGCCGTGCGGTAGAGCAGCACGCCCTCGAAGCCCTCCGGATTGCGGAACAGCGACAGCTCCAGGTCGAAGCGTGCGCCTCCTGAGTCCGGCTCCAGCGGACGCAGCGTCAGGCCGGGCAGCGACAGCTCCGGCAGCGGCGCGTTCTGGAGGGCGAAGAGGACCTGGAAGAACGGCGTGCGGCCCAGGTCTCGGGCGGGCTGCAACGCCTCCACCAGCTTCTCGAAGGGGACGTCCTGGTGCTCCTGCGCTCCCATCATCGTGGCGCGCACCTGGGCGAGCAGCTCCCGGAACGTGCTCACGTCTCCGAAGCGGCTGCGCAGGACCAGCGTGTTCACGAAGAAACCGATGAGCCCTTCCGTCTCCGCGTGACGCCGGTTCGCGACGGGCGAGCCCACCAGCACGTCGTCCTGCCCCGAGTACCGGTGCAGCAATGTCTGGAGCGCCGCGAGCCACACCATGTACGGCGTGACGTTCTCCTGCTTCGCGAAGGCCTCCACCTGCTCGCTCAGGGCGCGCGGGATGCGCACCGGTACCGTCGCCCCCTCCGAGGAGAGGACGGAGGGACGGGGCTTGTCCGTGGGCAGCTCCAGGACGCCGGAGGCTCCGGCCAGGGCGGCCTTCCACCAGGTGAGTTGCGCGTCCAGCGTGTCGCCCTGGAGCCAGTCGCGCTGCCAGACGGCGAAGTCCGCGTACTGCACGGGCAGGGCCGGCAGGGCAGGGGGACGGCCGTGATGGAACGCCTCGTAGAAGGCGTTGAACTCACGCACCAGGACGCCCAGGGACCAGCCGTCGGACACGATGTGGTGCGTGTTGAGCACCAGTTGGTGCTCCTGCGTCCCGAGCTTCAGCAGCAGTGCACGCATCAACGGCCCGTCGCTCAAGCTGAACGGACGGAGGGCTTCCTCGCGGCGCAGTCGCAGGGCTTCCGCCTGCCGTGACTCCACCGCCGGGATGTCCGACAGGTCCATCGTCTCGAACGGCACCTGGAGCTTCGCGTGGATGACCTGGACGGGCTGGCCCGCTTCCTCGCGGAACGTGGTGCGCAGGGCTTCGTGTCTCGCCATCAGCGCATCGAGGCTCGAGCGCAGGGCGTCCACGTCGAGCGTGCCGCTGAAGGTCAAGCCGATGGGGATGTTGTAGAGGCTGCTGCCCGGCGCCAGCTGGTCGATGAACCACAGCCGCTGCTGGGCGAACGAAAGGGGCAGGACGTCGGGCCGCTTCACGGTGGCCAGGGAGACCGGAGCCGGCGCGGTTCCAGCGGTGCCCCGGAGCGAGTCGATCCGCGCGGCCAGCACCGAGACCGTGGCCCTCTCGAAGAAGGCGCGCAGAGGCAGCTCCACCCCGAAGTGCGTTCGCAGCCGGGCCACCACCTGCATTGCCAGCAGCGAATGCCCACCCAGTTCGAAGAAGTTGTCGTTCCGCCCCACGGAGGGGACGCGCAACAGCTCCGCCCAGATGGCGGCCAGGGCCACCTCCGTGGGCGTCACGGGCGCTTCGTAGGCGCTCGCGATGGGCTGGGCGATGGCCTGCGCCCGCAGGGCCTTGCGGTCCAGCTTGCCGTTAGGTGTCAGGGGCAGGGCGTCGCGAGGCACCAGCGCCGACGGCAGCATGTACTCCGGCAGCCGCTGCGTCAGGAACTCGCGCAGCGTGCCCGGATCCAGCGCCCGCTCCGAGACGAACCAGGCGGTGAGCCGTTTGTCGCCGGGCACCTCCTCGCGCACCATCGCCACCGCCTCACGCACGTCCGGGTGGGCGAGCAGCGCGGCCTCCACCTCGCCCAGCTCGATGCGGAAGCCCCGCACCTTCACCTGATCATCCGTGCGGCCCAGGAACTCCAGCACGCCATCCGGCGTCCAGCGCCCCAGGTCTCCGGTGCGGTAGAGGCGCTCGCCCGGTGTGGAGGAGAAGGGGTGCGGGACGAAGCGCTCGGCGGTGAGCTCCGGGCGTGAGATGTAGCCGCGCGCGAGGCCGTCTCCGCCGATGAACATCTCGCCGGGGACTCCCGGCGGCACCGGCTGGCCGTTGGCGTCCAGCACGTAGAACCCGGTCTCCGCGATGGGCCTCCCGAGGGGGATGGACGTAGCCACCTGGGACGCGTCCGTCATCCGGAGCGTGGACGCGAACACCGTGGTCTCCGTCGGGCCGTAGCAGGCGGTGACGTGGACGCCCATCTCCACCACCCGGCGCACGTGGGGGGCGGAGATGACGTCGCCTCCGGTGAGCAGGTTGCGCACGCCCCACAGGGCTTCGGGCTTCAGGTCCACCACCTGCGAGAAGAGGCCCGACGTCAGGAACAGCGTCGTGACGCGATGCCGGTGGATCGTCCTCGCCAGCAGCTCCAGGTCCGACGGCGAGCTGGGCGGGAAGACGACGAGGCGGCTCCCGAAGAGCAGCGGAGCCCAGATCTCGAACGTCGAGGCATCGAAGGAGATGGGGGCGATGAGCAGGAACACCGCCTTCGGTCCCTGCTCCACGTAGGCCGCGTGGTGCAGCATCCGCAGCACGCCCCGGTGCTCTGTCGCCACGCCCTTGGGACGTCCGGTGCTGCCCGACGTGAAGTCCACGTACGCGAGGTGGCGCGAGTGCGTTCCCGCGTGCACGGGCGACGTGGGCTGAGGCTCCAGACGCATCTCTTCCACGAAGAGGCAGGGCAGGGCGTCATCCACCGCCAGCTTCGCGCGCACCTCCCGCGTCGTCAGCAGCAACTTCGGCGGCGCATCCTCCAGCATCGCGGTCAGCCGAGGCGCCGGGTACGTCGCGTCCAGCGGCACGTACGCGCCACCCGCCTTGAGGATGGCCAGCAAGGAGACGATGAGTTCCACGGAGCGGTCCAGGCCCACGGCCACCAGCACATCCGGCCCGACGCCGTGCTCGCGCAGGACGTGTGCCCACTGGTTCGAGCGCATGTCCAATTGCGCGTACGTCAGGCGCGTGTCCCCGAACTCCAGCGCCACCGCGTCCGGAGTCCTCGCCGCCTGCGCCATGAAGAGGTCCTGGATGCACGCTTCGCGCGGGTAGTCGCCGCCCGTCGCGTTCCAGTCCACCAGCACCTGCTTCCGCTCCGCCTCGCCCATCAGGGGCAGACGCGCGAGCGGTGCCTCCGGATTCGCGGTGACCTGACGCGCGAGCTCCAGGAGGTGCTCCGCCATTCGTGCCACGGTCGCCTCGTCGAAGAGGGCGGTGGCGTACTCGAAGCGGCAGGTGATGCCCGTGCGGTTCTCCCAGATCTCCAGGCCCAGATCGAACTTGGACGTGTCCGTGGAGACCTCCACCGGGGTCAGCTCCAGCGACGGCAACCGGGCCTTGGCCTCCGGGGTGTTCAGCACGTTGAGGACGACCTGGAACAGCGGCGTGCGGCTCAGGTCTCGCGGCAGGCCCAGCGTGTCCAGGATGCGCTCGAACGGCGCGTCCTGACGGGCGTATGCCTCCAGCGCCTGGGTCCGCACCCGGCCCAACAGCTCCGTGAACGACGGCGTTCCCTCCAACCGCGTGCGGAAGGCCAGCGTGTTGACGAAGCAGCCCATCAGGCCCTCCACCTCGGGGCGTGTGCGGCCCGCGATGGGGGTGCCCACGACGAAGTCGTCCTGGCCCGCGTAGCGCGACAACAGCGTCTGGAAGAGCGCCATCATCACCATGAACGACGTGGCGCCCTGCTTGCGACCCAGGGCCAGCAGTGGATCCGCCACCTGCGCCGGAAGCTGGAAGCGGTACAGCGCGCCCGCGAAGGACTGCATCGCCGGACGCGGCCGGTCCGTGGGCAGCTCCAGCGTGGGCGCGCCCATCAGTCGCTGCTTCCACCACGCGACCTGCTCCTCGATGACCGCGCCTTCCAGCCAGTCGCGCTGCCACACCGCGTAGTCCGCGTACTGGATGGGCAGCGGTGGCAGGGGCGAAGCCTGACCCGCGTTGAAGCTCGCGTAGAGCACCGCCAGCTCGCGCGCGAGCACCATGGTGCACCACGCGTCGGACACGGCGTGGTGGAGCACCAGCGCCAGCACATGCACCGTGGGCTCCACACGCACCAGCCACGCGCGGATGACGACCTTCTCCAGGTCGAAGGGCTGGGTGATGAAGCCCTGGCACAGCCGCACCATCTCCGCTTCGCGGGCCTCGGGCGTGTCGCCGGTCGCCTCCACCAACGGCAGCGGCAGGCCCCGCGCCGGGTGGACGAGCTGCACCGCGCGGTCATCCCGCAGGGCGTACGTCGTGCGGAGCACCTCGTGCCGGGCCACCAGTTCGTTCAGCGAGGCCTGGAGCGCGGCGATGTCCAGCGCGCCGGTGAGGCGGAAGGTGGACGCGTTGTTGTACGCGCTGCTCGAAGGCTCCAACTGCTGGAGGTACCAGAGCCGCTGCTGCGCGAAGGACAGCGGCGGCGGCGGGTTCCTGGGCGCCTTCGGAATGGGCGGCGGTCCGCTGGGAGCAGCCGGGGGCGCGACAGGGCGCGGGCGCGCCACGGGCAAGGGCACGCGCAACGTCACCGGCTCCACGCGTCCATCCGTGCGCAGACGGGCATGGCGGCCGGTGCGGAACAACTTCGCGGAGCCCTCCATCGGATGGGGGACCCACTGGTGCCGCTCCTGCTCCTCGGCCTTCCACAAGCCCCCGGGGAGTCCCGCCCCCGACAGGGCCAGCTCGCCCACCACGCCCTCGGGCACGGGCTGTCCCGCGGTGTCCAGCACCCAGGCCTGGAGGCTGGACGGGATGCGTTCATCCGGCGCGCGTGGCAGGAGCGCCCCGTCGCCGGTGCCACCGGCCAGGAGCACCTCCACGCCCGCGGTCTGGCGCAGCGCGGATGCCAGCTCCGCGGACGCGTCCTCCAACACCAGCGTGCCCACCGTGCCCAGGGACTCACGGGCCCCGGGCAGCTCCGTCAGCGTGCGCGCGAGCCGCGCCGACGTGTGCATCAGCACCGCGCCGGACTGCTTCGCCAGCGCGAGGAGCCCCTCCACGCCCTGTCCGCCCTCCACCAGCACCTGCTCCTGGCGGGCGGCGCCCTCGGCATCCAGGCGTTCGCGCACCGTGGCCAGCCGGCGCAGGCCCTCCAGCACCACCGGCGTTTCGATGCCGAAGTCGAGGAGCGCGGCCACCTCGTCCACGTCCGCCTCGCGCACCTCGCGCAGGCGCGCCAGTCCGCTCTCCACCGTGCCGATGAGGCCCGTCGTCTTCGCGTGGTGCTCGAAGGTGCGCTCCAGCAGCGCGTTGATGTCGTCGGCGGACAGCTTGTTGATGTCGCCCTCGTAGCCCTGTGCCTGGAGCAGCGACGCGGAGATGTCCGTCGAGCTGCGGAAGTAGTCGAGCAGCGGCTGGCGCACCGTGCGCAACACCTCCGCCTCGTCGTCGCCCAGGTACGTGTGCAACATGCACGTGATGTGGCCTCGGCCCGGGTGGCCGTTGCGGCGCCACGCGTCGCGGTAGAGGGCCACCTTCGACTTCAGCTCCTCCAGCGAGTGCGACATCAGGCCCGTGAGGACGCCCGCGCCCAGCTCGCCCGCGAGGCGGAAGGTCTCCGGGTTCACCGTCGCGGTGAGCCACACCGGCAGCTCCTTCTGCACGGGCTTCGGACGCAGGGCCAGCTCCACCGTCGTGCCGCCGCCCGCGGGCCGGGTCACCTTCTCGCCGCGCCACAACGCGCGCAGCGTCTTGAGGTTCTGCAACAGGATCTCGCGTCGGTTCTCGTAGTTGGCCGGCGCGAAGGTGAAGTCGTGCACGTGCCAGCCCGTGGCCACCGACAGGCCCACGCGGCCCTGCGACACGTTGTCCACCACGGACCACTGCTCCGCGATGAGCAGCGGATCATGCAGCGGCAGCACCACGCTGCCGGAGCGCAGGTGCAGGTTCTTCGTGACGGCGGCGATCGCGGCGGAGATCACCGCGGGCTGCGGGTAGAGACCGCCGAAGGAGTGGAAGTGCCGCTCCGGCGTCCACACGGCGGAGAAGCCGTTCGCGTCCGCGAACTTCGCGCCCTCCATCAACAGCTCGTACTTGGGGCCGGTGATCGAGTCCTCGTCGTTGGCGAAGTAGATGAGGCTCAGGTCCATCGCCTTCGCGCGGGGACCACCGCCGTGCAGGTTCCCCAGCCGCGCTGTCACCTGCTCCGGGGGGAACACCACGCGCAGTCCACGCGACAACGCCCACAGCGCTTCCAGGTCCGGACGGTCCGGCGCCGACTCGCTCGCGGCCAGCCACGTGCCGCCTTCGGTGGGAGACAGCCGCGCATCCAGGCCCGCGAAGAACTCCGCCAGCTCCCGGTGGCCCAGCGCCCACGCGGGCTGTCCCGCGCCTCGGGGCAACAGCCACGCCAGGGCGTCCGCGTTCGCGGCATCCTCCCACGCGACCGAAAGCTCCTCGGAAGCGGGGATGTCTTCCACGTACAGCACGCGCGAGGCCTCCACGCGCACGGACGTGACCAGGTCGCGTGAGGTGATGAGCACCGGAACTCGGGCGCCTTCGGGCGCGTAGCCCGGCAGGCCTCCCAGGTCGGAGGGTCCCAGCGCGACACCGGCGCCTCCGGCTTCCAGCACGCCCCACAGCGCGGCCAGCTTCTCAGGCGAGGAGCGCAGGCTCACGACCACGGGCGATCCCGCCGTCACGCCGAGCGACTTGAGCCGCGTGGCCAGGGCGTCCGCACGGGCCCCCAGGCGGGCCCAGCTCCAGCGCGCGTCACCGCGCGACACCGCGACGGCGTCCGTCTGACGGGCGCGTCGGTCCGCGAGGAGGGCGGGCACGGAGGTGAAGCCGGCCACGGTGCGGGGACGCGGCCACGCCTGGCGCTCGGCCTCCGTGGCCAGCGGCAGGTGGGAGATCCGGGTGTCCGGCTGGGAGACCGCCGCGGACAGCAGCACGCGGAAGTGCTCCAGCAGGCGCTTCGCGGTGCTCGCGTCGAAGAGCTCCGTCGCGTACTCCAGCACGCCGTGCAGGCGGCCGGTGGACTCGAAGAGCACCAGCGTGAGGTCCGCCAGCGTGGCGCCCCACTGCACGGGCGTGTCGGGCACCTCCACCAGCGAGCCGCGCATCCCGATGAGCTCCACCGTCGTCGCGGAGCTGGCGCCCGAGTGGTAGACGAACACGGAGTCGGCCATGCGGCCCTTGCCGATGTCCTTGCCGGGGATGAGCGCCTCCACCAGGTATTCGTAGGGCACGTCCGGACGCACCTGCGCGTCCGCCACCTCGTCGCGAATCTGCGCGAGCAGCTCACGGAAGGTCGGGTCGCCCACGAAGCGGGTGCGGAAGGCGGCCGAGTGCGCGACGTAGCCGATGAGCGGGAAGAGCTCCGGCCGGGTGCGGTTGGCGATGGGCGTGCCGACGATGAGGTCCGTCTGCCCGCTGTAGCGGTGCAGCAGCGTCTGCCATGCCGCGAGCACGGTCATGTAGCCGGTGAAGCCCTCATGCCGGGCGAAGGCGGACAGCTCCCGGGCGAGCGCCGACGGGAACTCGATGTCCATGCGCGCGGAGGTGAGCGGGCTGTTCGCGGGACGGGGACGGTCGGTGGGCAGATCGAGCTGCCGGGGCATGGCGGCCAGCCGCTGGCGCCACCACTGTTCCTGCTCGGGCAGGCGCGCTTCCGCGATGCTCTGGCGCTGCCATGCGCCGAAGTCCGCGTACTGGATCGGCAGCGGGGGCAGGGGGGACGGGCGACCCTGGATGAAGGCGTCGTAGAGCTGGCCCAGCTCCTGGACGAAGAGGGTGATGGACAGCGTGTCGCAGACGATGTGGTGGATGCCGGCCACCAGCAGGTGGTGCTGAGGCTCCAGGCGCACGAGCGTCGTGCGCATCACGGGGCCGTGCACGAGGTCGTACGGCGCGGCGGCGTCCTCGCGGGCGATGCGCAGGGCCTCGGCCTCGCGCGTCTCCGGCGGGCCCTGGAGGTCCACGCGCGTGAGCGGGACGTGCATCTTCGCGTGGAAGCGCTGCACGGGGCGGCCGTCCACCACGTCGTAGGTGGTGCGCAGGGCTTCGTGGCGCTGGACGATCTCCTGGATGCCGCGCTCCAACACGTCGGCGTCCACGACGCCTTCGAGCCGCAGCACGAACGGGATGGTGTACGCGGACAGGCCGGGCAGGTGCTGCTCCAGTCGCCAGACGCGCTCCTGCACGAAGGACAGGGGCAGTGTCTCCGTGCGCGGGCGGGGCACCAGCGGCAGCTCCATGGTGACGGGAGCCTGGGGGGCCTGGAGCAGCAGCGGCTCCAGGCGCAGGGCGATGCCCGCGACGGTCGGGGCTTCGAAGAGCGCGGCGAGCGGGAGCTGCACGCCGAACGTGTCTCGCAACTGGTTGAGGAGCTGCGCGGCCGTCAGCGAGTTGCCGCCGATCTCCAGGAAGTTGTCGTCGCGGCCGATGAACTCCATGCCCAGGCGTTCACGCCACAGAGCGGCCACGCGCTCTTCCAGGGCTCCGCGAGGCGCGTCCTCACGGCCCGGGGGAACAGGGGCGGGGACTCCGGACGCGGCTGCGAGACCCGGCATCAGGGGACGCGCGCTGGACGATGCTGCGACGCCCGTGGGCATCGAGGACGGTGCCTCCGTCCCCGCGGCGATGGACGGAGCCTGCGATCCCTCAGCGTCAGTGGTCGCGAAGCCCGTGGAAACGGGACCCACGACGCCAGGCGCCGTGAAGCCCGAGGGCCCAGGACGCGCTCCTTCCGACGCCACGGGGCCACTCGCCGCGAGGCCCACAGGTGCGGACTCGCCCGTCACCGGCGCCTGGACGGCGCGCTGTCCCGGGGCCATGAAGTGGGAGGGCAGGGCGCGGGCGCGCGGCTCCACCCATGCGGCCTTCTCCTGGAACACGTACGTCGGGAGTCGCGACCGCAGTCGCTGCTCGTGCGCGTAGAACGCGGTCCAGTCCACCAGGACGCCCGCCTTCCACAGGGCCCCCACGGCCTGGAGCCACGACTGGGTCTCCGTCGTCGTCCCGCCCCGGCGCATCGACGGCAGGGCTCGCACCCGGTCGCCGTCCATCGTCAGGTTCGAGCGGACCAGCGGCGTGAGGTCCTGACCGGGCCCCACCTCCAGCATCACCGCGCAGCCCTCTTCCTGGAGCGCGCCCACCGCGTCGCTGAAGCGCACCGGCTGGCGCATCTGCCGCGCCCAGTAGTCGGGATCCGTCAGCTCCCCGGGCCGAGCCACCGTGCCCGTGAGGCCGGACACGAACCGCACGGTCGGCTCCGAGCGGCGCAGCGAGGCCACCACCGCCGCCAGCTCCGGCATCAGCGGCTCCACGTCCGCTGAATGGAACGCGTGCGGCGCGGGCATACGCACCGCCCCCGCCTTGCGCTGGTGAAGCTCCGCCTCCAGCCGTTCGACCTCCTCCACGGGCCCGGACACCACGCACCGATCCGGCGCGTTGATCGCCGCGATCTCCAGCCGCCCTGACAACAACGGCAGCACCTGCGCCTGGGGCAGCGCCACCGCGAGCATCGCCCCCGGAGGCAGGTGGTGCATCCGCTCGCCCCGCGCGACCGCGAGGCGCATCGCGTCCTCCAGGGACAGCACGCCCGCGACGCACGCCGCCGCGTACTCCCCGAAGCTGTGTCCCAGCACCGCGTACGGCGCCACTCCCAGCTCTCGCCACAAGCCCGCGAGGGACACCTGCACGCTGAACAGCGCGGGCAGCGCCACGCGCGTGTCCGCCAGGTCCACCGAGGCCTCCGCCTCGCCGCCTGTCGCGGGCTCCAACAGGTTCGACACCCGCGCCCGCAGCGGCGCCTCCAGCAGCGCCAGGCACGCCTCCAGGTGCGCGCGGAACCGGGGCGACGCCCCCGCCAGCTCGCGCCCCATGGCGACCTGCTGCGCGCCCTGGCCGGAGAACACGAACGCCACGCGCGGCGAACGCGGTGCGCTCTTCAGCGCGACCACCGGCTTGCGCAGTTGCCGCGCCAGGTCCTCCGCGTCCTTCACCACCAGCTCCGTGCGGAACTCGAACACCTTGCGGCCCACGGCGAGCGTGAAGGCCAGATCCGCCAGGGACTGGCCGTCCATCCCCGAGGCCACGTGCGCCGCCAGTTCGTGCGCCGCCGCCTCCAGCGCCTCGGGCGTGCGCGCGGACAGCAGGACGAGCTGATGGGAACGCGAGGTGGCACCGCTCCGCCGCAAGGGCGCTTCCCCGAGCACGGCGTGCGCATTGGTGCCGCCAATGCCGAACGAGCTGACCGCGGCGAAGCGGGGCTTTGGCCCCCGGGGCCACGGCCGCAACGCGGTGTTGACGAAGAACGGGCCCGCCGCGAAGTCGATCTGCGGGTTGGGCTGCTCGAAGTGGAGGCTGGGGGGAATCTCCCCGTGGTGCAGCGCGAGCGCGGCCTTCATCAGGCCCGCGAGGCCGGCAGCCGTGTCCAGGTGGCCGATGTTCGTCTTCAGCGACGCCAGCGCGATGGTGCCCTGGTGCTCCGGGCCCAGGCCGTACGCGCGGGTCAGGGCCGCCACTTCAATCGGATCGCCCAGCGGCGTCGCGGTGCCGTGGGCCTCCACGTAACCGATGGCCTCCGGTGACACGCCCGCGTTGGCCAGGGCCTGCGTCACCACGGCGGCCTGTCCGCGCACGCTGGGCGCGGTGAAGCCGGACTTGTGCAGGCCGTCGTTGTTGAGCGCCGAGCCCTTGATGACGGCGTAGATGGCGTCGCCATCCCGCACCGCGTCCTCCAGGCGCTTGAGCACCACCGCGCCCACGCCATTGCCGGACAGCGTGCCCTTCGCCTTCGCGTCGAACGCGCGGCAGTGTCCGTCCGGCGAGAAGATCAGCCCTTCCTGATGCACGTAGCCCGTGCGCTGCGGCACCGACAGGCGCGTCGCGCCCGCGAGCGCCACGTCGGATTCGCCTCCACGGAGGCTCTTGCAGGCCAGGTGCACCGCGACGAGGCCCGTGGAGCACGCGGTGTAGACCAGCGTGCTCTCACCCGTGAGCCCCAGCTTGTAGGACGTCTTCGTCGCCAGGCTCTCGTGGGTGGCGGTGCCCTGAAGCTCCAGGAAGGACGCCGCATCCAGCGGCATCGCCTGACGCACGGCCTCCGCGTAGCCGGAACCGGAGGACCCCGCGTACAGCGCGATGGCGCCCGGGAAGCGCTCCGGATCGATGCCCGCGTCCTCCAGCGCGGTCCAGGCCGTCTGGAGGAAGAGGCGCTGCTGCGGGTCGGTGAACTGGGCCTCGCGCAGGGACATGTTGAAGAAGGCATGGTCGAACTGCTCCACGCCCTCCAGGATGCCGGCGGCCGGGACGAAGGCCGGGTGGTGCCACAGCTCCAGCCCCTCCGGCAGGCCGGGCATGTGCTCCAGCTCCTCCTGCGAGAAGCGCGTGATGGACTCCACGCCTCCGCGCAGGTTGCTCCAGAACTCCGCCACCGTCCTCGCACCGGGGAAGCGGCCCGCCATGCCGATGATGGCGATGGCTCCGGAGCTGCTCCCTTGCGGCGGTGCCTCACGGGGGCGGTGCCCGGGTGCTGGGGCCACGTCGGCGCTGACGCCCTGGGACTCGCGCTCCAGTCGCCAGGCGAGCGCCTCCACCGTGGGGTGCTCGAACAGCCACACCACGGGCACGTCGCGGCCCAGCTCCTCGCGCAGGCGCGCGGCGATGCGGACGACGGACAGCGACGTGCCGCCCAGGTCGTCGAAGAGGTGGTCGTGCGCACCCACGCGGTCGGCGCCCAGCTCACGAGCCCACACGGGAGCGATGCGCTGCTCCATCGGATGGGTGGGCTCCACGAAGCGTGCGTGCCGCACGGTGGACGCGGCGTCCGGTGCGGGCAGGGCCTTGCGATCCACCTTGCCGCTGGGATTCAGGGGCAGGGTGGCGAGCGTCACGAAGACGGACGGCACCATGTACTCGGGCAGCCGCTGCCGCAGGTGCTCGCGCAGGGCCTGGACGTCCAGGACTCCGGCGACCGCGGGCACCACGTAACCCACCAGCCGCTTGTCGCCCGGCACATCCTCGCGCACGAGCACGGCGGCATCCGCGAGGCCAGGGCCCCAGCCCTTGAGCGCGGCTTCGACCTCCGACAGTTCAATGCGGAAGCCGCGCACCTTCACCTGGCTGTCGATGCGGCCCAGGAAGTCCACGCTCCCCTCCGCGCGCCAGCGCACCAGGTCGCCCGTGCGGTACACGCGCTCCCCCGGCGACGTCGCGAACGGATCCGGTAGGAAGCGCTCGGCCGTGAGGTCCGGACGGGAGAGGTAGCCGCGCGCGAGCCCGTCACCGCCGATGAGCAGCTCACCTGGGACGCCCACGGGCACGGGCTGGAGCGCCGCATCCACCACGTACACCCGCGTGTTCGACACGGGGGGACCGATGGGGATCAGGTCGTTGCGCACGGACTCCGGGCCGTCCATGCGCAGGCAGCAGGTGAAGACGGTGGCCTCCGTGGGGCCGTAGCCGTTGACCACTGGCAGGCCCAGGGTCTCCACCACGCGGCGCGTGTGCGTGGGCGACAGGACGTCGCCTCCCACGAAGAGCTGTCGCAGTCCGCGCAGCACCTCCAGCTTCACGTCCACCACCTGCGCGAAGAGGCCCGCGGACAGGTAGAGCGACGTGACCGCATGACGGCGCAGGACCTGGCCCAGGAACTCCAAATCCGTGGGCGGCTGGGGCGGGAAGACGACGAGCCGTCCGCCAGACAGCAGCGGCCCCCAGATTTCCAGCGTGGAGGCATCGAAGGACAGCGGCGCGATGAGCAGGAAGCTCTCGTCCGGGGTGAAGCTCGCCCACGACGCACCGTGCAGCAGGCGCAG
>SECN01000125.1 GCA_004173515.1 Myxococcaceae bacterium | reverse complement strand
AGCGCGGGCGTCCGGGGCGGGGTTCGGATCCGACTCCCCCGGGGCCGGGGCGGCGGCGATGGCGGCCTCCGGAGCCGTGGGGGTTTCCGCCTGGGTGGAATCGCTCGGGGCGGGCGTGGCGCTGGCTTCGGTGGATGTGCCGGAAGTCTGCTCGGCGGGAGTCACCGGGTCGGCCGACGACGCATCCGCCGTGGCGGCGGCAGGTGTCGACGACTCAGCGGCCTCCGCGTGACCCGACGTGGAGACAGCAGGCGTCGAAGCCGCGGCGTCAACGGCCTCGGAAGCCGAAGCAACCGGCGCCGGAGCGGTGGCGTCCATGCGCTCGGACACGGAAGCCGGGCTCGAGGAAACCTCCGCACGCTCCGACGAAGAAGCCACCGCCGTCGAGGCGGAGGCGTCCGTACTGGCGGCCTCGGGCGTCGCGGCCTCCGAACGGCCCTCGGCCACAGGCGTCTCGGCCTCCGAGCTGCCCTTGGCCACCGAAGCCACGGGCGTCGCGGCCTCCGAGCGGCCGTCGGCCACCGGAGCCACGGAGGTCGAAGCAGCGGACGCGGACTCGGCGGACGTCGCGGCCACGGCGCCCGAAGCGGAAGCCTCGGGCTGCGAGGCGGCAGCGACACGGCCCACCCCGGTGTCCGGGGACGCGACGACAGACGCAGGTTCGACGGCGTTCGCGGCCAGGGGCACCGAGGCCTCGACCGGAGCGCGAGGAGTCGCCTCCACGGGGGCCGGCGTGCTCGCGACCGGGGGCGCGCTGGGGACACCCCTGCCCTGCCCTCGCAGTGGACCGGCGGGGACATAGACGAACGACAGGCTCCGGGTGAACGAGGCACGGAACGCCTCCACCACCGCCACGCCCCCCACCATCACCGGCTCGGGGGTCGCGAGGGACGCGTCCTCGCCCGAAGTCTCCTGCCGCTTCGACTCCTCACCGCGCATCCGCTCCTCGCTCTTTCCGGGCGACCCGCTCGCGCGCGGGGCCTCCTCTTCATTCACGGGCGCCGCGGCCTTCAGTCGCGACTCCGCCTCCACCCTTTCGGCATCCACCGCGCCCGCGGCCTTCGCCAGGGCGGCCGCCGCCGTCGCCAGGGCCTCCGCGACCCGCGCGGCCGAATCCGCCTTCTCCCCGGAGCCCGCCGCCACGCTCGCCTTCGCGAGCCGCTCCGTCGGCAGCCCGAGCGACCGGTCGTACTCGACGCGCAGATCCGCGTCGGTGAGCATCTCCATCGCCTCGGTCATCCTCTCGCGCAGCGCACCCACCTGATCCGGGTCGCCCAGCGCGTACACCGCGATGGAGTCCGGCGAGTACAGCTCCATCAGGCGCTGATGGGCCGCGCGGATGTCGTCGTCGGACGCCGAGGGCGGAACCTCCAGGATCTCGTAGTAGGTCTGCTGCGCGAAGGGCTTCATGGGATTGCGGACTCGGGGGTAAGGCCGTCGAGCGACAGCAGACGCGTGGCGATGCGCTGGAGACCCAGGGACACGGGCGAGTCGGGACGCTCGATGAGCACCGGCTTGCGCTTGCGCACCGCACGCCACGCTTCGTCGTCGTACCGCAGCGCGCCCAGATCATCCATGTCGATGCCAAAGAACTTCTTCCAGGCGGCCACCATCGCGGCGCCCACGTTGGCATCCGCGTCGGTGCGCGCCTGGTTCACCACCAGCCGGACCCGGAACGACGCCAACTCCCGCTCCAGCCGCTCCGCGTCCGAAGGGGCCTTCTTGCGCACCTGCGCGACTACGTCATGGAGCGTGCGCAACCCACCCTCCCGGGTAGACAGCGCGCCCTCCACCAGGTCCTGGATGCCGTACTGCGCCTCCACCTGCTGGAGCTTGCGGAAGAAGGCCGCCTTGACGAAGCGGTACGCGTTCTCCACCGACGTGGGCTCCGGCAGCACCACCAGCAGGCCGTGATCCGCGAGCAGGAAGAAGTCCAGCGTGTTGAAGCTGGTGCCCGCGCCCAGGTCCAGGATGAGGTAGTCCGCCGTCTGCGCGAGCAGCGTGCGCAGGAGCTTCTGCTTCTGCGCGTACTTGAGGTTCGCCGCGTCCAACGAGTCCTGCGCGCCGGCGATGAGCGACAGCCCCGGCACGCCGGTGGAGACCATCACCTCTTCCAGGTTCGTTTTCCCGCGGCGCAGGAAGTCCGACAGCGTGGACTCCGGAGGCCCGACGCCCAGGCACGTGTGCAGGTTGGCGCCGCCCAAGTCCGCGTCCACCAGCAGCACCTTGTGGCCGGCCTGCGCCAGCGCGACGCCCAGGTTCGCGGACACCATCGACTTGCCGATGCCGCCCTTGCCGCCGCCCACCGCGATGATCCGGCGCGAGCGGGCCCGGCGCGTCAGGCCCACGGGGCCCGAGGGCGTGTCGTCAGGACCCACGGCACTCAAGGGACGCGCCGGCGCGCTGGCCAACGAGGCGGGAGCGGATCCGGGGGGCGACGACAAAGGGGCGGGCTTCACGAAGGCTCGCATCAAAACCCGTCCTACCGCCCGAGTCGACACCCCGCCATTTCACGACCCATCCTGGGACGCCCCCCTGCCCGCGCCCCGACGCCCGAAGGGTCGGGGAGCAGGCGACCAGAGGGCCGGTCGGTGTCACTCGTCGAGCAGTTCGACGTTCCAGTACGAGATGTCCGCCAGGTGCAGGAACGGCAGCCACTCCCGGTAGGTGACCTTGCGGATCGCGCCACGGAACAGCGGCGTCCAGCGCGGGCGCACCGGCTTCTTGAGCAGCCGCATCCCGGCCTGCTCCGGTGTTCGACCGCCCTTCTTCAGGTTGCAGGGAACACAGGAGCACACCACGTTCTCCCAGGTGGTCTTTCCACCCTGGGTGCGCGGGTTGACGTGATCCAGGTTGAGGTCGCTGCGCGGAAGCTGCTTGGAGCAGTACTGGCAGGTGTCGTTGTCGCGCGCGTAGATGTTGAGGCGCGAGAAGCGCACCTTGGCCCGGGGCAGGTGGTCATACGCGCCGAGCACGAGCACGCGGGGCACCCGGATGGTGCGGTCGATGGTGGTGATGCTGTCCTGCGTGGCACTCAAGGCCGCCCAGTCGGCGAACTCGTACAAACGGTACTGCGCGTCGATGGCCTTCGCGACGCCCTGATACAGCAGTGAGAAGGCGCGTTTTACCGACGTCACATGAACCGGTTGATAGTACCGGTTGAGCACGAGCACGGCGCTGTTGATCATGGCTGGCTTCCCGAACGGGCGGCCGCCACGGATTGCGCGACCACACCCAGGTCCTCCTCTGAGAGACACCGGACGTCGAGAACCACCTCGCCATCCGCGATCCTGCCAATAACCGGCACCTCGCCGCCGCGCAGGCGTTCCAGGAATACTTCCGGCGCTCCAACGGTGAGGCTGCAAGCGTAGGAAGGCAACCGGGCCAACGGCATGGCCCCCCCTCCCACCTGTCCATCCACGGACACCGCTCGCGCGGTGACCCCGTGCGCCTTGAGCAAATCCAACAAGTGGTGGGCCCGGGCGCTCAACACCTCTGGCTGCTGGACGAGCAGGCTTTGCGCGGGAACCGCTTCGGGGCGGCCATCCCGGTACAGCTCGAGCGTCGCTTCCAAAGCGGCGACCGTCATCTTGTCGACACGCAACGCGCGTGCGAGCGGGTGGGATTTGATGCGCTGGAGCAGGTCCTTGCGGCCCACGATGACGCCTGCCTGCGGTCCACCCAGAAGCTTGTCGCCAGAGAACGCTACCACATCCGCCCCGGCGCTGATGGCCTGGCCCACCGTGGGCTCCAGTGTGAGCCCGGGCCCGACCAGGGGCACGAGCGCTCCGGAGCCCAGGTCCTGGAACACGGGCACGTCACGGGCGCGCCCCAGTTCGGTGAGTTCCGCGAGCGACGCTTCTTCCGTGAAGCCGACGAGGGCGAAGTTGGAGCGGTGCACCTTCGCGATGAGGCCGGTGTCGGGGCCCAGGGCGGAGGCGTAGTCCGCGCGGCGGGTGCGGTTGGTGGTGCCCACCTCCACGAGCTTCGCGCCGGACTGACGCATGACGTCCGGCACGCGGAAGCCGCCGCCGATTTCGACGAGCTCGCCGCGTGACACGACACACTCGCGACCAGAAGCGAGCGCGGCGAGGACGAGCAACACGGCGCCCGCGCAGTTGTTGACCACGATCGCGTCCTCCGCGCCGGTGAGCGTGCGCAGCAGGCCCACGAGGGGCGCGTAGCGGCTGCCGCGTTCGCCTTCGTCCAGGTCGTATTCCAGGTTGGAGTAGCCCCGGGCGACGGCGACGACGCGCTCCACGGCTTCGGGGGCGAGGGGCGCGCGGCCCAGGTTGGTGTGGAGCACGACGCCGGTGGCGTTGAGCACGGGCCGCAGGTTCGGCGTGGCCAGGGAGGCGAGCGCGGCTTCGACGTCCGCGTCCTCGAAGGGCCGCGCGTCACCGTTCAACAGGCGGGCACGCACGCGTTCGACGGCGAGCCGCAGGGCCGCCACCGCGCGCGCATGCGAAAGGTTCGCGAGCCGGGACTCCAGCGACGGCCGCCGGAGCAGTTGTTCGATTGAGGGAAGGTTGCGCAGAAGCGCGTTCTTCCCTTCCGGGGGTTTCGATGCAGCGCCCATGGGCCGGGAGTCTACTGGAGTACTGGCACTACGCAGGAGCACCAGTGACAGCCAACGAAGGCCAGCCCCATTCCCTAATCGGCAGCAGAAACCGCCATTTGCAGCAAGCCCCGCCAAGCCAATACGTCCCCACTCCGCGATGTAGGACGCAAGCCGCGCTGCGGGAGCAGGCGACACCGACCGCATCCGTTCCACGGAAGCGGCCACACCCCATTGTTCGAGCAGCAACTTTACACAGTCGGGGCACATGCCCCAAGACAACCTTAAGACCACCTACATGCTAAAGTCTCGCCAATGATCCGCATCACATACACCCCCAGCCACCGCAATGCGATCAAACATTCCGAATGCATCTCAACTTTCCCACGGAAGGTGGTTGTAGTCGGTCGCTCCAGCACGTGCGATCTCGCCCTTGCCGATGAAGAAGCATCTGGCCACCACTGCGAGCTTCGAGTCCTCGAAGGCGCACTGTTCATTATTGATTCAGGCTCGACAAATGGGACCTACGTCAATGGAAAAAAGTAAATGCCCAGTTACTCCAAAAGAGCGATGTAATCCAAATTGGCTCAACAAGACTGTTTGCGGAATACGATCCCAACGCCCCCCTTGAACTGAAGGCCGCCCCTCTCCCCAGTCCGCCGCAGCGTGTAAACCAACCACAACCCCCACAAACAGAAAACAATTCACCCAATTCCACCAGCGCCCCGCCGAACATTGTTCAATCCAACTCACGGCTTGAGCAATTCGCCTCCAATCACCCATTCCTTTCATTTACGATCACATCCAGTCTGGCCCTCAGCTTCTTCCTCTCATTGCGCCTAGATGTACGCCAGTGGGCATTCGATCTTTGGGCCACACTGCTCGCAGAAGCGACTGACAAAGGCATTTATGACGCAATGACGATGCTTCTTCCGTTCTTCGACATCGACCTACTCGCAACAACCATCACCACCCTAACCTTAACACCATTTCTTATCATTACCGGACTGACCCTCAGAATCGCGTGGCACTTCCGTCGGATCATCTTCTGGATAGCAACTCCACTAATTGGCCTCTTTCTCCTACTGGAACACACGAAAACAGTACTTATCGTCATTATAATTTTTGCATTCATCGAAGTACTAAATAAGCACTTCAGAAACCAATCACTCATTCTCGAAGAATTGCGGCGCCTCCAACGAGAACGAAAATAAAACTGCTTCCAATAAATCCCCCCCCCATGGAGTCGAAAGGCTTGGTACATTTCCAGAGAATTTCAGTCCCTGCTCCGCAAACATAATCCTCATACAACGGCAACGAATCCCAATATTATTCACCACCCCCCATAGGGCACGGTGATGGCCTCCATGAAGTGCCCCGAGGGATCCTGGAAGTAGACGCCTCGGCCCCCATCGTGCGTGTTGATTTCACCGGGGTGCCGCGCGTGCGGATCCGCCCAATGCTGGATCCCGCGCTCACGGATCTTCGCGATCAGCGAATCGAACACGTCGTCCGACACGAGGAAGGCGTAGTGCTGACCCGCGATGTCGCCGTCAGTCTGCATGTAGTCCAGCGCCACCCCGTCGCCCAGCTTGACCGCCAGGAAGAACCCCGCAGGCTGGGGCGCCGGCAGCCCCAGCAGCTCCGCGAGGAAGTTCGCGGAGTGCACCTTGTCCTTCGCGGCGACGATGGTGTGATTGAAACGGACGGTCATGGATGGAGCCCCCAAAGCTCACCCATCCATATCATCGCCAGGCAGTGCCTGCCGAGCGCCCAGGCACTCACCCTGCCTGTTTGAGAGCCTCCGGCCACAGCTTCGCAAGCTCGACGCGCAGCGCCGTCGCGCTGGCGAACCGGTCCTCGGGCCGCTTCTGCATCAATCGCAGCACGAGCTGCTCGAAGGATTCCGGCAGGTCCGCACGCAGCGTCCTTGGTGGCACCGGCGCCTCCTGGACGTGCAGGAACATCAGCGGCACGGGCTGCGCGTGGCGGAACGGCAACTGCCCCGTGAACAGCTCATACGCCACCACGCCCAGCGCATACAGGTCCGTGGCCGCGGACACACCCGTCCCCATCACCTGCTCCGGCGCCATGTACTCCGGCGTCCCCAGCGTCGCCCCCTGCGCCGTGGCCCCCACCACGTGCGTGCTCTTCGCCAGCCCGAAGTCCATCAGCTTCAACACACCCGTGCGCGTGATGAACAGGTTCCCAGGCTTCACATCCCGGTGCAGCACCCCGTGCGCGTGCGCATGCTCCAACGCCACGGTGGCGTGCGTCAGCCAGCGCAGCGCACTGGCCAGCGTGGGACGCCCCTCCAGCAACACCTGCCGCAAATCCCTGCCCTCCAGCAGCTCCACCGTCAGGTAGTGCCGCGCCCCATCCCAGCCCACGTCGAAGACATGCAGGATGTTGACGTGCTCCAGCGCCCGCGCGTGCTCCACCTCCTGCCGGAAGCGCGTCACCATCGCCTCGTCCGCGTGGGGCACCGCCAGCACCTTCAGCGCCACGCGCTGCCCCTTCTTCACGTCCAGCGCCTGGTACACCGTGGACGTCCCTCCCACGCCCAGCCACTTCTCCACCCGGTAGCGCTCCGCCACCACCTGCCCTGGGACGAGCCCCAAGGCAGCCGGCGTGCTCGGCGTCACCGCGCCTTGGATCAACGTGCCCATCGGGGACATGGGCGGCGTCAGCTGACGCAACGTCGCCTCGTTCCCGTCCGAGACCGGGGTGCTCTCCGGCCGTGGATACCCCCGCGCGTCCAACTTCTCCGTGCTCAGGTACGTCACCCCGCCGGAGTCCTCATCCTTCGAACGCACCACGGCCCCTCCCCTCTCAGGATTCCAGCAGGGAGACGGGGGCCGGTGAGCCGGTGCCCTCGATGTCCAGGTGCGGCGTGGGCAGGTTGTACTCGGCGGCGGCGATGGTGGCCTCCACCAGGATGGGGCCGGAAATCTCCTGCGGCTCGCCCTGGCAGAGCACATCCACCACGTGCTCCAGGGTCCACTTGCCCATCCGGTGCACCTCCAGCCGCTTGCCATTGAACCGGGCGGTGTCCGACAGCTGGTCGCTCGCGTTGAGCTTCACCTCCACCGAGTCACCCAGGTAGCCGCGCGCCACCGCCAGCACCCGGTCCACCACCGTGTTCCACGCCTGGAGGAACGTCTTGTCCTGCGCCTCGTCGATGATGTCCAGGCCCACCTGGAGCCGCTCCATGCGCTCCAGGAACTGCTGCACCAGCCTGCCCCGGATGACACGGCCGTGCTGCGGCGCAATCATCTCCACCGCGGGCGTGAGCTTGCGGATGGCCGCCACCGCGCGCACCAGCGCCGAGTTCACCGGCATGTAGATCTGATGGAACGCCCGGATGCCCGTCCAGTCGGACTCATCCGCCCACAGGCCCTGCGCCTTGGAGTCCGTGAGCCCACCGAACAGGTCCCCCGTGAAGAGCACGCGCGTGTGCGGATCATAGAGCATCACCGCGCCCCGGAAGTGGCAGAACGGGGACGGCACCGGCAACAGCTTGTGCCCCGTGGGCACGCTCAACCCGTTGGAGAACTTCTCCGTGGGGATGAAGCGGTTTCGCGGCAGGTTGAAGTGGACGATGAGCCGCCACGTGTCCTCCGAGCACAGGATGCTCGCGCGCGGCGAATAGCGCGCGGAGATGATCGCCGCCGACGAGCCCACATCCGGATCCTGGTGGTTCACGAAGAGCGCGGACAGCCGGTCCATGCCCCCAATCAGCGACACCACCTTGGTGTGGATGGTGGAGAAGTCGCTGCTCGACCCGGGGTCGATGAGCAGGTTGAACTCGGAGGGTTTCTTCGTGCGCGTGTCCGTCCCGCGAAAGCGCCGCAGGTATGGGTTGGCGTAGAAGATGCCGCCGGGCTCGCGCTTGCCGACCCAGAAGGTCTCGGGAGCGATTTCCACGGCGGTGCGGTTGAGGTCGGGAGGTGGCGTCGGAGGGGGGGCTTCGATGTGGCTCATGGCGTGTTGTCCTTCACGCAAACGAGTGGGGAAGACTGCCCCCGAGCCTATCAGCCCCGCGTTCACCCCGACCGCCTGAATCCAGACGCAGCAGACAGCGAAATGAGCCTCGCTTCTCGCTGCCCGCCCTTCAGTCAATGAGGACCAGATGAGTCCCCGATCCCGAAACGCCTCTCAAGAGGCTTCCTTCCAGATGCCGGGAAGGACTCAGCCCCAGGGACGCAGCCAGAGCATGTACCCGGCAAGTCCCAGTTGGACCCCAAGCGTCAGCATCGCCCCCAGCGCCTGGGTACGGCTGGCGAGGATCATCCCGGACGCATGAGCCCCCCGCGCCACGAGCAACGCGCCGCCAAACGCATGGAGCACCATCGAGTTGCCACCGCACAGCTCCGCCACCAGGAGCAGCAGCAGCGCCACGGGCACGTTCTCCACGTTGTTGCCATGCGCGCGGATGGCGGCGATCAGATCCGCGTGTCCTCCGTCGCCCCGCCACAGGTTGTGCCGGGCACGCACCCGGCTGACATTGAGGCTGAGCCCCACCGTGAGAAAGACATTGAAGGCGGCGTAGAGCGCCGTCACGGGGACCGCGATCAACTGCGTCCCCAGCAAGGGATTCGTCAAAGGGTGTTCCTCCACGGCAAGAGGCGCGGGACCGTAGCCGTTCCTGGCCCGCCGTGGAGGCCCATGTCACGCCCCCGGCTTCAGCGGACGCCGGACTCCTGGCCCGGACGGTCGTCGAACAGCTGCACCCAGCGGCCGTCGAACCCGCCGTTGGTCGGCAGGTACCACGCCCCGGGCAGCCAGAAGCCCTGCTCCACGCCGTCCGACGAATCCGTCACGCCCGTGTGCACGAAGTAGTCGTGCTGCCACCAGTACGCATTCAGCGAAGCCGTGTACCCGCTGGCGCTCGCCCGCGTCCGGCCCCGCGAGTCCGCCACGGTGCCGGCCCAGGACCGGTCGTGGAAGACATTGGAGCCGCCCCCGCCCGTGTCCGACGCCTTGTCGTTGAGCTCGAACGTGCCGAAGAACCACTTCTTGGACGGGTAGCCCTCGCGGTCGTCCTCGTTCTCGATGTCCCGCGTCTTCGTGAAGAAGCGCTGCAGGCCCGGGCTCACCTCCGCCTGTCCCGCCTCGTTCACGATGGGGCTCTCCAGCAGGAAGGTCTCCGCCTGCGTGGGCAGCCAGTGCGTCGCGTAGCCGCCCTGTTCCCAGTGCGTGGGCAGGATGTCCGCGATGTCCTGCAGCTCGTACGTCACCCGCTTCACGGCGGGCCAGTTCGCGGTGCTGCCGTTGTCGTAGCGGGTGGCCAGCGCGTCCGCCGTCGCGTACCGCACCGGCTGCGCGTTGAACGTCGCGACCGCCGCCGCGTCGTCCTCCGGCACGAACGCGATGTGCAGCTTCTTGCGACCGTCGTCGTTGTTCACGTCCGCCTCCGCCTTCCCGCCGGACGCCATCCGGCCCGCGAAGAAGGAGTACGGCTCGGTGACGAAGCGCAGCTCCTGGCCGTGCGCCGCGAGCAGCTTGTCGGACCACTCCGCCTGCCAGATGAGCAGGTGGCTGCCGGACGGCGTCTGCATGAACTGGAGGTCCGTGTTGCCCTGCCGGCGCACCACGTTGCGCTTGTGCTGCGTCACCACCGCGTACGCCACGGACTCGCCGCTGCCCGGGTTGCCCACCACGTTCTTCACCTGCAACTCCACCCGCTCCCAGTCGTGGAGCTGGTAGTCGCCCGCCGCGTTCTTATCCAGCGCGTGATACAGGTGATACACGAGGATCAGGTTCTTGCCCCCGTCCATGTATTCGATGAGCGACGTGTACAGCGTTGGCCGGATGCGCCATTGGTCAAAGGCGCTCGGCCCCGCGCGCGACGCGTCCACGTACTGGGGGATCTGCTTCCAGTGCAGCTTGTTGTTGGAGAAGTCGCCGTCCTGGTCGAAGTCGAAGTTCGTCAGCCAGTCGTAGCCATGCCGGCCGTCGTTCGCGTTCGCGCGCTTGAAGATGAGCGGCGCGTAGTAGCGCAGGAACGCCTGGCGCTGCTCCTTCGTCAGCGACCAGCTCTGCGCGGCCGCCAGCGCGGGCCAGCACAGGCCCGTCAACAGCACCGCCAGGATGACGACAGGACCGACTCTCTTGGGATGTGGGGTCATGGGCGGCCGAGGAAATCACGGCCCGCCCCAGCCCCTCCATGAAGAATGCCCGAATTCAGGCTTCAGCCTGGATTTCCCACTTTAACGCGATGCGCTGGGCATCACCGGCGCCTTGGGCACGCGGCCGTAGAGCAACTGGTAGGTGTTGTAGGAGCGCAGCACGCGCTTGATGTAGCCGCGCGTCTCCGCGATGGGGATCTCCTCCACCCACGCGTCCAGCGCCAGGTCGGGGTTGGCCGAGCGCCACCGGTTCACCGCGCCGGAGCCCGCGTTGTAGCTGCCCACCGCGTAGGGCGTGTGGCCCTTGAACTGCTTGATGAGCCCGCCCAGGTAGTGCGCGCCGAAGCGGATGTTGAGCTCCGGCTGGAGCAACGACTCCACGGTGAACTTCTTCACGTTCAGCTCGCGCGCCACGCCCTTCGCCGTCGCGGGCATGAGCTGCGTGAGGCCCATGGCGCCGGCCCAGGAGAGGGCCTTGGGGTCCAACGCGCTCTCCTCGCGCATCAGCGCCTGGAGCAGGTCCGGCTCCACGCCCGCGGGCACGGTGTGCTTCTCGATGAGGTCGCGGAAGGCGTTGGGATAGGCCACCTCCCACACCGGGCGCGTCTGCGCGGTGATGCGGCCGCTCAGGTCCTTGCGCAGCGCGAGCCGCGCGATGGCGTGCGCCGAGCGCGCATCCCCGGACTGAGACAGCACCATCACCAGCAGGCGCATGGACTCCGGCGGCTGGTTGGAGCGGTTGACCAGCATCAGCTCCGAGGACACCGAGTCCGGGAAGCCCAGTCGCAACAGCTCCACGCCCGCGCGGAAGTGCGAGTCCTCGCCCATGGGCCCGGCGAACAGCGGCCAGGGGCTGGCGGACTCCGGCACCTCGAAGATGGACGGCGAGATGCGCTCCAGCCGGGGCTTGTCCAGCTCCCCCACCTTCGAGCGCGCCATCAGCCCGTAGTAGGTGGCCGGGTGCTCCACCGCGAGCGTCTCCATCAGCTCCGCGGCGCCCTGGATGTTGCCGCGCTCCTCCAGCGTGCGGGCCCGCCAGTACCGCGCGCGCTCCACGTCATAGGACTCGTCCGCGTTGGCGAACTGCGCCTCGATGCGATCCAGGAAGGAGAAGCCCCCGTCCTCCGCCTTCGACGTGCGCGCCACCCAGAACGCCTTGAACAGCGCCTCGCCCAGGAAGTCGCCCTTCGGGTACAGCCGCGCCAGCTCGTCCAGGCGCGCCATGGCCTCCTTGGGCCGGGACGTCTTCACGTACAGGTCCGCCGCGTAGAAGAGCGCGTCGTCCGCGAACGAGTGGTCCGGGAACTCGCGCGCCAGCCGCTCGTACGTCTCCGTGCCGCGCGCCTGGTCGACGATGGAGCGCGACGAGCCCAGCACGTACAGCGCGCGCGCCAGCAGGTCGCGGTCCTTGCACTGCTCGACCACGGGCGTCAGCACCTGGATGGCCCGCGTGTGCTGGCGCTCCTTGCGCTGCCCCTTGCCGAAGGCGAAGTGCGCCTTGCACGCCAGCGCGTCCGGCAGCTTCAGCGTCGGCAGCATCGGCTCCAGGATGGCCAGGCCCTGCTTGTTGCGGTGCGCTTCGATGAGCGCCTCCGCGCGGCCCACCTTCGCGTCCAGCGGCGGCGTCTGCCCCTTGAGGCGCTTCTCCACCTGCTTGACGATGGGCGACAGCGGCTGGCTTGCCCACAGGCGCCACAGCGCGGCGCGCTCGGCGGCGCGGTCCTTCTTCTCCACCGCGAGGTCCGCCGTGGCGATGAGCGCCTCGGCGCCCACGTTGCGGCCCCAGCCTGTCATGGCGCGCTGGGTCAGCGGCGTCAGCGCCTCCATGGCGCCGTCGTAGTCCTTCTTCTTGCGCAGCACTCGCGCCAGCCCCAGGCGCGCGTCCACGTACATCCGCGAGTCCTCCGGCACCTGCTTGAAGCTGGCCGCCGCGTCATCCAGCCGGCCCTGGGACTCCAGCGCCACGCCCGCATGCGTGAGGCAGCGGTCCTTCAGCGCCGGGTAGTCGTTGGCCAGCGCCGCCATCTCCGTCGCCGCGGACTTGTCGTCCCCGGCGCGCACCGCCGACAGCGCGCGCAGGTAGCGCACCGGGGCGCTGTCCCCTTCGCCCTCCAGCAGCGTGCGCGCCTTGGTGTACTGGCCCTTGTCGAACGCGTCCTTCGCTTCCTTCTTCTTGCCCTCCGCGAAGTACGGCGTGAGGTCCTCCAGCCCGTAGCGACGGCCCCGGTGCACCACCGGCGTCGGCGGCGCGAGGCCCGGGAACGCCGGGTTGAGCACCTGCACGTAGCCGCCCGGCAACGGGGCCTTGTCCGCGTCCGGCGGCGGCGTGAGCTGCGCCTCCGACGGCGCGCTGTCCGTGCGCGTCGTGGGGGCCTGATCCGTGTCGTCCGTGGACGCCGCGCCCGCGAGCCCCGTGGGGGCCAGGACCTGCGTCGGAGCCACGGCGGGCGTCGGAGCCGCGACCGGCGTCGGCGTGGCGACCTGCGTCGGAGCGGGCGTGGGCGTGGAGACGGTGGGGGCGGGAGCCTGCGCGGACAAGAGGGCCGCGGAGGCGAGGAGGGCGAGATGCTGGAGGGAGACTTTCATTCGCGGGGGCCTCGGGGACCCTGGGAGATGCGCTCGGGCACGCCCGAGGACAACTGGGGGCACCTGGAAAATTTCCAGCCCCCGTCAGAGGTTAGACTGTCCGCCTGCACATGGATATCCGCACACAGAGCGCACTGCTTGCTTCCATCATCGGCCTGGCGCTGGGCGTGTCCATGTTGTTGCGCCCCGGGCGTCCACGGGTGCTCACCCTCTACTCCGTCTTCACGCTGACGGTCGCCGGGTACTACCTCAGCCTCTTCTTCCACAGCATCTTTCCCTCCCAGGACTACCCCTGGGTGTCGCGCATCGCACTCGGGTCCACGGTGCTCGTCGTCTCCCTGGTGCCCGGGGCGGCGGTCGCCTTCTTCCTCGAGTTCCTGGGCGTCAGCAAAGGGACCCATCTGGTCGGTCGGCGGCTTGCCCTCCTGTCCGCCGTGCTGGGGCTCACCGTCGCCGTCACGCCGTTGGCGGACAAAGCATGGGCGCGGGTGGCGATGGGGGCCTGGGTGCTGGGGGCCCTGTTCACCTCCGTGTCGCTGCTGGTGCACCGGGTGCGGACGACGGAGTCGCGCATCGAGCAGTTCCGGCTGGCGTACCTGGCCATCGGCGCGGGGGCGGCGGTGCTGTTCTCCGGCCTGGACTACCTGTCCCGCTACGACATCCCGTTCCCCACGCTGGGCCCCGTCTTCGCGACGCTCTACCTGTTCTTCCTCGCGCAGACGCTGTTGCGGCTGCGGCTGATGGACCTGCACGAGCTCCTGGGGAAGATCGCCTCGCAGACGGTGCTGGCCGTCATCCTGGCCGCGGTCTTCACGGTGCTCACCGCGTGGGTGGACGAGAACACGTCGCTGTTCGTCTTCAACACGGTGGTGGCCGCGTTCGTCATCCTCATCCTGTTGGATCCGCTGCGCACCAAGGTGGAGGAGATGGTGGTGCGCATCTTCTTCCGCGAACGCTTCGCCCTGCTGGGCACGCTGGGCGCCCTGCGCGTGCGGATGACCGCGGTCATCGAAATCTCCGAACTGGCGCGCGTGGTGCTGGACGCGCTGCACGAGACGGGGCGCGTGACGCACGCGTCGGTGTACCTGATGGCGGAGGACCGGCCCGGCTACCGGCTCCTGGACTCGCGGGGGCCCCTGCCGGTGCCGCTGCTGGACACGGCGGCGGCGCGCGGCGTGCTGTTCGCGGTGGCGAGCGGCCAGAAGGCGGTGCTGCTGGAGAACGTGGAGCGCCGCATCTCCGTGATGCGGGTGCAGGCGGTGGAGGGCAAGCGCTTCCGGGATGAGTTGAAGCGGCTCAACGACACGCGCGCGGCGCTGCTCCAGATGCGCGCGGGCATCAGCGTGCCCCTGATGAGCAATGATCGGGTCATCGGGTTCCTGAACCTGTGGGACGAACGGGTGCCGGAGGCGTACGCGTCGGATGAGATCGCCCTCATCCTGGAGGTCTCCGAGCGGATGGCGACGGTGCTGGAGAACTCCAAGCTGTACGAGAAGATCCGCGAGCGCGACCGTCTGGCGGCGCTGGGTGAGATGGCGGCGGGCCTGGCGCATGAAATCCGGAACCCGCTGGGCGCCATCAAGGGCGCGGCGCAGTGCCTGGACCCCAAGAAGCTGCCGGGCGAGGACGGCGAGTTCCTGGATGTGATTGTCGAGGAGGTCAACCGGCTCAACGGCGTGGTGACGGCGTTCCTGGACTACTCGCGTCCGCTCAAGCAGAGCTTCGGGCCCACCGACCTCAACGAGGTGGTGACGCGCACGATGCGGCTCATCCAGAACGACATGCCGGACACGGCGGAGCTTGCGGTGGAGCTGGACCTGCGGCTGCCGCGCGCGGACGGCGACGCGGAGCAGCTCAAGCAGGTGTTGATCAACCTGGTGCAGAACGCGGTGCAGGCGATGGGCTCGCAGAAGGGCTGCATCACGGTGCGCACGGAGAAGCCGGAGCGCTTCGGGGACTTCCGCAGCGCGGGCGGCGAGTTCGTGGAGGTGCGCGTCACGGACAACGGCCCGGGCATCCCGTTGGATCAGCAGCCGCACATCTTCGTGCCCTTCTTCACGACGAAGCAGAAGGGCACGGGGCTGGGGCTCGCCATCTGCCAGCGCATCGTGAAGAACCACGGCGGCAGCATCAGCGTGCAGAGCAGGGTGGGCGAAGGCACCACGTTCGTCATCCGGCTGCCGGCCATCCCCCCGGAGCAGGTGGAGGGGGCGCTCCCGGAGGGCAACCCGGCGGTCCCCACCGCGGCGGTC
>SECN01000124.1 GCA_004173515.1 Myxococcaceae bacterium | reverse complement strand
CCCAGGGCCCGGAAGATGGCGATGGAGAGCACCGCCACCGGGATGGACGCGGACACCGTGAGGCCCACCTTGATGGCCAGGTACACGGACGACGCCGCGAACACGATGCCCAGCACCGAGCCGAGCACCAGTCCGCGGATCGTCAGCTCGGCGGGTGATTGCTCCGGTGGCACATAGGGCTTGTGCGTGGCGGGGCCGTGGGCCTCCGCGAGGGGAACGCGATCATCGACGACCGGCTTTGAGGCGTGGGACAAGCAGGCACTCCTGACAGGGAACCAGGGGCCCCTTCTAGCAGGGTCCCTGTCCGTGCGCGAAAAGCCCCGTGTCCTTCGAAACACGCGCACCCCACACGCCCTGAGTGGGGCGGCGGGGTGGCGTGGGCACTGCCGGAGAAGCCGAAGTGCTCGCCCAGCTCCTTGAGCGTCATGGGGCGCTCGTTCATCACGCGCTGCTCGATGATGAAGCGCTCGCGCGGATCCAGGCGCATGAGCGCGGTGCGCACGCGGTTGTTGATGAGGCCCGCCTCCTCCTTGTCCGCGAACTCGTCGTCCTGGGGCGCCGCGGCGCTCACCACGAAGTCCACGTGGCTGTTGCCGCCGTCCTCGCCCATGGGCGCGTCCAGGGACAAGTCCCTGCCGCCCATGCGCTGCTCCATCTCCCGGACCTCGCCCGGCTTCACGTGCAGCTTGCGGGCAATCTCATCCACGTTCACCACCGCGTCGCCGCTGCCCAGCTTCTCCAGTTCGCGGCGCGTGCGCGCCAGACTGAAGAACAGCTTGCGCTGCGCCTGCGTGGTTCCAAGCTTCACCAGGGACCAGCTCTTCAGGATGTAGTTCTGGATGTACGCGCGGATCCACCACACCGCGTAGGAGATGAGACGGATGCCCTTGTCCGGATCGAACTTCTGCACCGCCTTCATCAGGCCGATATTCCCCTCCTGGATGAGGTCGGACATCTTGATGCCGTAGGAGCGGTACTCATAGGAGACCTTCACCACGAAGCGCAGGTTGGCCGTCACCAGGCGGTGGCCAGCGGCCAGGTCGCCCTTGATGAAGCGGCGCGCCAGCTCCTGCTCCTCCTCCACCTTCAGCAGGTTGTACTGGTTGATCTCCGAGAGATACATCGCTAGGGAGCCGGAATTGGACGACTGCTCGGTCGAGGCCTGCATGGATGGATTCTCCGAATTGGGGCCTCCTACGGTGGGGAGGCGTTTGAAAGGTGCTCTGGGTTCAAGTCCTACAACTTGACGTGGAGTGCCTTGAGCAACCGGGATGCCAACCGCGGTCGGATGTATTCGCGTGTGTCTCCAAGGGGTTGGCGGACACAGGGGGGCACCAGGGTAGGGCGGTCTGTAACCGTTACCCGGCCAGCGGAGGAAATCCGCGGGCCTGAGTGGGTAGAAAGTGCACGTCTCTTCCGCCCCCGGGCGCGCGTCGTCGCCGCGCTCGCGGATGAAGGTTCGTGGAAACGCTTAATGGCCGCGCAAGGCGCGGTCGTTGGCATTTCGGTTCCGCCCGGACGTCCCTGAGGAGGGGGGGCGACCGGGAGCGGAAGGCCGCTTCCTTCCGGAGGGCACTTCCGTTCCGTTCAGGAGGCGCGGGCGGTAGGGCCTGCCTGCTCGGCCGGCTTCGCGGCGTGGCGGGCGGCCTCGGCGTCCAGCGCGCGCCGCAACGTCGACAGCAGGTATTCGGCCTCGCCCTCGCGCAGGGCCCGTCCGCCGAAGCGTGCTTCCAGGTAGCGGCGCGTCAGGGGCGTGAGCGCCAGGGCCAGCGGATGGCCCTCGCGCGCAAGCCGCGTGGTGAGGTCTTCGAGCGATTCGTCCTCGCGCCGGGGCACGTGGGCGCGGGCCAGTTGCGCCTCCACCCGGTCCAGGAAGCGCGTGGCCTCCAGGCGCAGGGCACGGCGGGGCCAGCGGGCGACCAGGCGGCCCAGGCGCCACACGACGAAGGCGGCCACGGCGGCCGTCACCCAGGCGCGCAGGGGGGGCAGGTGGCTGGAGGTGGCGGCGCCCTCCGCGGGGCGGCGCGGCGGGCGCACCAGCTTGTTGGCCAGCTCGAACTGGTCGCGGAACGAGTAGTCGACGACGGACTGTCGCCAGCGTCCCTCCACGGCTTCATAGAGGGCGAGCAGCTTCTCCAGCAGCTCGGAGCCCTGGCTGGCGCGGTGCGAGGGCGGGGTGGCGTCCACCGTGACGAAGCCGCGCCCCGGCACGAAGACGTGCGTCCAGGCGTGGGCATCCCCGGCGCGCACCAGGTAGCCGCCGTCCATCCGCGCCCCGCCGAAGAAGCCGGTGGCCAGCCGCGCGGAGATGCCCTGGGTGCGCAGGAGCACCGTGAGCGCGGTGGCGAAGTGTTCGCAGTGCCCCGCCTTGCGCACGAAGAGGAAGTCCGCGAGCGGATCCTCCTGGGAGCCGCCCCCCTGGTCCAGCGTGTACGCGTAGTCGCGTTGCAGGTGGCTGACGAGCTTGCGCGCGGCGGCCAGCGGCTCCTTCTCCCCGTTGAGCACGCTCGCCGCCAGTCGGGCCACGCGCGGATCCAGGTGTTCGGGCAGGGCGAGGAGCTGATCGCGCTCCTCGGAGCGCAGGCTGGAAGGGACCTCCGCCTTCGCGTCCGGGGGCAGGCTGTAGGCTTCGTACGTGTACGCGGGCGCGGTGACGGTGAAGCGCACCTCGCCTCCGCCGTGCAGTTGGACGGTGCTGGCCCGCGAGCCGGTGGGCGTGAGGGCCACGGCGTTGCCCAGCCGCGACGGCGACTCCAGCGCCACCAGCGTGCGGCCTCCGTAGGCGGGCAGCAATTCGATGCGCTGGTGCAGCAGCGTGTCGCTGGCGGGGCGCAGGGTGATCTGCCGCTCGGTGCGCTGGGCGCCGACGACGTTCGTCCACTCCTGGCCGTCGAAGGTGTCGTAGGTGCGGCCCACCCAGTAGGCGTCCAGCTCGTCGCGGCCCGGGTCGGGCGTGAGGGTGGCGCGCAGCACCACGCGCGGGTTGCTCTTGATGGTGCCCGCGCCGCCCAGCCGGACCGTGTCGGAGAAGCCCGCGCTGCTGACCGCGCCGAAGCCCGGCGCCGAACGCGGGCCCACCATGGCCCAGTTGAGGCGGGGGAAGAGGATGAAGAAGGCCATCGCGCCGGCCACCGCGAACGTCAGGCCGCCCGACAGCGGCCGCAGCACCGAGCGCACCGGCACGGGCTCGCCGTCCGGCACCGCCGCCTCCACCACGCCCAGCGCCAGCGACAGGCTGGCCAGCACCCCGAAGGCGATGAGGCACAGCGCGTACGTCATGTCGCCCGACAGCGCCGCGCCGCCGGCCACCATCAGCAGTCCCGTCAGGTGCGTCTGGCCGTCCGAGGCGCTGTCCGGCGTGGACAGCATCCGCTGCGCGGAGATGAGCCCCGCGAAGGCACACGCGGCCACCACCGCGTTCATCGCGCCGGACGTCAGCCGCAGGCCCAGGAGGACGGCCGCGAACAACAGCAGCACCGCCGACAGGCGCGCGTGCCGCGCCACGAGCCGCACGTCGCACAGCGCCAGCACCAGCGACAGCAGGAAGACGCCCAGGACCCACAGCGGGAGCTGCCCGGACACGGCCATGGCGCCAAACGCGGCGCCCGCCCCCAGGTCTCGCAACACCAGACGAAGGCGCAGGGGCCGCTTCACGCCGCCTCCCGCTTCGCCGCGGCGTCCACGTCCTCGAAGCCCACCCACGCGAGCGCCTGGAGGATGCGCCGCTCCTGCCCGGCGCCCGCCGCCGGACGCAGCATGCGGTCCGGAAACTGGAGCCCGACTTCGTTGCCCGCGCCCAGCAACTGGTGCGCCTGGGCGGCGACCTCCTCGCACTGGCGCTCCAGCGCTTCGCCCTCGAGCCCCGGGGCCAGCGCGAGCTTCCAGATGCGGCGCTCCTCGCGCTCGCGCTCCACCTTGAGCAGGCGTCCGGCCGCGGCGCTCTTCTTCCAGTGGATGCGGCGCGCGTCCTCGCCCGGCGCCAGCTCCCTCAGGCCCGCCACGTCGCCGGTGCCGTCCTGGTGGCGCGGGCTGCCCGCCTCGCCCCGGGGGCCCGTCTCCGCGGGGCCGGGCTCACGGCAGGCGTAGCCTCGGCGCGGGTACACGAGCAGCGTGCCCTCCAGCGAGAACACCCGCGTCTTGGCGAACAGGCCCAGGGGCCACGTGGTGGTGACGCGCACGCCGGACAGCTTCACCGGGCCCCGGTGGGGCGCGGCCAGGTCCGCCCGGACGACCAGCTCCCTGCCCGCGGGAAGGTGTCCCAGCCGGCCGGTGCCGACGAGCGGCGACAGGTCCTCCGCCAGCGTCAGCGCGAAGCCGTGCCCCGCCTTGCGCGACACCGCCCAGCGGTAGGCGAAGGGCTCGCGCGCGAAGGCCGCGTCGGCGCCCACCCGGCGCACCGTCAGGTCGCGCAGGCAGCGCTCCGACAGCACGCCGGACACCACCACCATGCTCAGCAGCAGGCCCAGCAGCAGGTACAGCAGGTTGTTGCCGGTGTTGAGGGCGCCCAGCCCCACGCCGAACGTCACCACCAGATAGGTGCGGCCCGTCTTCGTCACCGACAGCGTGCGCGGCGGACGCAAGAGGGCGCGAAGCCGCGCCCGGAAGGGGGGACGGGCGGGGGCCTTCACCGGGGCGCCGCCACCTTGCGGGACAGCTCCTCCACCAGGTGCGCCGCCTCATCGCGCGCGGACACGCCCTGCACCGCGCTCCTGAGGAGCACCCGGTGCGCCCAGCAGGGCACCAGCATGGTGCGCACGTCGCCGGGGGTGACGAAGTCGCGCCCCTCCCACAGGGCCTGGGCCCGGGCGGCGGACCCCAGCGCCAGCACCGCGCGGGTGGAGGCGCCGCGCTCCAGGTCGCCGTGCTCGCGCGTGGCCCTGGCCAGCCGCACCACGTACTCCGCCACGGATGCGTCCAGCTTCACCTCCGCGGCGAAGTCGCGCAGCGACGCCAGCTCCTCCGGCCCCGTCACCGCCTCCACCGACGCCAGGGGGGACGCCGCGCCCCGCGTGGTGAGCAGGCGCGCCTCCACGTCCGGCGCCGGGTGGCCCAGCGACAGGCGCACGAGGAAGCGGTCCAACTGGGAGTCCGGCAGCGGGTAGGTGCCGGAGAAGTCCACCGGGTTCTGGGTCGCCACCACCGTGAAGGGCGAGGGCAGGGGGTGCGTCTCTCCGTCCAGCGACACCTGGCCCTGCGCCATGCCCTCCAGCAGCGCGGACTGGGTGCGCGGCGGGGCGCGGTTGAGCTCGTCCGCCAGCACCAGCTGCCGGAACAGCGGCCCGGGGCGGAAGGAGAAGGTGGCCGTCTGCGAGTGGAACACCTGCGCGCCCAGGATGTCGGCCGGCAGCAGGTCCGCGGTGAACTGGATGCGGGCGAAGGACAGGGCACACGCGCGGGCCAGGGCCTCGGCCAGCGTCGTCTTGCCCACCCCCGGCATGTCCTCCAACAGGAGGTGCCCGCCCGCCACCACGCAGGTGACGACGCGCTGTACCTCCGTGGGTTTGCCTTGCACGGCGCGGCCAAGCTGGGCGGCGAGCCGCTCCATCACCGCGCGCGCGGAAGCAGGGGTGAGAACAGGACCGAGGACGCGGGCGGGCTGGGTCATCCTGGGCGGACTCTAACCCAGGCGACCGCGAGCCGGCACACCCTCCAGGGCGGCACCTTCGCATTCGGAGCCCGCCTGCTTGCGCGGAGGCTTCCTGGATGCGCGGGGCCTGCCCGGGGCACTGCCGCCTCTAAACGGAGAGGACGTCCTCGGGCGTGTACCAGGCCCGGTGGGTCGCCGGCGAGGACAGCACGCCGAAGTACCGGAACATCCGCTCGTGGTGCGTGGCCAGGCCGCGCATCTGCACCGCGCTGTCCTTCAGACCGTGGGTGAGCACCCCCACCGCGCTGTCCTTGAACTCCCGCAGGTGCGCGAAGTCCAGGACCACTTCGCTCTTGGCCAGCGACTGCAGCGACAGGCTCAGCTCCTGCGCCGTGCGACCGTCCAACGTTCCTTCCAGCCGCAGGGTGACCCGTCCCGCCGCCTCTTCCCGAAGAATCTGAAGCCCCGTCATGTTCCGCGCTCCTGCTGAGGTGTGCACCTGTGTGCAGCCTGCGAAGGTGATTGGCGGCTGATGCACATCCCGGACCCCGTGTGGGGTCCGGCTTTCCCAAGGTGACCCATGGGGGTGCGCAGCCGGAGAACAACAGTGCACCTTCACGGGTCTTTCAGTCAGTGGCAGGCGTGCAACTTCCGCCCGAGTGTTGGCGATCGAGCGGAAGTCCTGTCACGCAACGGTCAACCCTTGCGACCTTCCGTCGGCTGGGCAGCACGCAGGCTCACCGCGCGCTCCTGCTGGGCCTTCAGCTTCTGGAACTCCTTCACGACCTTGGCGGGATAGCCGGCCATGAACTTCACCCGGTTCTCCTTCTTCGCCAGGATCTTCCGGGCCGTGGTGGGGCCCGCGTTGTAGGCGACGAGCGCGCCCTCCACGGTTCCAAACCGGCTGATCAGCTCCGCCAGGTACGCGGTGCCCAGGTTTACGTTGGTCTCGAAGTCGAAGAGGTTGGTGTGCCGGCCCAGCTGATAGCCCGCCTTGCCCGCCAGGTACTTGCCCGTGTCCGGCATCACCTGCATGAGGCCCATGGCGCCCACCCCGGACACCGCGTAGTTGTTGAAGGAGGACTCGCAGCGGATCAGCGCCACCACCAGCATCGGATCCAGGTTGTTGCGCTCCGCCTCGCGAACGATGGCGACGGCCAGCCGGCGCTGCTGCCGCTCGGGGAGACCGGAGGCGCGCACGGCCTCGACGACGCCCATCTGTTCCGCGCGGACGAAGTCCGCCTCGTCCTCGTACACCTGAAGCCGTGCGAGCGCCGCCTTGAGCTGCGCGTCCTTCTGCGCCAGTTCCGCCCGCAGGGCCGCCACGTCCGGCGCTTCACCCTGCGCACCCACCGGCACCTGCACCGGGAAAGCCCCTGCGCCCGTCCCCACCAGCACCACCGCCGCCGCCATCGCCACCGTCCAACCCCGCATCTCGCCCTCCCCTGGCGCCCGACCGCACGCGCCCGCTGACTCGCCCACACCCAGCGACTAAGCAGACAACGTGCCAGCGTACGATGCGTGTGTATGCCTCCTTGTAGGATCCTTATAGAGCGCGTCCGGAGCGGTCCCGGACGCCCCTGGCCGGTCTGAAAAAATGCCCGGGGAGGGAAGTTTGTTTCCCAACCTGAGGCTGCAGAAACCTCCCCCCTGTTGCCGCGGGGGGGCCGCGTTCCTAGCTTGCGCCTCGTCCTAATCGTGGGCCCTGTGCGGGCGGGAGGCGTGGCGTGTTCTGGACCATGGGCATCATTCTGATGGTGTTGTGGGTGATGGGGCTGATCACCGGTTCGACGGAGGGGCAGTGGGTGCACCTCCTCCTGGTGTTCTCCGTCATCGCGTTCGTGCTGGCCGTCGCTTCGCTGGGTCGCCGGCGGGGGCTGGCGTGAACGTGCCGGAGCTGGACATGGCGTGGCTGGAGCTGCCACGCGACAAGGCGGGCTTCGTCCGGCGCGAATGTCCCCGCTGCCAGCGCAACTTCAAGACGCGGCCGAACCGGCATGATCCGGGGATGTTGCAGCGGCTGCTGGCCGGCTACTTCCCCTTCGAGAACGTCCACGAGGCGTACACGGCGGAGGAGCTGCCCGCGTTTCACTGTCTGTACTGCGGTCACCGCGCGCTGCCGGACGCGTGGCTCACGCCGGAGCAGTCCGCGCACGTGGAGCAGATGGCGCGTTCGTGGGCGAACCACGTGCGCTACGAACAGCTGGCGTACGTGCAGCGCACGCTGTCGCAGAACCCGCACCCCACCTTCGTGTCGGTGGCGCCGGAGCCGCTGCCCCGGCCGCTGCCGCCGGATGAAGAGGTGCTGCGCACGCTGCCCATGCTCTGCTGCGGCGAAGAGGTGCAGGCGTCGTGGGACTGGGACGCGCCCCTCGTCTGTCCTCGCTGCGGCGCGCACCACGGCGGGCTGAGCGGACGCCGGCAGGTGAACCTGGAATTCGTGCCGGAGTAGCAGCCGGGGTCGCTCGCTCGCGGAGCTTCGCCCCCGCGTGGACACCCGGCAGTGGACGGCCGGGGCGCGCGGAGGGCAGGCTCGCGGTCGCGATGAAGCCCGGCCCTGCCGTCCGGGCGGCGCTGATGGCCCTGGCCCTGCTGGGGGCCGGCGCCGCCCACGCCCACGAGGCGGATCTGATCTCCGTGCGGGCCGTCCGCGACGGTGCGTCCCCGGCGCTCGTGCGCGAGACGCTCACGCTGACCCCGGACACGCTGCGCCTGCTCGTGCCCGAGCTCACCGCGCGCGATGGCGATCCCTCCCTGTTCGAATCCCAGCGCGCGCGGTTGGATGCGCGCGTCTGGATCCGCGCGCCCCTGTTCGCGGACGGGGCGCCGTGCATCCTCCAATCCTCAGGCGGCGCCTGGGACGCGGGGCGGGGCGTGCTGTTGCGCGCGGACTTCCGCTGTCCTCCGGGGGCGCTCCACCAGACCTTCGGTGTGCTGGACGCGCTGCCCGCGGGCTACCGGGTGATCCGCGCGGGGCCGGCGGAGGGCGGCGCTCCGGCGGGCGCGGACTTCGCGGATCAGGCCCACCCCTCCTTGTCGCTGGAGGGCCCGGCCGGGGCGGTGGAAGGCTTCGCCGGCTGGGTGGGCCTGGGCGTGCGGCACATCCTGGAGGGCGCGGATCATCTGTTGTTCCTGGTCGCGGTGCTGCTGGTGGGCGGCTCGTTCCGGCGGATGCTGGCGCTGGTGACGTCCTTCACGCTGGCGCACTCGTTGACGCTGGGGCTGACGGCGCTCGGCCTGGTGACGCTGGGCGCGCGCGGCACGCGGTGGGCGGAGGCCGCCATCGCCGCGTCCATCCTCTACATGGCGCTGGAGAACCTGGTGCTGAAGCGCCACGGGCACCGCGCGGGGCTCACCTTCCTGTTCGGCCTGGTGCACGGCCTGGGGTTCGCGAGCGGGCTGCGTGGCTACGGGCTGGAGGAGGCGATGGTGCCGGGGCTCCTGGGCTTCAACCTGGGCGTGGAGGTGGGGCAGGCGGTGGTGATGGCCTTCCTGGTGCCCGTGCTGCGAATCGTTCAGCGCAGGCCCCGTCTGCACTCGAGGGTGATGCGCGTGTCGTCCATCGGCCTCGCGGGGATCGGGTTGTACTGGATGGTTGCTCGTGGGGCCGGTTGAATTCATCGGCGTGCGTTCCTAGCTTGGGGTTGATGAGGGTGGGGGAGGGACGCTGATGGGCGCGAGGCATACCCGGTTGGCCGCTGCACTGGCCGCCGCTTGGGAGGCGGAAGTGGTGTCGGCCCGCCGCATGACGGGGCTGGCGGAACGCATGAACGATGCTCGCGTGAGGGCGCGGCTGATGGTGCTGGCCGCCTTCTGTCGGGCGCATGCGTCCCGGCTGCTGGCCCGTCTGGCGGCGCTGGGACGGGGGCCGCTGCCGGTGCCCCCGGAGGAGATCGACCTGGATCCGGACACGGTGCTGGAGCTGCGCCGGGAAGGGGCCTTCGCCCGGGCGTCGGCCGCGCGCTATGAGACGACGGCGGAGATGGCCCGCCAGCACGCGGACCTGTCGTCCGCCTGGGTGTGCGAACTCAACCGCACCGAGGAACAGGATCGCGCCCGGGAGCTGCTCGCCCTGGCGGAAGGGGCCATGGCGGCGGTGCGGCGGGAATCCCAGGCCGTGGCGGCGCCCGCGGACTCCTGACGCGGCGCGAAGAGAGGCCGGGCACCCCGCGGGGCGTGCTCGGCCGGTGACAGTCCCGGCGTCTTGGGCGTATGAATCCGCCCATGGCGAAGGAGACTTACAACGATCTCATCTTCCAGCTCGGCGACCTGGCCCGGGACATCCTCCCGGGCAAGCCGAACTGCCCCCGCTCCATGGAACGCGTCTACCGCGCCGAAGAGGTGCTGGAGGCGCGCCGCGAGGAGCTGGCGGTGCTGGAAGCGGAGATGAACGACGAGGATGTCGCGTACCAGGATTACCTCGCTCAGTACGAGGACGAGTGCGCGGAGCAGAAGGTCATCACCACCCGCTTCAAGCGGGCCGTGGACGCGGTGGAGGGCAAGGTCAAGGGCCTGCGCAAGACGCTGGACACCCGCCGCGCCGACCTGCGCTACGCCGTCGCCGGCCTGAAGAAGCTCGAGTCGAAGCTCGCGGACCTGGAGATGGACACCCAGGACCCCGTGAAGCTGGACGCCGCCCGGCAGAACCTCAAGAAGAACCGCATCGCGCAGATGCGCCTGGCCCGCGAGGTGGAGGACTGGGAGTCACAGCTGGCCACCGCCCTGACGCCCACGCCCGGTCAGCCCGGCGCGGCCGGCATCCTGGCCCACAAGCGCCTGATCGAACTGGAGGACGCCGCCGCGGACCAGAAGCGCGCCCATGACGAGCGGATGGCGGAGCTGGATCAGGCCATCGCCGCCAAGGAGGAGGAGACGAAGGGCGCGGAAGATTATCTGGATCAGGCGTTGTTCCTGCTGGGCGAAGAGGTGTATGCCCAGCGTATCGGGGAGGCACAGCTCGCCTCCTTCTACCCCCGGCTGGATCGCGCGCAGTAGGGGGATGCACACGCCCTTGGTGCTTGACGTGGGGAGTGTGTTTGCTATCTGCGCCACGGGCGCTCGCTGTGAGGACGACGTGAAGGGTCTGATTGGCAAGAAGATCGGCATGACCCAGGTGTTCAACGACGAGGGCAACCTCGTTCCGGTGACGGTCATCGACGTCAACACCTGTCTGGTTGTCGGCAAGCGCACCCCGGAGAAGGATCAGTACTCCGCGGTGACCGTGGGCTTCGGCGAGATCCGCGAGAAGCTCCTGAACAAGCCGCAGCTCGGCTTCTTCAAGAAGGCCAGCGCGACGCCGCGCCGGCACCTGCGTGAGTTCCGCGTGACGGCCGAAGAGGCCGCCGCGTTCAACGTGGGCGAGGCCGTCAAGGCCGACATGTTCACCAAGGGCGAGCTCGTGGACGTCACGGGCGTGACCAAGGGCCGTGGCTTCTCCGGCGTCATGCGCCGCTGGAGCTTCAAGGGTTCGCAGACGAAGACGCACGGTACGCACGAGTACCAGCGTCACCCGGGCGCCATCGGTCAGCGTAAGACGCCCGGCCGTACCTACCCGAACAAGAAGATGCCGGGTCACTACGGCGTCGAGCGCAACACCACCCAGAACCTGACGGTGGTGGACGTGGACGTGGAGAAGGGCCTCGTGCTCGTCAAGGGCGCGGTCTCCGGCCACAACGACAGCATCGTGATCGTGCGCCCCAGCATCAAGGTGGCGATGCGCGCCGCGCACAAGGCCGCGCGGTAGTCCTCCGCGGCTGACTCACGGGCGCGCTCAGCATCGCGCGCCTCCTTCGACGCCCCGCTTCCGGCACCTTCGGGTTCCGGGCGGGGCGTTCGTCGTTTCCGCGCCTTCGACTCGCGGGGCGTGCGTCGAAACGTTGAGTGCTGGTCGCCCTGGGGGCAAAGGGCGAAAACTTTACCGACCGTCGTTGGGTTCCGCTTGCGGTGAAGGGGCGCCGTGCTCACATGGCTGTCCCACGCCGGAGCCTCGCCGTCGAAGCAGACGGACGCAGGGCTGCTGGCCTACCCAACGGCCCACCCCCGGGCCGGGCAGGAGATATGAACGCACGCACGCTTCGCGTCTTCGCAGCGCTGTGCATCTCGCTGACGGCGCTCGGCGCCGCCGCACAGGAAGACGGCGTCCTGGACTCCGCGGTCGTCCGCAACCGGCTCTACAAGCCAGCGGGCCATCCAGAGCTGTCCCTGTCCGTGGGTCTGCCGGTGCAGACGTACCTGACGGCGCACTACTTCTTCGACGTCGGCCTCGCCTACAACCTCTTCGACACGTTCGCGGTGGAAGCGCGGGCGGGGCTCGCGGCCAGCCGCCACACGGGCCTGGCGCGCTCCATCTCCGAATCCTTCCTGGACCGCGAGGACAAGCGCGTCACGGACGAGCTGGAGGACCTCTGGCGGATGAACCTGCACGGCGTCATCGGCGCGCGGTGGGCCCCCATCTACGGAAAGATTTCGCTCGTCGCGGACATCCCGGTGCACTTCCAGACCTACCTCTGGGTGGGCGGCGGGCTGGGCAACTTGAAGCGCGAGTCGGTCATCCAGTGCACCCAGGTGGTGGACCGGGCCGCGGGCGTCTGCACGGCATCCGGCTGGAGCTGCGCGACTGGATCTTCAAGGACAGCTACCGCGTGAACCTGCTGCGCGACGACTGGGAGGCCGGCAATCCCACCGGCGAGCCCGCCGGCAGCCCGGGCCTCACGCACCTGGTGCAGTTCGACCTTGGCTACACCTACTCGTTCTGACCCTTCCTATGCGACCCTTCCGTTCCATCGCGCTCCTCGTCGCCGCGGTGCCCGCCCTCGCGTTCGCGCAGGGTGCCGCCCCGGCGCAGCCGCCGGCCACCCCCGGGGCTCCGGCCTCCGTGGGCCCGGAAACGACCGCTCCTTCCTCCACCGCTCCCGGCGAGCCGCCCGAGCGCTCACGCACCCAGCGCGACGCGCCCGCGGTGCCCCAGGCGGCCCCGGAGACCCCGGCCGCGCCTCCCGCGTCCCGCCCGGGCCCCGGCACGTCATCCGACGATGAGGACGACACGGCAGCCCCCGCTTCGGCTCCAGCCTCCACGGGCCCCACGTCCGGCATCGCGCCGGCGGCGGATGCCCCGGTGCTGGAGTCGCAGGAGTCCTCCGGTGAGGCTCCGCGCACCACGGACGCGCAGCAGCAGCGGCTGGTGAACGGCGCGCCGCTCTACAACCCGAACGTGAACGTTCACATCGTCCAGAAGAAGCGCTTCGCGGACGAGGGCAAGCACGAGCTGGTGCTGTACCCCGGCGTCGTCCAGGTGAACGGCAAGTTCACCAACCACGCGGGCACCGCGCTGCACTACGTCTACCACCTGCAGGAGAACTTCGCGCTCCAGGTGGGTGGCCAGTACAACTGGTACTCCGACGAGAGCGACTTCAACCTGGAGCTCATCGACAAGGTGCGCGAGCAGGCCCAGGCGGCCTCCTCGCTCTTGCTCCAGTGGGGCGCGCACGCGGGCGTGGAGGTGACGCCGCTCTACGGCAAGTTCGCCTTCTTCAACAACTCGCTGGCGCAGTTCAGCCTGGTGCTGTCCGGCGGCGCGGGCATCGGCAAGACGCGCCACCTCATCCGCCCCAAGGTGGCCAACGAGGTGGACGGCCAGACGTACCAGGTGCCCGCGCGCTTCGGCGACACCGGCAACAAGTTCCTGGGCGAGGTGGGCGGCGGCTTCCGCGTGCAGTTCGGCGAGTCCTACGCCATCCGCCTGGAGGTGCGTGACCTCATCTACACCGCGCGCGTGGACAAGGTGGACGGCTGCAACCTGGGGGACTTCGAGGCGCTGGAGGCCGCCCGGGCCGCGAACCAGCCCTTCGACGGCCTGGGCCTGAGCGGCAGCTGCAAGGTCGCGAAGTTCGACGGCGTGGACCCGGAGACGAAGAAGAACTACCGCGAGGACATCATCCTCGGCCGGGACCTGGTGGCCGAACCCTCGTCGGACGTCCTCAACAACGTCAGCTTCTACGCTGGCTTCTCGGTGCTCTTCTAACCATGTCCCGACTGATCCGACTCCTCGTCGTCGTCCTCGGGCCCCTGTTCGTGCCCGCCGTGGCCTTCGCCGGCCTTCGCCCAGCAGGACGTGGGCGCCTACAACCGCGCGCTGTCCGCCTTCAACGCCGGCCAGTTCGACACCGCCGCCCCCCTCTTCGCGCAGCTCGCGGAAGGGGAGGACGCGGACCTGAAGGGCAAGGCCGAGTACTACCTGGCGCAGACCTTCGCGAAGAAGGACCTGCCCGTCGCGGCCTTCATCTCCTACGCCGCCATCGTCAACGCGGGCCCCAAGCACCCCTCGTACCTCAAGGCCATCGAGGGGCTGGTGGACATGCAGCAGCGGCTGGATGAGCAGAACCTCATCCCCAGCATCCTGAACCAGGCCTACTCCGACGAGGTGCGCGACCAGTGGGTCACGCTGCCCAAGGAGGTGCTCGCGCGGATCAACTACCTGGTCGGCACCGCCACCCAGCGCCGCATGCGCCTTGACGAGGCGCGCGCTCTCTTGGAGGCCGTGCCTTCCGACAGCCGCGTGTACGCGAAGGCGCGCTACCTGCTGGGCACGGTGCTCGCGGATCGCGCTCCTGGCCCTGGGCCGCGTGCACTACCGCCGGGGCGAGTACGCCGACGCGGTGAAGGCCTACGAGGGCGTGCCCCGCTACGCGCGCTTCTGGGATCAGGCGCTCTTCGAGAACGGCTTCGCCCGCTTCCAGAACGAGGACTTCGGCGGCGCGCTGGGCAGCCTCCAGGCCCTGCACGCCCCCCAGTTCGAGGGCGCCTTCCAGCCCGAGTCGTGGATCCTCAAGTCCACCGTCTATTACTACTCGTGCCTCTACGACGAGGTGAAGACGACGCTCGCGGCGTTCGACGAGCGCTATGGCCCCATGGCGAAGCAGCTGGAGCCCTTCACCGGCGAGGACCTGCCGCCCGTGCAGGCCTTCAACCTGGTGGTGGCGGAGAACCGCCGGCTGCCCCGCTCGGTGTACCTGTGGATCCGCAACAACGAGCGCATCCGCGAAGTGATGCGGACCCTCACCCGCGTGGACGCGGAGAAGCGCGCCATCGTGGACGGACCCTGGCGCGGCACCCCGCTGGCGGCGCAGACCGTGGCGTCGCTGGAGGAGATCCGCGGCACGTTGCTCCAGGTGGGCGGCACGCTGGCGAAGAACCGCATCAAGGAGGCCGCGGACAACCTGCGCACCTTCTCCGACCAGGCGGAGATCATCCGCGTGCAGACGGCGCTCGACGAGAAGGATCTCTTCTCCGCGGGCGTGGACCAGAAGACGCTGCTGACGCGCCAGACGCTCTACCGTCCGAAGATGCCGGGCGAGTCCTGGAACTACTGGCGCTTCCAGGGCGAGTTCTGGATCGACGAGATCGGCTACTACCAGTACACGCTGAAGCGGGGCTGTCCCGCACGCGCGGAGAAGTAGGCGCGAAGTAGGACCCCGTCGTACCTGGCTGCCTGGCAAGCTCGACCCGAGAGGCCCCTCACCGCGACCCTGTGTCCGAGGCGCGGTTCTCCAGGAGCTCGCATGAAGGTGTTTCTTCGGTTCGGTGCACTGGCGGTGGGCGTCGCGCTCGCGGCCGGTGGGGTGGGGGAGGCGGAGGCGGCGGAGCCGACGGCACCGGCGCGCAAGGTGGCGACGAAGAAGTCCTCTGCGGCGGCCAAGGCCGCGAGCAAGAAGGGCGACGCCACGGCCAAGAAGGAGGACGTGAAGAAGGGGGCTGACGCCAGGAAGGCGGAGCTGCCCCCCGGAGTTGCGCCCCAGGACATGCGCAAGGGTCCGGCGCGGGTGAAGCCCGCCTCGGCCAAGTTCGCGGACGTGCCTCGCATCGCGGACTCCAAGAAGGACGCGATGGCGGACAAGAAGCGCGACGAGGCCATCGAAGGCTTCAAGCGCCTCATCCCCAAGCTCCAGGAGACCTCCACCCAGAAGGCGGAGATGCAGTACCGCCTGTCGGAACTCTACTGGGAGAAGTCCAAGTACCTCTACCAGTTGGAGATGGAGAAGTTCCTCGCGGCGGAGAAGGCCTACGACGCGGCGGTGGCTCGCGGCGAGAAGGTCACCGCGCCGGAGCAGGACCACGCCGGTTCGGAGCGCTACCGCGCCGACACGATGCGCATCTACGAGGACATCCTTCGCGAGTACCCGGAGTACCCGGCCCGCGACGAGGTGCTCTTCTCCCTGGGCTACAACCTCTACGAGCTCAACCGCCGCGAGGACGCGGTGGCGCGCTACGAGGAGCTGATCCGCGACTTCCCCAAGTCGCAGTTCGTCCCGGACGCATACATCCAGCTGGGCAACCACTACTTCGAGAACAACAAGCTCGCGCCCGCGAAGGTGAACTACGAGAAGGCGCGCGACTCCGGCGTCCCGAAGATCTACGCCTACGCGACCTACAAGCTGTCCTGGTGTGACTTCAACGCGGGCGACCTGGACGCGGGCCTCAAGAAGCTCCACGAAGTGGTGGACTACGCGGGCCAGCGCGGCGAGGAGCTGGGCGACCTGCGCACGGAAGCGCTCAACGACCTGACCGTCTTCTACGTGCAGTTGGATCAGCCCAAGGAGGCGCTCGCCTACTTCAAGGAGAAGGCGCCGCCGAAGCGCCAGGGCCGGCTGCTCGCGAAGACGGCCGCGGGCCTGGTGGACGCAGGCCACTTCGACAGCGCCATCCTGGTGTACCGCACCCTCATCGACGACTCGCCCATGGGCGTGAACGCCCCTGAGTACCAGCAGGCGGTGGTGCGCGCGTACGAAGGGCTGCGTCAGCGCCAGCAGGTCCGCAAGGAGATGAAGCGGATGGTGGACCTCTACCGCCCGGGCGGCGAGTGGTGGACCACCAACGCGGGCAACGCGGGCGTGCTGCGCAATGCCTTCAGCGTCACCGAAGAGGCGATGCGCGTGATGGTGACCGAGTACCACCAGGAGGCGCAGAAGACGCGCCAGGTGGAGACCTACCGGCTCGCGCGCGACATCTACAAGCAGTACGTGGAGGCGTTCGCGTCCAGCGAGAACCCGGAGTTCGTCGCGGACTCGGCCTTCAACATCCGCTTCTTCTACGCCGAAATCCTCTGGGCCCTGGAGGAGTGGCAGGCCGCCGCGGGCGAGTACGACGCCGTCGTGGCCTTCAAGATTCCGGACCGCGACTCCGCGCGCGAGGTCTCCAACGAGGCCTACCGCAAGAGCGCGTCGTACAACGCGGTGCTCGCGTACGACAAGCTCGTCAAGATCGAACGCGGCCAGCTCTCCAAGAGCGACCTGAAGGACGGCCAGAAGGTCGACGAGAAGAAGGACAAGGGCGACGTCGCCAAGCAGAAGCTCGTCAAGCGCGACGCCAAGGAGCAGGCGGAGCAGCCGCTCACGAAGTTCGAGGACCGGCTGGTCGCCGCGTGCGACACGTACAACAGCCTGTACCCGGGCAACCAGGATGAGATCGACCTGCGCTACCAGGCCGCCGTCATCCTCTACGACCGCGCGCACTTCGTGGACGCGGCCCGCCGCTTCGGGGAGATCATCGAGAAGTTCCCGGAGGAGCGCCGCTCGCGCGACGCCGCGGACCTGACCATGTACGTGCTGGAGAGCCGCGAGGAGTGGCTCGAGCTCAACACGCTGTCGCGCAAGTTCCTGGGCAACAAGAAGCTGTCCAAGCCCGGCTCCGACTTCGCGGGCCGCGTGGCCCGCGTGGTGGAAGGCAGCCAGTACAAGTACGTGGACGAGGTCGTCTACAAGAAGGAGAAGAACCCGGCGAAGGCCGCCGAGCAGTTCCTCACCTTCGTGACCGAGTTCCCCAAGTCGGAGAACGCGGACCGCGCGCTCACCTACGCGATGGTCATCGCGCAGGAGGCGGGCGAGGTCGACAAGGGCATCACCGCCGGCGAGCGCGTCCTCAAGGAGTACCCGAACAGCCCCTTCGAGCTGAAGACCCGCTACACGCTGTCGGGCCTCTACGAGAAGGTGGCCGAGTTCAAGAAGGCCGCCGCCATGTCGGAGTCCTTCGTGTCCGCGTACGACGCGGCGATGAAGGCCCGCGAGGCGAAGAAGGACACCAAGAAGGCCAAGGGCAGCGCGGTCGCGAAGAAGGACGACGTCCCCGGCGCCGCCGAGGACGCGGACTCCAAGCGCGAGCACAAGGACGCCGAGCGCAAGGCGCAGGTGGACGAGGCGGGCGCGTGGGTGGCGGATGCCCTCTTCAACGCGGGCGTCTGGTACGACGGCCTGGGCGAGTCCCAGAAGGCCGTCGCCGCGTGGAACAGCTACCTGACGCGCTTCAAGGACCGCAAGGACGTGCCCCAGGTGGCGTTCTCCATCGGGCTCGTGTGGGAGAAGGAGAAGAAGTGGGGCGACGCGGCCCGCGCCTTCAGCGGCTTCGTGGACACCTACGGCCGGGACTCGCGCACCGCCGCGGGCCAGCCGTACCTTGCCCGCTACCATGAGCTGCTGGCGTACCAGAAGATGAAGGACATTCGCGGCCAGGAGAAGGCGCAGGACGAGCTGGTGCGCGGCTGGAACAAGCTGGCGGAGGGCGTGCGCAAGGACCCCGCGGTGCTCAACGCCTACGGCCACGCGCGCTTCCTGGCGCTGGAGCCCACGTGGAAGCGCTTCTCGGAGATCAAGTTCACGCGCGTCTCCACCATCCGCCGCGACCTGACGGCGAAGCAGAAGGAGATGCAGAAGGTGGAGAAGGAGTACGCGGCGGTGCTCGCCACGGGCTCCGGCGAGTGGGGCATCGCGGCGCTGACCCGCATCGGCCTTGCGTACGCGGACTTCGCGCGCAACATCATGGACTCGCCGGATCCGTCCGGGCTCGATGATGATCAGCTGAGCATGTACCGGGGCGAGCTGGAGACGCTGGCCCTCCCGCTGGAGGACAAGGCGAGCGAGGCGCTGGAGAAGGGCCTCCAGAAGGCCTACGAGCTGGGCATCTACAGCGAGTGGACGCTGGCCGCTCAGGACCAGGTCAACCGCTTCCGCCCGGGCGCCTACGCCCAGGTGAAGCCGGTGACGTACCGGGGCAGCAGTGATTCGCGCATCGCCGCCGGCGTGCTCAAGGACCTCAACGGCCCCGTCAGCGCCTCCGCGGAGCCCGAGCCCCAGGCGCCCGCCACTCCGGAAGGCACGAAGCCGGAAGGGCAGAAGCCCTCCCTGCCGGAGGGTTCGCGCTCCGAACCCACCGCGCTGCTCGAGGGGGTCCAGCCGTGAAGACGACGAACAGCATCGACATCAGCAGTCAGTTCGAGGGGATGGGGACGCAGCGGATGAACGGGTTTCGCACCAAGCGGATGTTCCTGGCGGGGGCCTTCGCCTTCGCCTTCACCACGGCCTGCGCCACGGGCCCCCGGCCCACGCCGGTCGCGATGAACGCGGTGGAGAAGCCCGCCGCCATCGTGCCCACCACCCCCGCGCCCGAAGTGGCGGAGAAGGGCAGCGTGGACAGCCTGTTCGCGGAGGCCCTCAAGGCCTACGAGGCGGGGAACCTGGACGCCGCGCGCAAGGGCTTCGAGCAGGTCGTGGCGAAGGAGCCCAAGACGCTCAACGCGCAGTTCAACCTGGGCGTCATCGCGGAGAAGCAGGGCCGCCCGGCGGACGCGCGCGCCGCCTATGAGAAGGTCCTCTTCCTGGATCCGGCCCACACGCCGTCCGTGATGAACCTGGGCCTGATGCACCGGCACGAGGGCCAGTTGGACGAAGCCATCGCGCTGTACACCAAGGCGCTCCAGACGCCGGGCCACGAACACGACGAGCCCGTGCTCAACGGGCTGGCCGCGACGTACAGGCTGGCGGGCAAGCTGGACGAGGCGGAGGCCACCGGCCGGCGCGTGCTCGCGCGCAGCAAGGACAACCCGGAGGCGTACAAGACGCTGGCGCTGGTGGCGTACGACCGGGGTCAGTTCCGTCTGGCGGAACTGCTGGTCATCAACGCGCGCAAGGTGGCGGAGAAGGACCCCGCCATCTCCAACACGCTGGGGATGATCTACCTGAAGATGGAGGACCGTCCTCGCGCCCTGGCCCAGTTCCAGAAGGCCGTGTCGCTGGATGACAACTTCGCCGCGGCGCACCTGAACCTGGGCGCGCTGGCGCTCTCCTACCGCGACTACGCGGGCGCGGAGCGCTCCTTCACCAAAGCCTTGTCGCTGGAGCCGGAGGGCGTGGAGGGCCAGCTGTACCTGGCGTACGCGCTGGACGGTCAGAAGGGTCTGGACCCGAAGAAGGGCGTGGCCGCGGGCGAGGCGTTCGAGAAGGTGCTCGCGCGCCGCTCCGAACAGCCGGAGGCCGTGTGCGGCGCGGGCTGGGCGTACGCGGCGGACCGCGCGGGCTTCGAGAAGGCCATCGCCTTCCTGGATCGCTGCAAGGAGCTGGGCGCCACGTCCTCGCAGGACAAGCAGCTCATCACCGCCAAGGTGCAGGGCCTGCAGACGATGCTGAAGAACCCGCCGGCCCCGCCGCCCCCCGCCGCCACGGCGGAAGGGGAGGGGGAGCCCAAGAAGGACGGCGCGGCCGCCATCGGGGGCGCGGGTTCCTCCGTGATGAACCAGCTGCCCCAGGACACCGCCGCGCCCGACGCGGCTCCGGCGGCCGAAGACGCGACCGAAGCAGCCCCGGCGGCTGCGGGACAGCCGGCGGATGGTCAAGCCGTCCCCGGGTCGCAGGCGGCCCCCGGGCCTGCCCCGACGCCCTGAAGAAAGAACAGTCGCCCCGGCTGGAAGAACGAGAACTTTCTTCCCGACTCCAGCCCCCCAGGTGCAAGCGACCGGGCGACTCCCTTAGAATCCAGGGACTTGGAGTTGGTGCGAGCCCTGCAATGGAAGCCAAGAAGCTGGGCTACCGGAGACTGCACATGAAGCGACTGCTGGCATCGGTGGTGATGGTGGGGGTGCTGGGGACAGCGGCACCCGCCCTGGCGCAGAACAGCGGCGGAGACTCCGTGAAGGTCATCCAGGAGGAGGACCGCACGGTGTACCGCAAGAAGACGGTGATTGATTTCACGGATGTGGCGGTGGAGGGCGAGCTCACCAAGCCGGAAGGCTCCTACGTCCTCAATCGCAAGAAGACGGACTTCCAAAGCCTCATCAAGGTCCGGGAGAACTTCGACCCGGAGTTGCAGAAGTCAGCGGACAATCTTTAAGACGGACTCTCAGGCGGCGTTGAACGTTTTCGGGACGGGAAGGGAAGAAGGAAGAACTTCATGGCGGCGGCGAGAAAAAACGGTTTGACGCTTCGGATTACGACTCCAGACGGCTCCATCCAGGAGACCGTGTCGGAGGCGGAGAGTGTCATCGTGGGGTCGGGCGCCCAAGCGGCGGTGAAGATTCAGGATCCGCGGGTCTCCAATCTCCATGTGATGCTGAAGGTGGACCACGATGGTTCGGTGACGGCCATCGACCTGGGCAGTGAAGGCGGCACCCAGGTCTCAGGGCAGAAGCTCGTCATTCCCACGGCGCTCAAGCCGGGTGACGTGTTGACGGTGGGGACCTCGCGGGTGGAGGTGCTCTTCGGTGACACGCCCCGGCCGGTGGCTCCGGTGGGCGCGGCGGTGGCGATGCCCGGTGCGTTCCAGCAGCTGCCCCCGCGCGGTCCGGCGATGTCGCCGGCGCCGCAGGTGGCGGCCCCGGTCCGGCGCGATGTGGCGCCTGCCCGGGCTCCGGCTCAGGCGGCGGCGCCTTCCAACCTCGTGGGCACGGTGAGCAGCACGCCGCGCTCCTCGACGGCGGGGGGCATGCAGGTCTCCACGACGAATCACGCGGCGCCCACGCCCGTGTTCGGCCCTTCGGCGCCTCCGGGGATGGTGCGCAAGCCCACGCCCCCGGCCATCGCGGCGGCGAAGAAGCCGCAGCTGGCGGCGCACCTGCAGGATCCCCTTCCCCTGGACGCGCAGCCGACGCCCGAGGCGAAGGTGCTCCAGGTGGCGCTGCTCTGGGGCGACCAGATGCTGGAGGTCCAGCACTTCAAGGACGGCGCCCCGGTCACCATCGGTGAAGGCAAGAAGAACGCCTTCCACGTGTTCGTGCCCCAGGTGGGCGCGCGCCATGTGCTCGCGGTGAGCAAGGGCGACAAGCTGGAGCTCAAGGCCCCGGCCGGCTCCGGCGTGTTCGTCACCAACAAGGGAGATGTCCGCACCAAGGACGCGCTGCGCGCCGCGGGTCAGCTCAACGCCGCCTCCGCGGATCAGGAGCAGGTGTTCACGCTGGGGCTGCACGACCGCGCGGAGGTGTCGCTGGGCACCGTGGCGTTCGTGATGCGCTACGTGAAGCCGTCGCCGGTCATCCTGGCCACCTCGCTGTCCGACCGCGACTTCGGCTTCTTCAAGATCGCCGCCATCTGCCTCCTGGCGTCGGCCGCGTTCGTCACCGCCATGGTGCTCACGCCGCACTCCGACACGCGCTCCGCGGACGACGTCTTCGAGTCCCAGCAGAGCGTGGCCAAGTTCCTCATCGCGCCGCAGAAGAAGGTGGAGGCCAAGAAGCTCCAGCTCTCCGGCGTGGAAGAGGGCGCCAAGGCGAAGGACGAAGAGGGCAAGTTCGGCAAGGAGGAGGCGAAGCTCGCGGAGGCCGCGCCTTCGAAGCCGGGCACCAACGTCGTCGACAAGAGCAAGAAGGAGAAGGACCGCCAGGTAGTGGGCAAGGTCGGTCTGCTCGGCGCGCTCAAGGGCATGAAGGGTGGCGCGTCGGACGTGTTCGGTCCGGGCGGCATCGGCACCGGCATCAACAACTCGCTGGGCGGCCTCAAGGGCGGCGCGGCCATGGGTGATGCCCAGGGCGTGGGCGGCCTGGGTTCGCGTGGCACCGGCAACGGCGGTGGCGGCACGGCGCTGGGCATCGGCGGACTGGGGACGCAGGGCAATGGACGCGGCGTGGGCGGCTCGGGCGGCATCGACCTGGGTGGCCGTGGCAAGTCCGTGACCAAGGTGATTCCCGGCAAGACGACGGTGGTGGGCGGCCTGGACAAGGACGTCATCGCCAAGGTCATCCGGCGGCACCAGAACGAGATCAAGTACTGCTACGAGTCGGAGCTGAACAAGAACCCGGCGCTCGCGGGCAAGGTCGCGGTGGCCTTCACCATCGACCCGGCCGGCTCGGTGGCGGACGCCAACGTGGCGGAGACGACGCTGGGCAGCAGCCCCGCGGAGAACTGCATGATCTCCCGCATCCGTCGCTGGAAGTTCCCGGAGCCCAAGGGCGGCGGCGTGGTGTCCGTGACGTACCCCTGGCTGTTCTCGCCCTCCGGCGCGGACGGTGAGGGGTAGCACTCCGGCCCCGACGCTTCGGCCAGGGGATTCGTAGACTGGAAGACCAAATGGCGTGGACGAAACGGTCCACGCCATTTTCGTTTTTCCCCGCTGCCGTTTCGTGCGCGGCATCACTAGTGTCCGTGCGCCGCTCCGTGAGTGTGAGTGGCGCGAGAGGACCACCGTGACGGGAGGAGTCGTGAGGAAGTCGCTGCTGTTCGCCGCGCTCGCGCTGGGGACGCCGGCCCTGGGGGCCACCCCACCAGAAGGCGTGCCGTTCGAGCCGCGCCGGGGTTTCTTCACCGAGACCGACGTCGGCGTGTTCTTCACCGTGGGCGGTGAGAACAACTACTCCAACGCGCAGACGTACCTGCAACTGGGGATCGGCTACGACCTGACGGAGCGGCTGTCGCTGGGGGCGCACTTCGCGCTGGGCTCCTCCGCGCAGAACTGCTTCGCGGGCTACCTGCCGCAGTCCAACGTGTGCGCCCTGTCGGACAACTTCACCGTGGCCTTCGGCGACCTCACGGCCGCCTACCACGTGAGGCTGGCCAACCGCTTCTACCTGACGCCCAAGGTGGTGGCGGGCTACACGCGCCTGGATCCGACGCCGGTGGATCCGGACCAGGGAGACCCGGGCCGCTCCGTGAATGCCTTCAACGCGGGCCTGGGCGTGGGCCTGGAGTACGCCACGTCCTTCGACCACTTCTCCGTGGGCGCGGACGTGCTCGGGCGCTACATCATCGGGCCCAACATCATGAGCTTCGCCGTGTTCCCCCGGGTGAAGTACACGTTCTGAATCCCGCGACTACGGAGCGCGCCGGGCCGGAGCAACGGGGCCGGGCGCGCGACGGGCGTACTCGGCGGGCGGACGGCCCACGACGCGCCGGAAGTCGCGGATGAAGTGCGCCTGGTCGAAGTAGCCCAGCTCCAGCGCCAGCGTCGTCAGCTCCGGCGGGGGGACCTCCTTGAGCCGCTCGGCGGCCTCGTGCAGCCGGTAGCGCTGGATGACCCACTTGGGGCTCACGCCCACGTAGCGGCTGAACAGCCGCTGCACCGTGCGCAGGCCGGGGCCTCCCGGTGCCAGCAGGTCCTCCACCTTCGTCACCGCGCGGTCCTCCAGGATGCGGGTGACCAGCCCCTGCACCAGGGCCACGTTCGGATCCGCGTGGGGCAAGCGCGCGCGCAGGAAGGCCTCCGCCAGGGCCGCGCGCTCCGCGTCTGCGTCGCGGGCGACGTCGGTGGCGAGGACGGCCGCCTCCAGCGTGGAGGCTTCAAGTCCCAGGAGGGGGGCCGGGGCGACGGTGCGCCCCGTGAGCGCGGACACCGGCGTCTTCACGAAGGGGAAGAAGCCTCCGGGCCGGAACTTGATGCCGAACACGCCGGACAGGCCCTCCAGGAGGATGGAGAAGCGCCCCCGGTGCACGCCGCCGATGCGCGAGGTGCCGTCCTGGAAGGTCCAGTGCACGGACGGGTGGGTGAGGTTCTGCTGGAGGTAGGGCGGCTGTTCGCGCAGGTCCCACCGCACGGCCCAGAAGTGTTCGACCCAGGGGCGCAGGTCCTCGGAGGGCAGCAGGCGTGCGTGCGCGAAGTGGCGCGCGTCCGGTCTTGGGTACAGCAGGCCCCGGGGACTGCCCGTGCTCGACGCCACCATGGTCCACACCTCGGGGGATTCCGGCTGTCGCGTTTCTACAATCACACCCGGGAGGTGGATGGTATCGGGTCCGTCCTTCCTGGCGCACGTCGTGCCGGGGCCGCACTGGAGACCTCCCACATGGGCACCCCCGCGAAGATCCGTTTCTCGATGGCGAACTGGAAGGAGTCCGCGTTCAGCGAGCAGGAGGGCGGCCTGAAGCTGTCGCAGGTGACCTGCACCCGGGGCTTCCAGGGGGACTTCGAAGGGGAGGGCGCCCTGGCCTACCTGCTGGACTACCGGGCCGACCAGACGTGCCACTTCATGGGCCTGGAGCGCGTCACGGGGGCGCTGCTGGGGAAGAAGGGCTCCTTCGTCCTGAAGCACTCCGGCGTCTACGCGGCCGACACGGCGACGTCGGACTGGGAGGTGGTGCCGGGCTCGGGCACCGGTGAATTGCGCGGCCTGCGAGGCCAGGGCGGCTTCGTCGCGAAGCACGGCGAGGACGTGCACGACATGGTGCTCGACTACCACTTCGATTGAAGGCGGACACCGGTCCGGACCCCTGGCCGGATTCAGGTCCTCTTCAAAAATGCGCACCGTGGGTCGGTCCCCTCGTTGACCGTTCCGGGTGTGCCCCATGGCCTCCGTCGTCCGTTCCCGCGCTGGCGCGCTGGTGCTGGTGGTGTCGTTGCTGTCCGTGCCGGCCTTCGCGGAGGGCCTCACCTCCATCCCCTACGGCGACACGTGTTGGAGCACCGGGACGGACGCGGACGGCGACGGGCTGAACGACGACTGTGAGCAGCAGGTGGCGTCCGCCTTCATGCCGGCGCTGTGGATCGCGAAGAACGAGCGGGGCGCGGACCGCCGGCCCTACTTCGCGGTGAAGTCCCAGTCCTTCGCGCTGCGCACGCTGCGCATCTTCTACCTGGCCGCCTTCTACGAGGACCACGGCGTCCTGGGCGGCGTCGTGGACGCGCACGACGGCGACACCGAGTTCCAGGTGCTGGAGGTGCACTACTCCGACGGCCGCTGGCTGCTGGACTGGGCCTTTCTCTCCGCGCACCTGGAGACCGTGTGCGAGTCCTCCAGCTGGTACGGCTGGGCGCAGCTCGAATACGCATCGGAGTCCCGGGGCGCGCCGCGCATCTACGCCGCCCAGGACAAGCACGGCTCGTACAACTCCGTGTCCACGTGCGACCGGGGCGGCTGCTACGCGGATGGTTGTTCGCAGGGGCGGGTGGAGCCGTTGGACCCCGACAACCGGCTCGCGTCGCGCAACGTGGGCTCCACGGGCGCGCCGTTGATCAACGCTGTCACCTTCCGGGGACAGACGGAGCGGCTGCTGGACGACGTGGAGTTCAAGGGCTGGGACAACCAGTGGTACCGGCCCAACGCCACGCCCTACCGCGCGCGGTTGATCCGCTTCGGCTTCTAGCGCGCCATGCCTTCCCTTCCGCCCTCCAAGTCGTCGGGCCTGCGCAAGCGGACCCGCATGGTGCTCGCGGCTGGCGGCGTGTTCACGGGGAGCCTGCTGCTCGCGGGGCTGGAGGCCACCCGGACGGCCGAAGCCGACTCCGTGTCGCCCGTCCCCACCGGCGCCGTGGCGCCCGGTGCGCGCGCCGTGCCCGGGCCTGGAGTGCCCGCGCTCGCGCTCCGGACGCCCCCTGATGGCCCTGGAGGCACGTCGGAGGACACGCGACTCGAGAGCGCCCTGGGCGAGGTCTGGGAGCCCCTGGCCTCCATGGCCTTCATCGAACAACTGGACACCGACCGCGCGTGGGCCTGCGCGGGCGGCGTGGTCAGCATCGTCGCGAGGGTGGGCGGACCGCGCGAGCCCGACCTGGTGGAGCGCTGGGTGTGGCCCACACCGGAGGGCCGTGCGGGGCTCCAGCCGGGGGCGGGGCTGGACTGGCGCGCGCCCCCGGTGCCGGGCCGCTACCCGGTGCGCTTCCAGCTCTGCCGCGACCTGGGAGGCCGCCGCGTCGGCGTGCTGGCCGAGCGCACGGTGCTGCTGGAGGTCCGGGACTGCGCGGCCGGGGCGGAGTCGCCGCTGCGCCTCGGGGTGCGGCAGGACGGCCCGGTCACCTTCACCTTCGAGGTCCAGGGCCTGGAGCAGGCCGGGCCGGTGCGCGCGTACGACTGGGACCTGGGGGATGGCACCACGGAGGAGACCGAGGGGCCCATCCTCGAACACACCTACGCGGTGGAGCCCGCGGACGGCGCCGTCCCCCGGCGCTTCACGGTGCGGGTGCGCGCGCGGATGGAGTCCGGGGCGCCGCGCTCGCTCATCGCCTTCGTGGGCGTCCGCCCGCTGGCGCTCCCGGAAGCGCCGCCCCGCGTGGCGCTGAAGGTGTCCCGCTGGCAGCCGCTGATGGAGACCGGAGGCTGGCGCAGTGAGGTCTCCGTGAACATCCCAGAGGGCGCGGAGGCCGTCTCCTGGTCGGAGGTCGAACGCATCCTCGTGGGCTGGGACGACCAACGGCGGACCACCCGGATGCCGTGGGAGCGCGCGCTGACGGTGCGGCAGACGCTGGAGCGCGGCGGCTTCCGCGCGGTGGTGAGCGTGGGGCCCGACGAAGCGACGCCCGACATCCAGCAGGTGTTGGACGTCCTCCACGGCCGCGACGCGCGGGGCAACGACGTGGTGGTGTCCTGGGCGTCCTTCAAACAGGAGCACCCCTGAACGAAGAAGAGGCCGCCACCCGGGTGGGTGACGGCCCCTTCAAGACTTCGGGAGCGACGAGGGCTGCTTAAGCCTCGTTGCGCTCTTCGCGCTTGCGCTCACGCTCGGCGCGGTAGCGGTCGCCGTTGGCCAGCGCCTTCTTGCGCATGCGCACGGACTTGGGCGTCACCTCGACGAGCTCGTCGTCGGCGATCCACTCCAGGGCCTTCTCCAGCCCCATCTCGCGCGGCGGGACGAGGATGACGTTCTCGTCGCGGCCGGCGGCGCGGATGTTGGTGAGCTTCTTCTCGCGGCAGCAGTTGACGTTGAGCTCGGACGGGTGGGAGTGCTCGCCGATGATCATGCCCTCGTACACCGTGACGCCTTCGCTCACGAACAGCTGGCCACGCTCCTGGATGCTGAACAGGGCGTAGGGCACCGTGTCGCCCAGGCGGTCGGAGACGATGGCGCCGTTGGCGCGCTTCGGGATGTAGCCGAACCACGGCTCGAAGCCGTCGAACTGGCTGCTCATGATGCCCTCACCGCGCGTGATGGTGAGGAACTCCGAGCGGAAGCCGATGAGGCCGCGCGCGGGGATGCGGAACTGGAGCCGGGTGCGGCCCGAGCCCAGCTGCTGCATGTCCGTCATGCGGCCCTTGCGGGGCCCCAGGCGCTCCGTCACCGCGCCGACGCTGTTCTCCGGCACGTCGCAGAAGAGCAGCTCCATGGGCTCGTGCAGCACGCCGTCCACGGTCTTGGTGATGGGCTCCGGGTTGGAGGCCGTCAGCTCGTAGCCTTCGCGGCGCATGTTCTCGATGATGACGGCCAGCGCGAGTTCGCCACGGCCCACCACGCGGAACGCGTCCGGCGTCGCGGTGTCCTCCACGCGCACGGCCACGTTGCGGTACGCCTCGCGGTACAGGCGCTCGCGCAGGTTGCGCGAGGTGACGAACTTGCCTTCCTTGCCCGCGAGCGGCCCGTCGTTGACCTTGAAGATCATCATCATCGTGGGCTCGTCCACGGTGATGCGCGGCAGGGCCACCGGCTTCTCCGAGTCGGCGATGGTGTCGCCGATGGAGATGTCCTCGATGCCCGCGATGGAGACGATCTCACCCGGGCCGGCGTCGGGGATTTCGACGCGCTTCAGGCCGGAGAAGCCGTACAGCTTCACGATCTTGCCCGGCTGCACCTTGCCGCCGTCGCGCACGACGGACACGGGCATGTTGGCCGTGATGCGGCCCGCCTGCACGCGACCGACGGCCAGACGGCCGACGTAGTCGTCGTAGTCCAGGTTCGCCACCAGCAACTGGAGCGTGGTCTGCTCCGCCGCGGGGGCGGGCGGGGGCGGGATGTGCTTGATGATCGCGTCGTACAGGGGCTCCAGCGTCTTGCCCGGCACGTCCAGCGACGTGGAGGCCTGACCCTGGCGGGCCACCGTGTAGAGGACCGGCATCTCCAGCTGCTTATCGTCCGCGCCCAGGTCGATGTAGAGCGAGTAGACGAGGTCCAGCACTTCCTTGGCCCGGGCGTCCTGACGGTCGATCTTGTTGATGACCAGCACGGTCTTCAGGCCCATGGCCAGGGCCTTGGTGAGCACGAAGCGCGTCTGGGGCAGGGGCCCTTCGGCCGCGTCCACCAGCAGGATGACGCCATCGACCAGGCGCAGACCGCGCTCCACCTCGCCACCGAAGTCGGCGTGGCCCGGGGTGTCGATGATGTTGATCTGCATCCCCTTGTAGGAGACGGCAGTGTTCTTCGCGAGAATGGTGATGCCCTTCTCCCGCTCGAGATCGTTCGAGTCCATCACTCGATCGGTCATGTGCTCGTTGGAGCGGAAGGTACCGGCCTGCCGGAGCAGGTGGTCGACCAGGGTGGTCTTCCCGTGGTCGACGTGGGCGACAATGGCGACGTTGCGGATGTTTTCGCGAGAGATCATGCGGACCGACTGACAGAAAGAGGTGCGAGGAGAGACGCCCAGAACGGGGTTTCTCAATCCCACCGGAACCCGGAAGGCGGGGGCTTATATGCCGGGGGCTTCCCGCCTGCAATCAAGGTGGACGTCCAGCGGCCAGACAGCCGAACCCACCCCCCACCGTACGCTTATCCCACCTTCGGTCCGGATTCCCCGCTTTCCACGCCTAACCTCTCTCGCAGGAAGCGCTCCACGCGCAATTCCACCAGCCCTGGGACCTCCAACGGCGCGGTGTGGGTGCCCTCGGAAATCGTCAGCAGCTCGGAGGCGGGGATGCGCTCGGCCATCTTCCGGGAGAGCCAGCCGGGGGTGAAGCGGTCCTTCTCTCCGGCGACGACCAGGGTGGGGACGTCCACGTGCTCCAGGTGGTCCCAGGCGGTGTGGTGGGCCAGTGAATCCAGGGTGCGCACGAAGACGACGGGGTCCATCCGGGCCAGGTGGGAGAAGTAGGGGGCCAGGTCGTTGCGGGCGATGAGCTCCGGGTTCATCTCCAGCCGGATGGCCAGCTGCACCACCAGCTCCGTGGTGAGCGCCCCGTGCACGATGCGGGCGGTGTGCAGGGGGAAGCGCTCCACCGCGCGGCGCAGGGTGGGAAAGGCGCGCTTGAGCAGGGTGGAGTCGTGGAAGGTGTCCAGCGGCATGCCGTAGCTGCCGCACACCAGCACCAGCCCCTGCACGCGCCGGGCGTAGCGGCGGTGGAACTCCAGCGCCACCTGCACGCCCATGGAGTGGCCGAAGAGGACGGCCTTCTCCAGGCCCGCGGCGTCCATCACCCGCGCCAGGTCGTCGCAGGTGTACGCCATGCCGATGCGGGTGCGGTCCACGGGCACGCTGCTCTTGCCGTGGCCCCGGTAGTGCCACCGGAGCACCCGGTGGCGCCGCGCCAGGTAGGGCAGCAGGTACTTCCACGCGAAGCCGTCGCAGCCCAGGCCGTCACACAGCACCATGCCGGGGGCGCCCTCGCCCCGGACCTGGAAGTAGAGGTCCGCGCCGTCCGGCACCCGCAGCGTGTCCTGGCGGAAGGTGGTGGCGTTTCCGGGGGGGCTCACGCTTCGGCCTCCTCGTCCGGGCCGTCCGTGAGGCCCTCGGGCAGCAGCCGGTCCAGGCCGTAGCGGGTGATCTTCAGGATGAGGTTGGAGCGGCTGATGCCCAGCTCGCGCGACAGCCGGCTCTTGTTGTTGCGCGTGCGCACGAGCCCCTGGTGGATCATCTCCTTCTCCAGCGACTCCACCGCTTCGTGCAGCCCCGCGCGCGCTGGCCCTCGCGGTGGTGCTTGCGCAGGAAGTGGTCGATGAGGACGGGCAGGTCGTCCTTGCGCTCGCGCAGGGGCGGCAGCTGCAGGCGGATGACGTTGATGCGGTAGTAGAGGTCCTCGCGGAACTCGCCCCGCTTGACCATCTCGCCCAGGTCCTTGTGCGTGGCGGCGATGACGCGCACGTCGACCTCGCGCGACTGCGTGCCGCCCACGGGCAGGAAGGTGCCCTCCTGGAGCACGCGCAAGAGCTTCACCTGGAGGGCGGGGGACATGTCGCCCACCTCGTCCAGGAAGAAGGTGCCGGTGTCGGCGACCTCGAAGAGGCCCTTCTTGTCCTTGAGCGCGCCGGTGAAGGCGCCTCGCGTGTGACCGAAGAGGGCGCTCTCCAGCAGGTTGTCGTTGAAGGCGGAGCAGTTCTGCACGACGAACGGCTTGTCCTTGCGCGGGCCGTTGTGGTGGATGGCGCGCGCCACCAGCTCCTTGCCCGTGCCGGACTCGCCGTTGATGAGGACGGTGGAGTCGGAGTTGGCCACCTTCTCCATCAGGCGGAAGACTTCGTTCATCGCCCCGGAGCGGCCGATGATCTTCTCGAAGCGGTAGCGGTTGGACAGCTCGGAGGCCATGGACTGGATGGTCTCCTCCTTGCGGGTGAGCTCCACCTCCTGGTTTTCAATCTCCGTGACCGCGAACTCGAGCAGGTCCGACAGCTTGCTCAGCTCCGAGCCGTCCAGCACCGGCACGCGCTCCCACGCGCCCTCCAGCTCCGCCTGGGCGCCCGGCGCGATGTCGCGCATCTTGTCCATCAGCACCTGGCCGTCGCCGGGCGTGAGCGGCTGCCGGGCGAAGCCCTCCACGAAGAGGAAGCCCTCGTACTCGTTGCGGATGTAGAGCGGCGCGCCCACGATGGACAGGCGCAGGTGGCAGTCGTGCGACATGGAGCGGCGCAGCTTCTTGGCCGCCTTGAACTTCTCGTGCAGCACCCGCACCGACTGGGCGCACCGCCGCATCCCCTCCCTCGAACCGAGCGAGAGGCGGCAGAAGTCGTTCGGCGGCGGGATGAAATCCCCGCGCTGCCAGTCGTGCACCACCCCGTTGCGATCCGCGAAGGACAGCTCCACCTGCCACCACTTGCGGATGACGTCCCTCAACATGACAATGGTGTGCAGATTCTGATGCTTCTCGAAGTCCATCCCCGCCGGCCTCTCCCTGTTCCGGATCAGGACAGGGGATCTACGGGGTTGTCTGAAATCAATCCAGCGGCACCTGTCCGGAGATGGCGCTGATCGCGTACCCTGGGCCCCTGTGAGCACACCCCCACATACACACGGCAGGGCCGGGCACGACCACTCGCATGACCACGACCATTCCCACCACGGGCATGGGCATGGTCACGGCCATTCGCACGGGCCCCGGAAGGGGGGGCTGGCGGAGGAGCGGCGCAAGGACCGCCGTCGGCTGCTGTCCGCGCTGGCGCTGACGGCGACCATCATGGTCGCGGAGGCGGTGGGCGGCTTCCTGACGAACTCGCTCGCGCTGCTCTCCGACGCCGGGCACATGCTGACGGACGTCAGCGCCATGGTGCTGAGCCTGCTGGCGCTGTGGTTCGCCGGGCGGCCCGCGGACCTGAAGAAGACCTACGGCTATTACCGGATGGAAATCCTCAGCGCGCTGCTCAACGGCGTGCTGCTGCTGGTCATCACCATCTTCATCCTGATGGAGGCGTGGCAGCGGATGCGCACGCCGGCGCCGGTGGAGCTGGGGCCCATGGCCATCGTCGCGGGCGTGGGCCTGGTGGCGAACCTGGCGGCGCTGGGCTTCCTGCACCAGACGCACTCCATGAACGTGCGCGGCGCGTTCCTGCACGTGCTGGGCGACACGCTGTCGTCGGTGGGCGTGCTGGTGGGCGCGGGCATCATGTGGTGGACGGGCTGGTACGTCGTCGACCCCATCATCTCCGTGCTCATCTCCGTCATCATCGTGGTGGGCGCGCTGCGGCTGGTGAACACGTGTGGACCATCTCCAGCGGGATGTACGCGCTGTCGGCGCACCTGGTGGTGGCGGACCCGATGGTCTGCAACAACGACGACATCCTGTCCGCGGTGAAGCACGACCTGTTCGACCGGTTCGGCATCGACCACACGACCATCCAGATTGAAAGCCAGGCCTACGCCCATCTGGGCGAGGTGCACTGAGCTCCTTGCGTCTGCGGCGCAGGGCGGCAATCCTGCCCGGCTCCTATGAGCGTGCTGGACAAGGTGTTGTCGCTGCGGCCGGGCAACGTGGTGGCGCGGATGGGCCCGGGCTCCCGGGTCCCCGTGTTGGATCCGCGTGAGCTGCTGCGGGCGCTGGAGTCCGCGCCCACCGCGCTGCCCTGCATCCCGGTGCTGTCCAAGGGGGCGCTGCCGGGCCTCTTGCGCGCGGCGAGGGCCGAGGACGCGGTGCTGGGGCTCGCGTGTCCGCACCCGCTGGCGGACCGGGGGGCGCCGGAGCGCTTCGTGTCCGCGGTGCGGGCCGCCGCGCTGGACGCCGAACACACCCGGCCCCTGTTCCTCCAGGCGGGCCCCGTGCGCGTGACGTCCACGGACGCGGACATCCTGGACGCGATGCAGGAGGGCCTCTTCCGCGTGGTGGACGCGGGCTTCGCGCTGGTGTCGCTGGAGCTGTCGCGCCTCACGACCTACGAAGCGGTGGAGGCGGTCAACGCGCTGGTGGGCCCGCTGATGGAGCGCGAGCTGTCGCTGGAGCTGTCCGCGCCCCAGGCGCCGGCCGGGGCGGGCCTGCTGGACGCGTGCGGCACGCTCCTGGAGGGGCTCGCGCAGTGGAAGGTGCCGCTGCGCTTCCTGCGCGTGTCGGAGGCGCAGCTGGGCGAGGGCGACCTGGACGTGGGGCTCCTGCGGCAGGTGGTGGAGCTGGCCCATGCGCGGGGGGGGGCGGTG
>SECN01000123.1 GCA_004173515.1 Myxococcaceae bacterium | reverse complement strand
TCCGCGGCCTCGGTGCTCCACGCGCAGTGCCGTACGCACGCCGCGGATCCAAAGAACCCCTGGGCGCTCGCGCACGGCATGGACCTGGACGGCAAGGCCTTCCGCACCCGCGACGGGCGCGCGGCCTCTGACGCCATCGTCGCGGGCTTCCTACGCCGCGAGCCCGCCGACGCGAAGACTTCCACCCGCTTCTTCTTCGACGCGTTCGCCCCGGATGGCACGCCGGTGGAGCCACACCCGGCGCTCCAGGTGAAGACGTTCCTGCTCGCGGGATACCCGCTGTCGCACCCCTTCCCCGCGTCCTGGGGACCGGTGTCGCTGCGCGAGCTGGTGACGTCGCTCCAGCACGACTTCCGTCCCGCGCTCGCCACCTCCCCGGAGGGCGCGTGGGCGCTGGATGCGCTGTCGCATGTGCACAGGCCTGGAGGTTCATTCCAGGACGGCACGGGGCAGACGGTGCGCATGGACGCGGTGATGGACACCGCGCTGGGCACGCTGGAGTCCGCCAACGCGGCGCTCACGCAGGGCCTGAAGGCCGGCCTCGCGGAGGTGCCCAAGAACAAGCAGGGCATCTACGCGCACCCGTGTGGCGGGCTCCACTTCTTCCAGGCCGTCGCTGGCTGGGCCCGCTTCCCCACGGTGCGCAAGGCCTGGGGCGCGCGGCTGGACGCGCAGGTGGACGTGCTCGTGTACCGGCTGGGTTCGGAGGCCCGGCAGTACGAGGCCGCGCTCGTCGCCGCCCCCGCCTACCGCATCCCGGTGCTGGTGCAGATGGTGAAGTTCTACGGCCACTGGCTGGAGGCGCTGGGGCGCTACCGCGACGAGACGGGCTGGAAGCCCACGCCCGCGCAGGCAAAAGCGGTGGCGGAAGCCCGCGCCGCGCTGGAGGGCGCCACCCTGCGGCTGGAGGCCACCGGTGCCTTCCGCGACACCGCGACGCTGGCCCGCGAGGAGCCCCAGCTCGCCCTGGACCTGGTGGGCGATGCGTGCCACGCGGCGCGCGGTTGGGATTCGTGGGCACCGCCTTCCAGGGCGAAGTGAGGCGCGGCCGTCAGGCGCCTTCGGAGTCCTTCTGCTTCCCGCGCAGGCGGTCGAAGCCCGCTGACAACACCGAGCGTCCGGAGGCCATCCACCGGCGTCCGCGCTGACGGGCGACGATGACCGAGCCGAACACCAGACGCTGGGCGCGCATCCGCAGCAGGTCCGCGCGCAGCTCCGCGGGCGTCACGGTGCGGACGCGGCCCTGCTCGTAGGCCTCGGTGATGGCCCGGCGCTGGAGCTTGCCGCTGCTCGTCTTCTGCAACTGGCCGTAGCGGATGAACAGCACGTCCCGCGCGGGCAGCGTCACGCCCACCGTCTCCAGCACCGACCTGCAGACCTGCGTCTGACTCTCCTCCAGCCGCTCCAGCACGGAGGGGTGGTTCACCTCCGCCAGCACCACCAGCCGCCCCTGCACCTGGATGACGGCGGTGCGGCCCGGGCGGATGAAGGGCACGCGCTCCACGGCCTGCTCGAAGTCCGCGGAGAAGAAGCTCTGGCCGTTCACCTTGATGCGGTCGTTGATGCGTCCGGTGATGAAGAGCTCGCCGCCCTGCTGGAAGCCCAGGTCGCCCGTCGCGTAGAAGCCCTCGTCTCCGAGCAGCGGCTTGTCGTCCAGGAAGTACGACGGCGCCAGGCTCCCGCCACGCAACTCCACCTCGCCCATCTCCCCGTCGCCGCACACGCGCCCGTCCTCGGTGCGCAGCCGCACCTGGAACTCCGACAGCGGCCGGCCCACGGAGATGGCGGGCTGGCCGTTGGGCGCGGTCACCACGCGCACCTCCTGGTAGGGCGCCGTGCTCGCGACCATCAGCACCGTCTCCGCCATGCCGTAGCAGGGCATGAACACGTCGCGCCTCAGGCCCGCGGGCGCCAGCAGCGCCAGGAAGTGCTGGAGGTTGGGGATGTTGATGGGCTCGCTGCCCAGGTAGATGGAGCGCACGCGCGTCAGGTCCATCCGCTTCACGTCCTGCGCGTCCAGGTCCTTGAGCGTCTTGAGCGCGTAGTCGATGGCGAAGTTGGGGATGACCGACCCCGTGACCTTCTCCGACGACATCTGTTCGAACCAGCCCAGCGGATCCATCAGGAACGCCGCGGGCTGCGACAGGAGCAGATCATTGCCCTCCACGAGGCAGGTGAGCAGCCCGCCGATGAGGCCCATGTCGTGGTAGAGCGGCAGCCAGCTCGTCACCCGGTCCCCGGTCGTGCGGCCGTCATGCTCGACGATCATCCGCAGGTTGGCGGACAGGTTGCCCTGGGTGATGGGGATGCCCTTGGGGAACGACGTCGAACCCGACGAGAACTGCACGAACGCCAGCTCCTCGGGCGCGGCCTCCCGCAGTCGCGCACCCGCGCGCTTCACGCCGTCTGGCGGCATGGACAGCCGGGGCAGCGGCAGCTCCAGCCCCGACAGGCTCGGCGCATCCAGGATGCGCCACGCGCCATAGCGCTCCGTGATGCGCGCGAGGAAGTCCCGGTAGGGCCCCTTGGGCGTGCTCAGGATGTACGGCTTCACCGACAGGGGCAGCGCGCCCAGCTCCATCAACCCCAGGAAGGAGAAGAGGACGGCGGTGGAGGTCTCGAAGGGGAGCACGACGCGGGCGCCGGGCGTCACGCCCTGCGCCCGGAAGAAATCCGCGGCCGCGGCGACCCGCGCAGGGAACTCCCGGTAGGGCACGAACACGGGAGGCCCGACGAAGTCGTCGTAGACGAACAGCCCCCGGCGCGGATCCGCCGACTCCAACCGCTGGATGATTCCAAGCATGTGAATCCCCTCCTCGTGCTGCCTCACCACCACCGCCTCCCGTCCAGCCCCGGACCCGGGCTCAGGCCGGGGGCGACACCTGCCGCATCCACGACCACACCCGGGGCAGCACCTCCTGCCGCGCGCGCTCACCGCGCACCACGTCGAAGTGCCCCGCGTCCCAGCTCAACCCCAGCTCGCGGCCCAGGACGACGAGCTCCTTTCGCGCGCTGCCCAGGTGCTTCACCAGCTTCCGGGCGCGACGCGGCGACGCATGGAACACGTCCGCCGCCCCCACGCCCGCGAACACCGGCAGCGTCACCTGCCCCAGCGCCTTCCAGTAGTCCGTCGCGCCGTCCGCGCTGCGGAACGCGCCCGTGGGGGCCCAGTCGGTGAACTGCCGCATGACGCCCGCGGGCTCGTCCCATGGCCCCTGCTTCAGCGCCTTCGCCGGGAAGCGCCCCAGCAGGCCCGCCACCGCCGAGGAGAACCCCAACTGCACGCGCTTCTTCATCCCGCCGTCGCTGTAGTCATTCACCGCCGACGACAGCGTGCACACGCCCGACAGCATCGCCTGCGCATCCGGCGCGAGCCCCAGCGCCGCCAGCGCCGCGTACCCGGCCATGCTGTGGGCCACGAGCATCAGCGGCCCCTCGTGGCGCGCGCGCACGGCCCGCACCAGGTCCGGAATGTCGTGGCGCACGTACGTGTCGAAGCTCCAGTCCCACGCGCGCCGGGCCGGCCAGCGACTCTTGCCGTGCCCGCGCAGCGAGGCGACGTAGGCCACGCAGCCAGCGTCGACGAAGAAGCGCGCGGGGCCGTCCGCCTCGCTTCCCAGGAAGAAGCGGCCGTCGGAGAACAGGCCGGGCACGAAGAGCACGCCCAGCCGGGGCACGTTCGCGGACGCCGCCGGACGGACCTGCGTGACGTGCAGCGCGTGGTCGCCCGACGTGGGCACCCAGGACTCGTCCACGAGGAGGGCGGCTTCGACGGCGGGCGTGCTCATGGGGAACTCTCCCGGGAGGCGGGCGCGCCACCGCGCGCGACCGCGAGGAACTGCTGCAACGACGCGAGCGAACGGGTCGCCGCGTCCAGGAACGCCACGTTCACGAGCGCCTCCACCGCGAGGCCCTCTCCCAGGAACACGCGCTGGCGGAAGGACGCGCGGTAGTTCAGGCCGTCCTCGTCCAGGTTCTCCCCGACGGGCGACTCCAGCAGCGTGCGCACCACCACGTCACCGGGAGGAATCTCTCGCCGGTAGTCCACCTCCACGCGGGACACCACCGCCACCACCGCCCCGCCGCGCGACAGGCCGTGGTGCGCAAGCCAGGCCCAGCGTCCGGCCTCCAGGTACTCCAGCGCGGTGGCGTTGTTCACGTGGCCCAGGCTGTCCAGGTCATTGGGGCGCACGCTCAACGTCAGGGAGACTTCCTCGAAGGTCACGGGGGACATCCTCGCTTCTCACGGCACGCCGGGGACGTTCAGGAGCGGGGCACGTGCATCACGACGACCACCGTCGAGACGAAGCCGCCGCTGTGCGACAGCGACACGGAGACCTGCCAGCCTTCGCGCGTCAGGTGCTCCGCGAGCGCCCCATGGAAGTGGAAGCGGGGCGCGTGCCGCGCGTCGTGGAGCAGCTCCGCGTCGGTCCAGAACCACTGCTGCTCCAGGCGGGGCAGCGCCTTGAAGAGGGCCTCCTTGGCGCAGAAGCCCGCGGCCATGCTCTCCAGCGGGGAGCGCGCTTGGGAGAAGCGCTCCAGCTCCGCCGCCGTGAAGAACACGTCCGGTTCGAGCAGCGCCCGCGCGGCCTCCAGCTCCGCGACGGACTGGAGGTCATGGCCCAGGCCCATCAGCACCCGACGAGGTCCATCCAGGTGTCCTCGACGCCTTCGCGCGAATCCACGGTGATGCCGGTGATGCGCTTGAGCGCGTGGAAGATGAGCTGCTCCTTCTTGCGCAGCGCATCCGGCGTGTACATGCCCTCGCGGTGCTCCAGGTGGTCCCACCAGTTGACGTGCGTCTGGCGCTCCTCTACCCGCTCGCGCTTGCTGCCGTGCACCTCGCCGCCGTCGCGCAGGAACAGGTGCGCCACCGCGAAGGCCTCCTTCGCCCGGTACGCCCCGCTGTCCACCAGCGCCTTGGCGAAGGCGATGAAGTTGTTCATGTGCTGGATTTCATCCGCGGCCACCTGCTTGAAGAGCGAGCGCAGGCCCGGGTCCTCGATGATGGACGCGCACTGGCCGTAGTTCACCGCCGCCACGACCTCGGAGATGGCCAGCAGCGTCAGCGTGCGCAGCATGTCGTCGTCGGGGAACACCTTGCGGAACTCGATGAAGGTGGCGTTGGAGACGGGCTCCAGCTTCAGCACCGTGGAGAGGCGGTTGAACGCCGTCTCGTGGTGCGCCTCCTCCTCGTTCCAGTACCGGCTCCACGTGCCGCACGCCTGCATGATGGCCGCGACCGTCGCGTCCTTCTCCAGCCACCGCCGGCACTCCGCGTCCGCCAGCCGCTCCAGCCGGTCCGCGCCCGGCTTCGTGGTCAACTCCGCGCGGCCCGCGTTCCACACCAGGTGCCGGTCGGATTCACTCACGCGCGCGAAGTCCACCGCGCCCAGGGCCTCCACCACGCTCCAGCGCCGGGACTCGTGCAGCCGCTGCTGCTCCCACGTCAGGTCCACCAGCGACAGGCCGCGCACCGTGATGGCGTGGTGCAGCTCCGCCACGATGGCGGGACGGCCCTCCGCGCTCCCTTCATCCGGCGACGACGGCGACGGCGACGGCGACGGCGACGGCTGGGAATGGGTGCTCATGCGCTCTTGCGCTCCGGGTTGCGAACTTCGTCCAGGAAGATGGCGAGGACCTTCGACACCGGTGTATCGAGCGACAACGCGGGCAGCCGCACCCGCAGTCCATAATCCTTTCGCAATGCGTTCGAGGTCCGCGCGAAGGCCTCCATCAAATCCACGCTGTTCGTCATGCGATCCGAGCGGGTGATGAGGGCCGCGAGCGTCATGTCCTCCGAGAGCAGTTCGGCTTCTGGAAGACCCACGTGCTCCGAGAATCTACGGAGGAGGTAGGACTCCAAATCCTGTGCGTCGGGCATGTGTTGACTTTCCTTCCGGGGGGCTGAAAGTCGATTCCACAGTCAAAAATCTAGCTGTCGCTGAAGCGCTGTCAATTGCCAAGCGCGAAGAGTCAGATTCCTCCGCGAAATCCCGCGCGGCGCCTTTGTTTCACACACCCAGACGCGAGATTTCTTCGGCGGTGAAACCCGCGGCTTCGAGGATGACGCGGGAGTGCTGGCCCAGCGCGGGCGGTGGACGCAGCGAGACTTCGCCCATGCGCAGCGGCGTGAGCAGGTGCGTCACGCGGATGCCGCGCTGCGCATCTTCCGTCTCCACGAAGAGGCCGCGGGCGCGCAGCTGCGCGTCGGACAGCACCTCGTCGCCCTCCGATACCGGCTCCACGCAGAGGTCCGCGCCGGCGAGCAGTTCGCGCCAGTGGGCCAGGGGTTCGCTTTCGAAGATGCGCTTCAGCTCCGCCTTCACCCGCTCCCCCGGTTCACCCGGCACGTACGCATCGTCCAGCAGCTCCGGGCGGCCCAGCTTCGCCGCGAGCGCGCCGAAGAACTTGGGCTCCAGCGCGCCCACCGCGAGCCAGCGGTGGTCCGCCGTGCGGTACAGGCCATAGCTGGGGTAGCCGCCGTTGAGCGCCTCGCGGCCGCGCGCGAGCGGCGTGCCCTCCGCGCCGGCGAACAGGCGCGCGGCCAGGTGCAGGTGCAGGAACGCCAGCGCGCCGTCCGTCATGGACACGTCCACGAAGCGGCCCACGCCCGTGCGCTCGCGCTCGTGCAGCGCGGCGAGGATGCCCACCAGCGCGAACAGGCTGCCCCCGCCGATGTCCGCCACCTGCACGCCCGGGAACGCGGGCGCGCCGTCCGCCTCACCGCCGTAGCCCAGCAGCCCCGAGCGGGCCACGTAGTTCAAATCATGTCCGGCCTTGAGGCGGTCCGGCCCCGTCTGGCCGTAGCCGGAGATGGCGCAGTAGATGAGGCGCGGGTTCTTCGCGCGCAGCACCGCTTCGCCCACGCCCAGCTTGTCCATCACGCCGGGCCGGAAGCTCTCCACCAGCACGTCGTAGTGGGACACGAGCCGCAGCAGCGCGTCGCGCCCCTCCGGCGTCTTGAGGTTCAGCGCCAGCGAGCGCTTGTTGCGGTGCAGCCCGTAGAAGAGCGCGCCCTCGCCGTCGCGCTGCGGCGGCATGTGGCGGGTGGCGTCCCCCACGTCCGGATCCTCCACCTTGTCGACGGTGGCCCCCAGGTCCGCCAGCACCAGCGTCGCGTAGGGGCCGGGCAACAGGCGCGACAGATCCAACACGCGCAGGCCCGCGAGGGGGGAGGACGGCACGGACATGAGGGGGACTCCAGCAGGGGGAGGATGAAACGGAAGACGGCGCGTCCCCTCTGGAAGGAAACGCGCCGCCGACTCACTCAGGCACAGCGGAAGCGTGCCTGCTTCAACTCAGCCGAGCAGCTTCGCGAGCTTCATCGCGAGGCCCATGTCCATCGGCTTGAACTTGAGCTTGCCCTGCATGGCGGCCATCTGCGCGTTCAGCTTCTTCTCGCGGATCTTCACGAAGTCGTCGTTGCTGACGGTGACCGTCATCTTCGACGCGCCCTCGATGCCCGGCGTCACCCAGCCCTCGGCCTTGGTGGCGTCCAGCGTCCACTTGCCGCCACCCTCACCTCCGATGTCGAAGTGGATGATGGCGTTGATGTCCTTCGCCAGCTCCGGCTTCTCCTTCAGGACGGCGGGGATGTCGGTCTCGATGATGTCCTTCGCGGTCGCCATGGCTCGCTCCTTTTCTCAGCGTTGATTGGTGAATCAAGTCAGGCGCCGACCGTAACGGCGGCTCCCCGTCGGGTCAAGCACGGGAGGTGTGCGTGTCAGACCTGCGTCGTTTCCACCACGGGGTTGAGCGAGTGGCGGACCATGGCGAGCAGGTCGTTGAGTTCAAACGGCTTGGCCAGGTGGCCCACCGCGCCAATGTCCTTGGCCTTGCTGCCGACGTTGCGGTCCGCGCTCAGGACGATGAGCGGAATCGACGCGACGGACGGTTTCTGGCGCATGCGCTGGGCGAACTCCCACCCGTCCATCACCGGCATCATCAGGTCCAGCAGGATGAGCTGTGGCGGGTCCGGCTCCAGGCGCTCCAGGGCTTCCTTTCCGTTGCGGGCACGGCGGATTTCAAAGCCCTCGGCTTCAAGGATCTCCGAAAGGGCCTCCAGGATGTCGGGATCATCATCCACGACGAGAACCACGGGCGAACCAGTCTGCTGTGCGTTGAGCGAGGTCAGAGGTTTCTCCTCGATGCCGCTTCTTCCGGAGCGTAGCTTCCACCATCCGACGACCGTCTGGCGCAAGAAATTAAGGCGCTCCCGCTCCGAGAGGGAGCCCGTTGCAAAACCGACAGTCACTGCCCACCCTTCCGGAGACCCGAAGGACGGCAGGGGGAGGTCCGCGTGACGTGGATGGGGGAGACAGCGGCAGGCCACGAGCCAGCACCCGGCCTCGTGCTCCTGTCCCGGCAGGGGACGCCGCGCCTGCTCGGCCCCTTGCTGCTCGAGCATCTGGGGCTGGAGGCACTGCCGCCGCTCGTGGCCACGGACGGCCTGGAGGGCTTGATGACGGCCGCGGGCTTCCACCCGCGCGAGGGCGCCCGGGGCGTGTGGGAGCGGGAGGGCCGCGCGCTGCTGGCGGGCGAGGAGGCGCTGGAGGATGGTGGCCGGCTGGTGTGGACGCAGCCGGTGCCCTCGAGCGGCGAGCGCGTGGAGGAGCGCGTGCGCTACCTGTCGCTCGCGTCGCACGACCTGCGCGGCTCGCTGGCCAACATCCGCTCGTACGCGGCGCTGCTGCTCAACGGGCGCGTGCCGCTGGAGCCCAAGGCCCAGCGCGGCCTGGAGACCATCCTGCGCAACGCGGACCGGGCCCTGTCCTTCGCCCAGGACTTCTTCGATTCGAGCCGCGCGGAGCTGGGAGCGCTGGCCTGTGAGCGCGAGCGGCAGCCGCTGCTGCCCATCCTGGACGCGGCGGTGGAGCGCATGCGGGCCGCGTCCTCCGCTGCCAGCGTGGCGCTGGTGATGGATCCGCTGCCGGACCTGCCCGACGTGGAGGTGGACGCCGGCCGCATCCAGCACGCGGTGGAGGCCTTCGTGCAGCACCACCTGGTGCGCGCGCAGCCGGGCGAGGAGCTTCACGTCCGGGCCGCTCGGCTGGGACACCAGGTGCGGGTGGAGGTGCGCCGCGACGGCGCGCCCGTTCCAGAAGAGGACATCGCCGCCGTCTTCCAGTGCGAGGAGCGCGCGTTCCGCGAGCGCAAGCTGGAGGATCCGCTGCGCGTCTTCCTGGCCCGGCAGGAGGTGGAGGCGCACGGCGGGCAGGTCGGCGCCCAGGCGGACGAAGGCGGCAGCACCCTCTTCCTCACGCTTCCGGTGCCCCTGCCGCGCGAACTCGCGCATCCGGCGGGCTGGCAGGCGTGAGCGTCCCAGGTGGGAGTTGCTAGCGCGACCCACCTCCCACCGCTATGCTCCGGCGCGCATTGGTGCGAGGAGCGAAGCCATGGGTTTGAAGCTTCCTGAGATTCTTTTGATTTTCGCGGCGCTGCTGCTGCTGTTCGGCGGCTCGCGGCTGCCGCAGCTCGGCTCATCCCTGGGCAGTGCGCTTCGCAACTTCAAGCGCGGCTTCTCCACCGACGAGAAGGACGACGTCGAAGAGAAGAAGACGCCGGGCACCCTGTCCGCCGCCTCCGGCGTGGACAAGGACGTGGCGGCCAAGTCTCCCAGCCACCACGCCTGAAGCCGTCCGGGCGGGCTTTGAAGGCCCGTCCTCCACCGCCGTCACACCCTTGACGCCCGTACCGGGGACCGCGCGAAGCGGCTTCGGACGGGCGTCGGGCTTTCGTGCGGCGGGCCCTTCACCGGAAGGCTCCCCGGGTCCCTCACGGGACGCCAGGGAGCACCGGGTACAGACTCAGTCCATCACCTTCGCGCCGTCGTACATGGCGTCGATGGCGGCCTTGTACTTCTGGCTCGCCACCTTGCGCTTCACCTTGAGGGTGGGCGTGAGCTCGCCGGACTCCTGCGTGAAGTCCGCCTCCATCACCGCGATCTTCTTGATGCTGGAGTACGGAGGAATCTCCGCGTTCACCTTCTTGATGATCTCCTCGACGGCCGTCTTGATCTCCGGCCGCTGGGAGTTCTGCGCGTAGCTGCCCACCGCGATGCCCTTGTCCTCCAGCAGCTTGCGCGCCGGGTCTTCCGACACCGTCACGAGCGCGACGAGGAACGGCCGCTTGTCGCCGTACACCATCACCTGGCTGATGAGCGGGAAGGTCTTGAGCGTGTTCTCGATGTTCTGGGGCGCCACGTTCTTGCCGCCCGCGGTGACGATGATGTCCTTCTTGCGGTCGGTGATGCGCAGGTAGTTGTCCGAGTCCACCTCACCGATGTCGCCGGTGTGGAACCAGCCGTCCGCCTCCAGCACCTCCGCGGTGGCCTCCGGGTTCTTGTAGTAGCCCTTCATCACGCAGGGGCCACGCACGAGAATCTCACCGTCCGCGGCGATCTTGATCTCCGTGCCCGGAACCGGCGGGCCCACGGTGCCGATCTTGATCTTCTCCACGCGATTGGCGTTGCAGGGGGCGCTGGTCTCCGTGAGGCCGTAGCCCTCCAGCACCTTGAGCTCCAGCAGGTCGAAGAAGTAGGCGATCTTCCGCGACAGCGGCGCGCCGCCGGAGATGAAGATGCGCATGTTGCCGCCCAGCTTCTCGTCCAGCGTCTTGCGCACCTTGGAGAAGACCAGCTTCTTCGCCAGGCCGAACATCAGCGTGTTGTATTCGCGGCCCTGCGCCTTGGCCTCGGCGTACTCGTCGAACAGGCCGAAGGCCCAGTTGAAGAGCTTGCCCTTCACACCGGGCGCCGCGGAGCCGTTGGCCACGACGTTGTTGTAGACCTTCTCGAACACGCGCGGCACCGACGGGAGCACCGTGGGGCGCGTCTCCGCCAGGTTCGCCAGCAGCTTGTCCACCGACTCCGCGATGATGAGGCGGAAGCCCATGGACAGCCACGCGGCCTTCACCACCTGGGCGAACACGTGCGCCAGGGGCAGGAAGAGCATCACCGAGTCCTCGGGCTTCATCATGCCCATGGCCTGGGTGGCCTTCGCTTCATAGGCCCAGTTGCCGTGCGTCAGGATGACGCCCTTGGGGTCGCCCGTGGTGCCGGAGGTGTAGATGAGCAGGTTCGTGTCATCCGACTTCACCGCCGCCACGCGCTGCGCGAAGGAGTCCTCCGTCGCCTGCGGGCCGCTCTTGCCGGACGCCATCACGTCCGCGAGCGAAATCTCCATGTCGCCGCTGACCGGGCCCTCGAAGACGATGATCTTCTTGAGCGACGGGATGTCCTTCAGCTTGGAGCGCACGCGCGACAGGCGACCGGCCTGCTTGGCATCCTTCTCGTCGGAGTCGACGAGCAGCACCTTCGTCTCCGAGTGGTTCAGGATGTAGCGGCATTCATCCGGCGTGTTGGAGTTGTAGATGGGCACCGTGATGCCCTGGGCCGCGCTGACGGCCAGGTCGGCGATGATCCACTGGAGGCTGGTGTTGGCGAAGATGGCCACCCGGTCCCCGGGCTGGACGCCCTGGGCGATGAGCCCGGAGGCCAGCCCCTTCACGTCTTCAAGCACCTGGGCGAACGTGACGTCCTGCCACCGTCCGTCCTTCTTGTGCGTGACGCCCACCTTGGAGGCGTTCTGGGCCCGCTGCACGAGCAACTGGACGAGGTTCTGCTCCTGCGTCCCACCCGCCGCGGGAGCCGTCGTGACCTGACTCTCTGCCCTCACTTGAGCTCCTCCTGGATGTCTGCATCCACCTTCTTGGCCCACTGCTGCACCCGTTGCGCCTCGGCGAGGCTGTACGCGGTGCTTCCCTGCTTGACCTTCTCGATGGCCGCGCTCGCTTCCTTCGCCTTGCCGTCCTTCAGGTACGTCTCGGCCAGGTAGTAGTAGGCGCGCAGCGACTGCGGATACTTGGCGATGGCCTTCTCGTAGTACGACACCGACTTCTTCAGGTCGCGCTTCGGCCAGGGCAGTTCATAGAAGTAGCGCCCCTTCACCAGCCAGGGCCCCCCGAAGTCGTACCCCGGGTCGAGCTTCAGCGCGGTGTCCAGGCGCTCGTTGAACTTGCCCTCCAGGCCGTCCCCCAGCGCCTTCATGATGCCCACGGCCTGCGAGTAGGACCCGATGCCACATGCGGCGTAGTAGTGCCCCTCCACGCGCGCGGGCTGGAGCTTCGCGGCCCGGTCGCCCTCGTCCCAGGTCTGCTTGCCCAGGACCTTCTTGAGCTTTTCGGAGGTGGCGCCGTCCGCCTGCCATTGGAGGATGCGGGCCTTGCGCCACACGAGGTCGAAGTCGTCGGGCGCGGCCTTCAGGGCATCCCTCAACCCCGTCTCCAGCGCCTTCACCGACTCCGCGTCGTTGCGTTTGTCGAACAACGCATCGAGTTGGGCGAGCAGCGCGGGTTCCGCCGCCTGGGCTGGAAGGGCCGCCAAGACCCAAAGGGCTAGCAATTTCAAGCGCATCCTAACGCCTTAACACGCACGCTTGCCCACCAGCAACCGAACGCGCCAGACGCAACGCGGCAAAAAAGAAGACGGGGCCGGCAAGGTTTGAACAACCCGCCAGACCCCGTCTTTTCTGAACAGAACCCCTGCCCTCCCGGGTGGGAAGGCGGAGGTTCTGGCGCCGCTTCAGGCCGCGTCGGCCGTGGCGGTGTGTTCCTCGTTCTCGTTGAAGGCGAGCAGGTAGCGCTCCAGGAAGTTCTTCGTCTTCAGCTCCACCTGGCGCACGCGCTCGCGTGACACGCCCCAGCGCTGACCCAGCTCCTCCAGCGTCAGCGGCTTGTCCTGCGTGAGGCGCTCCTGGAGGATGTCCCAGCCCAGGTCGCCAATGCGCTTGCGCACCTTGGCCAGGGCCTCCTGCACTTCGGAGTCCTGCTCGCGCGTCAGGAACGACTCCTGGGGCGAGGGCCCGCCGTCCTCCAGGCGGTCGAGGAAGGTCGTCTCACCCTCCTCGTCGATGGTGGCATCCAGCGAGAAGTCCACCATGCTGCCGCGCTCCGCCTCACCGCCGCGCACCTGGCTGCGGTTGTCCTTGAGGTAGCGGGTGATGTAGGCGCGGATCCACCACACGGCATAGGTGGCGAAGCGCACGTTCTTCTTCGGATCGAAATGCTCGATGGCCTTCATCAGGCCCACGTTGCCTTCCTGGATGAGGTCGTCCAGGCGGGCTCCGCGATTGGCGAACTTCTTGGCGACCGCGACCACGAAAGCGAGGTTGGAGCTGGCGAGCGTCTGCCGGGCGCTCTCATCTCCCTTGCGGGCCTGGCGCGCGAGTTCGTACTCCTGCTCACGCGTCAGCTGGTGGTGCCCGCCCAGGTGGCGCAGGTAATGCGAGAGGCCCTCTGCTGCGAACTTCGTCGAGTTGGCCATGATTTCCCGTCCTTCCGTTTCGTTACTGCCGGACGCGATGAATCCCCCGACGAACCGCGTCCATCTGTCACTAGGACGCGCAACGTCGGAAAGGGTTTCTCATTCCGATGACGAAGGGCATTTCGCCCGCTGACCCATGTCCAAAGCCCGTCACAGGGGAGCCCTCTCATGCCTCGAAAGGTGAGAAGTCCGACGGGTGGGCAGCACCCACGCTTTTCCGGCCACGGATTAAGAACGCCTGGGAACGGGGAACATTTTCTCGGGGTTGAGCAGACCTGATGGATCAAAAAAGGCCTTCAGGCGCCGCTGGAGGTCCAGGAGCGCGGGGGCCTGCTCCAGGGCCAGGTATTCCCGCTTGGCGTGACCCACCCCGTGCTCGCCGGTGATGGTGCCCCCCAGGGCGACGGTGAGTTCCAGCATCCGACGCAGGGCCTCCTCCACCAGCGGGCGCTGGGCGGGGCCGTCGTAGAGGATGTTGGCGTGCAGGTTGCCGTCGCCCGCATGGCCATACGTGGCCACGGTGAGCCCCAACTCCTCGCCCATCTTCTTGAGGCGCTCGATGATCTCGGGAATTTTCGAGCGGGGGACCACGATGTCCTCCGAAATCTTCGCGGCCTTGAGCGCGCGCAACGCGGGGGAAATGACCCGCCGCGCGGCCCAGAGCTTCTCGCGCTGGGCTTCGTCCTGGGCCACCAGGGTCTGGGTGGCCCCGTGTGATTCACAGATACCCCCCAGTTGCGTGAGCTCCGCGAACACCCCTTCGGAGGAGTTGCCGTCCACCTCCGCGATGAGGGCGGCGCCCGCGTCCGGGGGGAACTGGAAGCTGCCCCGGTGGACGATCGCCTGGACGGCGACCTCGTCGATGAGCTCCAGGCAGCGGGGCAGGATGCCGGCGGCGAGCACGGCGGAGACGCCCCGGGCCGCGTGCAGCACCGAAGGGAACACCACCAGCGCGGTCATCACCTGGCGTGGCAGCGGGATGAGCTGGACGGTGATCTCGGTGGCGACGCCGAGCGTGCCCTCGGAGCCCACGAAGAGCCCCACGAGGTCATAGCCCGCCACGCCCTTGATGGTGCGCCGGCCCACACGCAGCACCTCGCCATCCGGCATCACCCACTCCAGGCCGATGACGTAGTCGCGCGTGACGCCGTACTTGAGCGCGCGCGGGCCCCCGGCGTTCTCCGCCACGTTGCCGCCCAGCGTGCAGAACTCCCAGGAGTTGGGGTCCGGAGGATAGAAGAGCCCCTGGGCCTCCACCGCCTTCATCAGGTCGCCCGTGATGACGCCGGGCTCCACCACCGCGGTGAGGTCTTCTGAAGAGATGGCGCGGATGCGGTTCATGCGCTCCAGGCTCACCACCACGCCGCCTCGCAGGGGCAGCGACCCGCCGCTCTTGCCGCTGCGTGCGCCGCACGGGGTGAAGGGCACACCGTGGGCCTGACACGCCTTGAAGATGGCGGACACCTGCGCGGTGTCCTCCGGCAGCAGGACGGCGTCGGGCGGGTAGACGCCGCTGTCGGATTCGTCGCGCGCGTAGGCGTCGAGCGAGGCCTCGTCGCGCCGGACCTGCCCTTCTTTCAGCACACCTGACAGGGCCTCCAGCACCTTCGTCACCTGCTCGGGCGCCACCCGTTCGAAGGTCTGGCCCGCCGGGTTCATCGTCGGGCCCCCAGGCGGGCCCACAGCTCGCGGCGCAGGGGACCGTCGCGGCGCAGCCGGCCCTCGTAGGCTTCGGCGTGCGTGATGGCGTCGCGCTGGTGATCCGCCCTCAGACGAAGACAGGCCTGCTCGGCTTCCAGGATGCAGGCGGTGGCGGGGCTGTCGAGCACGCGGGCGAGGGCCTGGGCCACCTGACGGGCCAGGTCCTCCTGGAGGATGAGCCGGTGCGCGAAGCAGTCCACCAGCGCCGCCAGCCGGCCGAAGCCCACCACGCGCGCGCCGGGCACGTAGGCCACGTGGGCTCGGCCGGTGAAGGGCAGCAGGTGATGCGGGCACATGGAGTGGAAGCGCAGGTCGGACACGACGACCAGCTCCCCGGACGAGTTCGCGGGGGCGGGGTACGTCTTTCCGAGCGCCTCCTCCGGCGTGCGGGCGTAGCCGTCGAGGAAGCCGTGCGTCCACACGTCGGCCACGCGCGTCGGGGTGTCCACCAGGTTCTCGTCCTGGAGGGGCAGGCCCGCGGCAGCGAGGAAGTCGCGCACCGCGCGGGCCATGGCGGCGGGATCAGGCTTCACGGCGCGGGGGGCCGGGGGCGGCGCGACAGGGGCGC
>SECN01000122.1 GCA_004173515.1 Myxococcaceae bacterium | reverse complement strand
CCCACCGACATGCAGGCGCAGCTGATGGCGCTGATGACGGTGAGCCACGGCACGTCGGTCATCTCCGAGAACATCTTCGAGAACCGCTTCATGCACGTGCCGGAGCTGCACCGGCTGGGGGCCGACATCACCATCCAGGGGCACACGGCGGTGGTGAAGGGCGTGAAGGGCCTGAGCGGGGCCCAGGTGATGGCCACCGACCTGCGGGCCAGTGCGTCCCTCATCCTGGCCGGCCTCCGGGCGGAGGGGCACACCGAGGTGAGTCGCGTCTACCACCTGGACCGCGGGTACGAACGCCTGGAGCGGAAGCTGCGCGGCCTGGGGGCGGACATCCGGCGGGTGAAGGAGCGGGCCTGAGCCCTGGGGGCTGGTTGAAGGCGCGTTGCCAACAGAAGCAGCCGCATGGGTTGCATCCGAATTTTTGGGCGACTTATCATTTGTAAAGAATGCGGCGGGCTGTGGATCAACGTCGCGGACCTCAACCGGATCCTCCTGCACAACAACCTGCTCGGGCTCGAAGGCCAGGGCGGCAAGGTGGACGCCGAGGCCCTGACCGGCAACTGCCCGGACTGCAAGGTCGACCTGGTGCGCGTCGACGGCGGCGACCGGCAGCACCCCCTGCACTTCGACTCGTGTGAGTCGTGCGGAGGCATCTTCCTGGAGTCGGAGTTCGCGGACGCGGCCGACGCCAAGCAGGCGGAAGAGAAGATCATCGGCTTCTTCAAGAACTTCGATGCGAAGCGAGCCAAGACCCGGGCCGCCATCTAGCCGGCCGACGCCCGGGCCCTGTTCCGGGCGTCCTCAGGGATGGCTGCGGAAGTCGCTCCCCCACTCCTCGGGGAGCGCGCCTTCCAGCGACAGCGACGCGGAGGCCTTCGGCCCCTCGCCGGCGGCGCTCCGCTCGAAGGCCACCGGCACCTTGCCCTTCTTGGGGATGTCCAGCGTCACGCGGCTGCCCGACACCGTGTAGGTGCCGGTGACGACCGTGGTGGGCTCGGGCGTCTCCAGGGGCTCCAGGGAGAAGCGCCAGGTGCCGTCCACGAAGAAGGACAGGAAGCGCTCGGGGGCGCCGTCATGGCCTCCGAACCACGTGCCCAGCAGCGGCGCCACACGGGCTTCGTACTTGAAGCGGGTACCTCCAGGATGAAGCGCGCGCCGAACAGCGGCTGCGTCAGGGGCACCGCCTGCAGGCCGCGCTTGTCCTGCACGGTGACGCTGCGCGAGGCCTCCACGCTGGTGAGGGTGAACTTGCGCACCCGGCCGTTGGCCTTGAAGGCGTCGCGCGAGGTGCCATCGCCCGTGTAGACGCGCACCTCGTCCAGGGTGACGGGCTCCTTGAAGCCGATGACGATGGGGGCGGGCTTCTGCCCTTCCGCGCACCAGGCGGTGGTGTCCCGGCCGTCCAGCAGGTTCAGGGGCGAGTAGTGCTCCGGACGCGCGTCCTTCTCCACGTAGGCTTCCGCCTGGGCATAGCCGGGCGCGGCCGGCGCGGCGGCGAGGACGGAGGGAGCGGCGAGCAGCAGGGAGGCCACGGACAGGCTTCGCATGGGGCGCATCTTGGATCGTCCCAGCCCCGGGGCTCCAGTCCGGGTGCGCACCTTCCGCCGTCACCGGACCCCCAAGCCCGCAGGAGGGCCCGTCGGGGCGCCTGGATGAAAGCACCCCGGCGCGGGTTGGGGGTGCTTGACACCCGGACACCCCCGGGCCGACAAGGCGATGCGACCGAGGAGGAAGACGTGAATCGACGTTGGGGCTGGGTCTGTGTGCTGGGGCTGGGTCTGGGGGTGCCCGCCTGCAAGAAGGACGTCCCGCAGGAAGTGGACGCGGGCGTGGTGGAGACGGGCCCGGCGGCGCTCACCGAGAAGGAGCCCAACGAGCGTCCCGACCAGGCGCTGGCCGTCACGCGCGACAGCGTGGTGACGGGGGGCCTGGCGGCGGAGCCCAACAAGCTGGACGAGGACTGGTACCGGCTGGCGCCGGGCGCGCCGCGCATCGCGGACGTGACGGTGTCCGGCCTGCCGGGCGGGGACATCAAGCTGGACGTCTACGACCAGGACCGCAACCGGCTGGTGGGCGTCAACAGCGACGGCGAGGGCAAGGGCGAGCGGCTTCCCAACCTCTACGTGGAGAAGGAGCGCTGGCTGGTGGTGTCGCCCGCGCGCAAGGGGATGGGCGGGGCCTACACCCTGGAAGTGAAGTACCGCGTGCCCAACGACGGCGAGGAGCGCGAGCCCAACGACCGCGCCGTGGACGCCGCGGCCCTGCCGCTGGGGCAGACGGTGACGGCGTTCCTGGGGCACTCGGGGGATGAGGATTGGTACCGGGTGGAGCTGCCCGACACGGGCACGCCGGGCGGAGAGGTCCCCGCGCAGGCTCCGGGGACGCCCGCTCCGGGCACGGCGCCGACGGCCCCCACGGGAGCGGCGGTGCCGCCTCCGTCCGTGCCGCCGGATGAGACGCCGGTCATCGACGACGGCACGGCGCCCTCCCCCGCCCCGGAAGGCACCTTCGCGGGCGGAGAGCCTCCCGCCACGCCTCCTGCCAACCCGACGCAGCCCGCGGGAGAGATCGCCGGTGAGACGGCCGCTGCCGCGGTGGTGGACGCGGGCGTTGCGCTGCCGCCCGAGGTGCCGTCGGTCGCGCTGAAGATTGAGCTGTCCGCCGTGGAGGGCGTGCGTCCGGAGATCTCCGTGTTGTCCGCCGCGGAGGCGCCGCTGTTCACGCTCCAGGGCAAGGAGGGCGAGCCGCTGGCGCTGCGCAACATCGGCGTGCGGGCGACGGACCGGGTCGTCTACCTGGTGGTGAAGGGCGGCTGGGTGGGCACGGGCAAGGCGCAGCGGCGCACGTTCAACGCGCAGGTGCCCTACACGCTCACCGTGACGCAGGAGGAGGCGGGGGCGCACGCGGAGCTGGAGCCCAACGACGAGCTGCTCAAGGCGACGCCGCTGACGGGCGCGGGCTTCCGCGAGGGCTTCCTGTCGCCCAAGTCGGACGTGGACAACTACGTGCTGACGACGCGCGAGCCGGTGCTGGCCAAGGTGGAGCTGACGGGCGTGGACCGCCTGGACCTCACGCTGTCCATGGTGGAGCCGCCGCAGGGTGACGGGCTGAAGGAGACGGTGCTGCTCAAGGCGAACGACGGCGCGCTCAAGGAGCCGGAGCGGCTGAACAACGTCTCGTGCACCGGCACCTGCTACTTCCGGGTGGAGGGGTCCTTCCGCAAGGTGGACGGCAAGTTCGTGAAGGACTTCGAGAACTCCGAGCAGCCCTACCGCATCACCGTCACGACGGTGCCGGACAACGGCAGCGAGGAGCGCGAGCCGAACAACACCGCCGAGCGCGCGCAGGACCTGCAGTTGGGCAAGGCGGTGCGCGGCACGGTGTACCCGGCGAAGGACGTGGACTACTTCCGGGTGGACCTGTCGGACCGGCCGGTCCGCACGTCCCTCACCGCCACCCTGCTGGGCATCCTCAAGGTGGACGTGGGGCTGTACCTGCACCGCGTGCAGCCGGACGGGAAGCTGACCCTGGTGCAGACGTCCGACCGGGCCAAGGGCGACCAGCCGGAGACCATCCGCTACAGCGCCGAGCCGGGCGTCTACCTCTTCGAGGTGCGCGATGCGCGCAACCGCGAGGCGAACTTCCAGGACTCGTACCAGCTCACGGTCGAAGAGGGAGAGTAGCCGCCGGGAAGTCAGTCCGGGTCGTTGGATGCCACGAAGGCACCTGCAATAAGGAATCTTCACCACCAACGACCCGCCCCCAGGTCTACCTGGACCGCATCCCCCTGCTCTTGGGCAGGCATGTCGCCGTGGCTCTTTGTCTTGGTACGCTGGCTTCGCACCGTTGCCAGGAGCGCACGTTGGCCGAAGCGGGACACGGGCAGGCGAGGATTGCAATCCTCAATCCGTTAGACACCCAGAACTACCTCTCTCGCCTCATCAATGAGGCGGAGCGACGCATCGTCCTCGTCAGCCCCTACGTGCGCTTCGACAAACTGCGAAGCCTCGTGCGCAACATCCAGGGTGCGTTGACGAGGGGCGTGCAAGTGACGCTCATTGTTCGGGAGAAGGACTTCAGTACCGGCAAGGATGACGTGTGGGCTTCCGAGGCACTGGCGCAGTTGCGCCAGGCTGGATTGCTGGTCCACGAGCTGAAAGACCTTCACGCGAAAATCTACTTTTCAGAGAAGCACGCCCTTCTCACGTCGCTCAACCTTCTCGAATCCTCGTTCAACAACAGCATCGAGATAGGCACGTGGATTCCCGCGGGAACTCCTGAGTACGAAGCTGTGGCTGCATTCCATAAGACGGAAATCCTGCCGACAGCGACCAAGGCGCCGGCACTCTCCACGGCGCCAATCTCCATCCCCGCTCCGCCTACGAAAACACCCGAGCCAAGCGCTCCGAAGCGTCCGCAGCGAGCGTCCTCGACCCGAGAGAGCCGTCCTCCTCCCAAGAGTGACGACATCATCATCTTCGAGGGTGGCCACTGCATCCGCTGTGGCGACGAACTCGACTTCAACATGGACAGGCCGCTGTGCCGTGACTGCCATGGCGTCTGGAAGCAGTACGGGGCCAAGGACTATCCCGAAAAGTTCTGCCACGGCTGCGGAGAGCCGAAGAAGACCTCGGTGGCCAGGCCCCTCTGTTCTCCCTGCTTCAAAGAGCTGCCCGCACTCGATGATGACGACATTGCGTTCTAGGGTCCGAGGAAGCCGCCCATGAAGGTGTTGTGGTGTTGGAGATGCCAGCAGGACTTGCCGATGCTGGACGAGGCGGAGTTCGCGGAAGTCGCGCGTCTCTACAGCGGAGGCTTTCGCACGACCCCGGGGCAGCAGTCCATCAATGGGGGCTTCGCTCCCGTCACCCTCGCGTATGAGCGGATGACGGGCTACGTGGGCTGCCACCACAACGCAGTGATGCACCACCGGATCTCCATGTACGGCCCCCCGTGCACCACCTGCGGAAAGCCACTGCGCACACCGCAAGCCCGGCACTGCGCCGCCTGTGGAAGCACTCGCTAGCAGGGCCTCCACCCCGCCAGCGAACAGGGCCTGATTCTTCCCGTTGACAAGGCAGGGCCTCGCCCCTACTTTGGGCGTCGCTTCGCCTGCGGTGGTAGCTCAGTTGGTAGAGCACGAGCTTCCCAAGCTCGGGGTCGAGGGTTCGAATCCCTTCCGCCGCTCACTCATAAAGGCCGGTAGTTCTTGAGGAAACTCGGGACTACCGGCCTTCGTCTTTGCGGGCCGTGGCTCCGCTTTCAGCGTCGAACAATTCGCGAAAAGTCAGGATTCGACCTGACATGGGCTCCCACTGCGCTCCGCGCGGCCCCTCCAGAATCCGGGAGCACCCCATGGTCCACATCGCTGGTTTCCCTCGCCGCATCACCTACTGGGCAGGTCTCGCCCTGGCGCTGGCTGGCGCCCTCACGGGCTGTGCTCCGCCAGAGCCCGAAGCCTTGTTACCCGGGGAGCCCGAGGCGGCCCTGGACTCACAGGCCCAGGCACTGAGCTATCCCAGCGGGAGCAGCCGCACGGTGGTGTCGCGGCGCGTCGTCTACAAGGACGCCTCCGGCAACTATCAGGCGGCACCGGGCTTCGAGCAGTTCCGCGCGGCGGGCGCCTCCGACAGCATGCTCCACACCATCCGCATCTCCCAGGTGGAGGCCCCGAGCGTGCGCGAGGCCCTCGTCTTCATGACCGCCGGGCAGAAGATCTCCAGCAGCGGCCATTCCAGCGGCGTGACGGGCCAGTCCTCCAACTGGGATGCGACCTGCGACAGCGTCTCCTGCCCCAATGTGCTCCTGGACGGCCGCTCCCTGGCCATGAAGCTCAACGCCCTGGGCTGGTTTCCCCCGGGCAGGACGCAGCTGTCCGTGGTCAACGACAACAACTTCGACCACCTGTTCGACAGCGACACGAAGCAGCGGATCGTCAACGGGTTCGCCCAGTGGCTCCAGGCCCAGGTCCGTCCCGAGACGCGGTCCATCTACCTGGCGGGCAGCTCCCGCGGCGGTTGCCTGGTGATGCGCATGGCCCAGGCGCTGCGTGCCAACACGGCGCTGGATGGCATCGAAATCTACGTGTCGTCGTTCGACGGCGTGTGCAGGAACAGTCAGGGCGAACTGGGCACGTTCGACACCAAGGTGAACAATCCCGTGCGCCCCTGGGGCACGCTCTACGGCGCCTGGGCCACCGACCTGTCCGCCCAGTTCCCCCGCCGCAGCCGGCTGCACCTGTACCAGGTGGTGGGGGGCCAGGAGGTCGTGCCGGCCGCCGGCATCCGCGCCTTCTCCGGCTACTCGGGCTCCACGCCTCCCTCGACGGGCACGAACCTGGACTGGGGTTGGTACAAGCAGACCTGGGTGAAGTGGCAGCACAAGGAGATCGGCAACCCGTACACGGACCCGAGCGCGTCGGATCAGCCGCTCGCCGTCTCGGAGACGATCGACGCGCAGCTCACCTGGCTGGACGGCCTGTTGTAGCGGGCCCGACGCGGCGGCGGAGCGGCTTCCGGATCTGACCAGCTCACGGGCCTGTCCGGCCGCTTCGCCCCACGGTGGATGCGATTGGCGGCAAGAGCCTGTCGCGTCGCTTCAGTTGACGGTAGCCATTGGGAGCACGCCGCGTTCGCGGGGTGACGGTCGTGCCCGTGGGAAGCGCGGCTCCGACCGACCCGACATCTCCCTTCCGTCACCTGGAGTCCTCCATGATGCGTCGATTCGTGTCTTGCCTTCTGCCCGTGGCCACGCTGGTGCTGGGAGGCTGCGGCCCCGAAACCGTGGATACGCAGCCGGAAGCGGCGGTCACCACGACCGAGCAGGGCCTGAGCTCGGTCACCCTCCCCTCCGTCCCGCTCGCCTTCCACACCCCGCCGAAGCGAGGCGGCGACGCGGACTTCGCCGGGCACGGGCCCGACATCGGGGTCGACTTCGAACTCCTGATCGAGAACGAGACCGATCTGGTGATTTCAATGGCAATCCATGGCCAGGAGGTGGGCGGGACCACCTGGGTGCAAGGCATCCGGTACTACCACCTGCTCACCACCCCCACGCCCATCCTGAGCATCGCGGCGGCGCCCGGTGGGCCCGCGCTCATCGGCAGTGCGCGCACGGTCCACTACGGCTACCGGGACACGGGACACTCCACCGATTACTTCGTGTATCCCCAGCTCATCCCCGCGACGCGCTTCGTGAAGTCGATGACCTGCGTGGGGGACACGAGCGGGGATGAGGCAGGGAGCCGGACCGGTTGCGAGGCCGTCCTTCACGACCTCGTCGTGACCTACTAACCCCGCGCGAAGGCCGCTGGCATCCAGGCCATGAACAGGCCTGGATGCCGCTGTCAATCCCCCGGAAGCGTGGGGGACAGGGCTTCAGCCCGTGCCTATGGATGAAAGGCCGCCCCGTGCAAGACTGCGGTGCGGCCAACCACGGAGGGGCGGATGTCCGGTTCAATGAATCTCACGACCCACGAGCACATGCTCAGGGACAGGGTCATCACGGCGCTCAACAGCTCCCTGTCCTTTCCCCAGGTCCTCGAAGCCACGCGAGCCCCCCTCCTCGAGTTCGCTCCGTCCGACTCCCTGGCCCTGTGCCTCATGCGGACCACGCCGGTCCTCGACTTCCAATGGCTGGTCCCGGGCTACTCCATCCCCCTGCTCGAGCACTACGCCAGCGTGTCCGACCATGACTTCGTCCGGGCCCCCATCTTCGCCCGGCCCAACGTGGTCCTCCGCGATGAGGAGATGCTCCCCCGCCGGGAGTACGAACACAGCCTCCTCTACCAACGCAGCCGGGAGCTGGGGCTGGGCCTGGAGCACGTCATGGCCGTCCTGCTCCCCATCCGCCCCGACTTCCTCGGCGCCTTCGCGCTCTACCGGACCGAGCGACGCGCCTTCTCCGCCCAGTGCGCCGCCGTGCTCTCCAGCATCACCCCGCACCTGGTGAACGCGGTGCGCAACTGCAGTGACGTCCAGGCCATGACCACCGGCGCCCACCTCCTCGAAGAACTCCACAACCGCTCCGACACCGCGTATCTCGTCGTGGATCCTTCCTCCCGCGAGGTGATGCGCTCTCCGCACGCCGCCGTCCTCCTGGAGCGGTGGTTCAAGCCCTCCGAACGCCACTCCTCCGGACTCCCCCTCCCGCTCAAGGAGCGGCTGGATGCCCTGGTGGGCATGAACGCGGATGCGCGGCTCGAGAAGAACGTCTGGGTCTCCCTCCAGGCGGACGCCTACCGCACGGTCCGGTTCATCGAACTGCCCACCCGCGAGGGTCCGCGGCAATGGGCCCTCGTGATGAACGAGATCCCCATGTCCATCCCGCTCCCCGTCGACATGAGGAGCAAGCTCACCCCTCGCGAGGCCGAAACCGCGAAGTACTTGCTGCGCAACTGGAATCACGAGCAGATCGCCGATGAGCTCGACATCTCCCTCGGTACCGTGGATGCCCACGTGCGAAGCATCCGCAACAAGCTGGGCGTCGACGGCCGCGCGGACCTCATCTACCAGGCCACCCGCCTCAACAAGCCCGTCTGAAAAGACAGGCGCGCCCCCGCGTCCGGACGGGAGGCGCTCCCTTCTTGCTTGCGATTGTTTCTACTTCGCGAGCGGGGGGCCGGACGGGGTGCCCTCCCGGAAGATGCCCGGGTAGATGCTCCGGGTGGCCCGGGCCGAGAAGAGGATCGCCGCCTGCTCCTCCGGGTCCGTCAGCCCCTCCAGGATCCTCGCCATCTCCGCCACGTGGTCTCCGTCCAGCGCGCCGTGGCTGCGCAGGAACGTCACCGACTTGTGGATGTTGGGAATGGCAGCCGTCGCCAGCAGCCGCTCCGCCCCCACGCCCGCCCGCGTCTGCGACAGGTACTCCAGCACGTACGCGGTCCCCAGCACCGCCGTCGGCACGCCCGAGCGCGAGGTGAAGAAGTTCCACCCCGTATAGGCATCCACCGCGGGGCTGCGCCGCGCGTTCTCCACCTGGTCCTGGGGCCACCCCAGGTTCTTCAGGTCCGTCAGCAACCACTTCTCGTGGCCCTGCTCCTCTCCCGCCTTCTGGATCAACAGCTCCGCCAGCTCCGGGTGCCGCCCCGACAGCTTCAACCGCTCCCCCGCCTCGCCGAGGATCGGCGTGCTCCAGCGGGCATAGTGATACGTCTGGATGAGGTAGTGGGCGTAGCCCTCCGCATCGATGGTGCCGTTGAAGACGCGGCTGGCGTCGGGGTGCGCATCCACGGCCGCCACCAGCCCGCGCGCCTCCTCGTCCAACAGCGCCACCCACTGCGTCCCCGCCTGATTCTCCGTCTGAGTTTGCATGTACGTCTCCCGTCCGGGGTGCCATGGGCTCCCGGTTGCTGTGTGTTGAAGGTGAAGGGAAGAAAAGGAACTGCCCCAGGCCTAGGCGGCGGAGCGCACGGCGCTCTCGTGCGCGAGGAAGCGCGCCACGGAGTCCGCCGGAACTTCAGCGAGCGTGATGATGAGCGGCAGCGTGAACCACTGGAAGTACGTGTCGAAGAGCGGCTCCGCGATGAAGCGCGCCCCCAGCGACCGGGCGAAGAGCGCTGGCGCCCGGGGCATCCTCAGTCCGTCCAACGCGCCCTGCTCCGCCTTCGCCCGCTCCTCCGGCGTGTAGAAGGGGCTGCGGGGCTGTGACGGGGCCTGCCACGGGTCCGGGACGGACACCCGCCAGTGCGGGCTCAGCCACCCCCGGGAGGCCGCCACCTGCCATGACAGCAGCGCGTCCTCGCGGGAGTCCGTGTCCAGGTTCGCGGACGCGATCCAGTGCGTCACCCCGCGCCGCAGGCTCTCTACGTACATGCCCGCCTGCAGGCACGTGACGACCTCGGCGCGCCGCCACGACTCCAGCACGCAGAAGCGCGAGGGCTCCGCGACCACCATCTCCGGCCGGATCACCCCGGAGAGGTCCACCCGCTGCTCCAGGTCGATGCCCACCGTGCCGCCCAGGCTCGCCGCCATCTCCGGGTTGGGCAGCAACAGCCGCACCGTCGCCACGGGTTCGGTGTCGGCATAGACGACCACGTGCACCGTGGTGTCGAGCGTGTCCAGGCTCGTCACCTCCCGCCGCGACGTCGACGGCTGCCCGGACAGCAATCCCAGCTCTCCGCCGAAGACAGCCCAGCGGATGCGAGCCGCGTCATCGATTTCCCGCTGCGTGGTGGCGACACGCCAGTGCATGCACGTCATGGGTCTTCTTCTCCCGGTAGCGAAGCGAGGCCAGCGTCACGCTGCCTGCACACGTAGATTCGCCGCCGAAGAGCCGAGTTCGAGCACGCGCTGCGTTTCCCAACTCGCGCCCTGGCGCAGGACCCTACCGGTTCGAAGAAAGCCCAGGTCCCGGCGCACTCCAGGGGCCGGACACGGACAGTGTCTGGAGTGGAGCCAGGGCGCGGTGAAGGCCTCCGCGTATCCTGGAACGATGAACGCGCTCGCCCTGCTCACGCTGATTGTCCCGGCCACGCCGGAGGATGGCTCCCCACAGCCCTGGTTCACGGTGGGGCCGCTGCTGAGCGTGAGCCGCCGCCAGGAGGACACCGCCTGGGGCGTGGGACTGGAGTCCACGCTCAACGTGGCGATGCACAACAACAGCTCGCAGTCCTTCAAGTCGGGCGCTGTGGGTGTCTTCGGACAGGCCCAGTGGATGGACGGCGACCACGCGCGGCTGTGTGGCGGAGTCCAGGGCACCTTCCTGTTCCTCGGCCTGGAGGCGGGCGTGGCCCACGAGACGGGGACGGCGGTCCATCAGGCCACGACGTCGCTCCATCTGGCGCCCTTCCTCGGCTTCGTCTACGGCTCCGTGGGCGTCCGCTTCAGCGTCCCGTTCGACGACGGGGGGATGCGAATGGGCCGCATCCCGTATGGCCGGGAGATCGGCCTCACGCTGACGCTCAAGAAGCCCTTCTCTCCCATGCTCTGACGCCCTGGCGGCGTTCCTTGTCAGACGTCGCCGCTGGCGGAGCCCACGATGCGGATGTCACTCGCTCCCGAATTGCTGCACGTCACGTCCAGGCTGATCCGCCAGTGGGGAACATCCGAGTGGACGGTGAGCGTCCCTGTCCATGCGGAGCAGGCCGTCGTGGCGCTGCCGGAATGGATGACGATGTTCGAATTCGGCAGGGTCACGCTTTGTCCCAGCGGCGGAAGCGGGCGGTGGACCGTGACATGGACGGAGCGGTGGGACAGCGTGGGGCACGTCCCGGTGGTCATCGGAGGGGCGATGTGGAACTCGAGAGCGGTCTGGTCACAGGTCGAGGGGGCCGAGCAGTATCCGGTGTCCTTGTCCCTCTCTTCATCCAGGTCATACGTCCGTCCGGTGGTGGCAGGGTTGCTGAAGGACCAGCCACAACGGACCTTCGCGGGACGGCAGCAGGCAGCAGCGTCACCGGGGCAGTCCGTCGTGAAACAGCCCACTGGATTGTTGTCGGTGCCTCCGGAGCAGGCACCGAAGCGGAACGCATCCGCGCCGGACACGCTGCAATAGGAGAGATTCGCGCCGTCGCAGAAAGGCTTTCCGCTCACGCAGCTGATCGCGTTCGCGCTGTCGACAGGCGCATGGGAGCCCGCAGCACCCACGGGACCCGGGGGGCCGGGAGGTCCCTGCGGGCCCGGGGGACCTTCGCCGAAACACGCAGCGGAGAGGGCCAGACAGAGACACACTGAAACCAAGACAAGGGATCGCATTCGCATGACGGATCCCATAAGCCCCCTGCCCCGCCCGGAGAATCCCTCAGGAGGGGTAGGAACCTCGCGGGGCCTGTCTCAGAACGAGGGCAGGTCGGAGGCCAGATGCGACGACAGCCCACCGTCCATCACCAGGCTGCTTCCGTTGGCATAGCCACCGTAGGGCCCGACGAGGAACGCTACCAGGCCCGCCACCTCCTCCGGCGTTCCGAATCGCTTCGCGGGGATCCTCTCCAGCAGCCGCTGGCGTGAGGCGGCGGGCGCCTTCGCCAGCATCTCCGTCTCGATGTAGCCAGGACAGACAGCGTTGCAGGTGATGCCATGGGCCCCCCACTCCGCGGCGATGGCCTTCGAGTAGCCCACGATCGCGTGCTTGGTCGCCGCGTAGGTGGAGGATTGCGCGCCTCCGAAGAGACCCATGATGGACGCGATGTTCACGATGCGTCCGTACCCTTGGGCCTTCATGCGAGGCAGCGCCCAGTGACACAGGTTGCGCACGCCCTCCACGTTCACGCCGAACAGCAGGTCCCACTCGGCGACGCTCACCTCGTCCACGCGATGAAACGGCCCTCCGATTCCCGCGTTGTTCACGATCACCCGGGGCACGCCCCGCCGTGCTTCGAGCCAATCGAGCGCTGACGTCACGGCGTCCTTGTCCGCGACGTCGCAGGCCAGCGGCCATGCGCGTCCGCCGGCCGCGACCAACTGCTCCTGGAGCCGTGCCAGCGCAGCCTCGTCGCGAGCCAGCAGGGCCACCTCGAACCCGTTGCGTGCCAGCACGGTGGCGATGGCCGCGCCAATCCCTCGGCTGGCTCCGGTGACGACAGCGATTGGGGCCTTCGATTGCGTTTCCATCAGAGGACTCCGCGAGGCGGGAGGAGGCGGATCTCGTCGACCCGCACGTTCAGGGGCTTGATGGCGACCTCCCAGATGCACTGGGCCACGTCTTCCACGGAGAGCATGTCCGCGGGACTGAACTCCGGACGCGATCTCCAGAAGGAGGTGTAGACGGCGCCCAGGGACAGCAGCGTGGCGCGGATGTCGAACGCCTTGCCCTCCTCGTTCAGGACGCCGGTCAGCCCACGGACCCCATGCTTGGTCGCGGCGTAGGCCCCGTTCATGGGGAGCGTGAGGTGGTCGCTCACGGACCCGATGTGGATGATCCGCCCACCGCCTCGGGACTTCATCCGCCGGAAGGCCTCGCGCGCGCACAGGAACGTCCCCGTCAGGTTCACGTCGACACACCTCTGCCAGTCCTCGAGGGACGTCTCGTGCAGGGGCGTGAAGACTCCAACGCCCGCGCAGTTGACCAGGACCGAGAGGGGGCCCTCCAGCGCGGCCTCCGCCCTGTCGAACAGCGACCTCACGGAGTCCTCGCGGGTGACATCCACCCGCAGCGTGTCCGGGCTCTCCGTCATCACGTCATCCGCGGCGCACAGCACGCGCAGGCCCTCCGCACGCAGTTTGTGGGTGACGGCGCGACCGATGTCGCCCGTTCCTCCGACGACCATGACGTTCCGGATGCTCAAGCGCCGTGCCCTTCTCCCGGGTTCGTTGCCGGGAGGCCTGAAATGAAAAGGAGCGCCCACGGCACCTGGCCATGGACGCTCCTCGATGATGCCAAAGCCGGCCCGGAGGGCTCAGCAGTTCTTCTGGTAGAGCGCTTCGCAGTTCTTCTGGATCTGCGCGTTGGTGCACTTGCCATTGGTCTTGCAGCTCGCCGTGCCGTAGCGCGGGTCCTTACAGTACAGGAGCGTCACCCAGCAGTCGGCGCCGGCCGCGGACACCAAACCGCTCGGCTCGCTCATGGACGACACCGCGTCGCCATCCGCGTCCGCGCCGCCTTCCACGATGCTCATGACCAGACCGCTGTCGGAGGTCATCGTCCGGACGTTCTCCTCCGGCGCCTCCTGCACTTCCGGGCCACAGCCCACGAGGGTACCCGCCGCCAGCATCAGGCCCAGGAGCAACTTCTTCATGGTGGTCTTGCCTTCCTCCCCGGGCGACCGGGGACACAATGGAGGGATGCCGGGTGACGGACCCCGTCAACCGGCCTCACAATGCTATCCATGAAAGCATTCTATGCAAGTTGTTCCGGAATTGGCGATTAGTGGATGAAAGACGAATCCTGCTCTGGACAGGGCGCTGGAGGAAACCTTTGGGGGGAATCGGTTCACGCCTGAGGTGCTTCCCCCAGCTTCCCCTGGGGGTCCGCTGACGCCACCAGCCAGATGACGAAGCCGCCCAGCGCCAGACCGCAGCCCACCCATCCGGTGGACGGCCAGCCCAGTCCGGCCGCCACGGCCATGCCTCCGAGCCACGGTCCCACCGCGTTGGCGACGTTGAAGGCGCTGTGGTTCAGCGCGGCGGCCAGCGTCTGTGCCTCCCCCGCCACGTCCATCAGCCGCGTCTGCAACACCGAGCTGAGCCCGCCTCCGCAGCCCACCAGGAAGACCACGACCATGATGGACCCCAGGTGCGCGGTCGCCATGGGGTACAGCGCGAGCGAGGCCGCGCTCCACAGCAAGAGGCCCCCCGCCGCGCGCATCTGGAAGCGATCCGCGGCCCAGCCCCCGAACAGGTTGCCCACGGTGAGCCCCACGCCAAAGACACCCAGCACCACCGGGATGACCTCCGCGCGGACGCCCGTGACGGCGAGCAGCGTGGAGGCCAGATAGGCGTAGACCGCGAACATGCCGCCGAAGCCCACGGCCCCGATGCCCAGCGTGAGCCACACCTGACGACGCTTGAGGGCGCCCAGCTCGCGCAGGGGGCTGGCCTCCGGATGGGGCGGGTCCTTCGGCGCCAGGGCGAAGACCAGGACCATGGTCAGCACCGCCAGCACCGCGACCGTCGCGAAGGTCCAACGCCAGCCGAGCAGCAGGCTGAGCGTGTTGGCGAACGGCACCCCCATCACCGTGGCGATGGTCAATCCCAGCAGCACGCGGGAGACGGCCTGGCTGCGACGCGCTCGCGGCACCACGGAGGCCGCGACCAGCGCCGCGACCCCGAAGTAGGCGCCGTGCGGCACGCCGCTCAGGAAGCGGAAGGCGAGCATCCAGCCATAGGTCGGCGCCAGCGCGCTGAGCACGTTGCCGACGGCGAACAGGGCCATCAAGGCGATGAGCAGGATGCGACGGGACATCCGCGCACCCAGCACCGCCAGCACCGGCGCTCCGATGACCACGCCCAACGCATAGGCGCTGATGACGTGTCCGGCGGTCGGCTCGTCGATGTGAAGCCCCGCCGCGAAGGCGGGCAGGATGCCCATGGACGCGAACTCGGTCGTCCCGATGGCGAAGCCGCCCATCGCCAGCGCGAACAGCGTCAGGCCCGCGTGTGGGGCGCGCGCCGTCCCGGGCAGTGCTGCGTCATCGATGCGAATCTCGTGTCCGGCCAACGCGGTCTCCCTCGGCGGGTGGCTGTTTTCCGCGAAGGACCCTATCCCGCTCCGTTCCCGGGCCCAGGAGTAAAGCAGCGGCCGGGCGTCCTTGCGCCGAAGCGCCGGAAGGGCTCCGGGAGCCAGCTCAATGCCTTGAGACAATCGTGAGCAGGAGCGAGTCCATCTCCCGGTACATGTAGGTGAGTGCGAAGAAGAATTTCTTGAAGCTCTCGAAGCGATCGACCTCGGAGCCGCTTTCGAACCGCCAGATGCCGTAGTTGGGATCGAAGCAGTAGAGGGTGCTGTTGCCCGACCAGGGCGAGCGGGAGAAGAAGACGCCCACGACGTGCTTGCAGAAGGAGATCGTGACGAACGCGTCTTCGTTCTTGAGCTTCCTCTTGTACTTGACCATGGCATCGACGAGCAGTGCGCAGGCCTCCGTCCGCTTCCTGGCCCTGGCCTTGTCCTTGTCGGGCACGTAGCTCGACTGGAGTGTGGCGGAGACGATCCGGTCCTTGGAGGAGAGGTGGTTGTCCTTGGTGGCCGAGGAGGTGATCTTGCTCGCCGCCAGTTGGTGGACGTAGACATCATCCCGGCCGACATCCGCCTCCTGCCAGATCTCCAGGCGCCCCAGGCGGGAATTCAGGTGCGTGAGCTTGTAGCTGAGGGGGTCCGTGGCGAGTTCGTATCGCGCCCGCTGATACATCCCCGCGTACTTCGCCGGATCGTACGAAGCGTCCAGAGGGGAGCCCCGGTCGCCGATTTCGGAGACGAAATTCAAGTACGCGGGGAGGTCCTCCTTGGGGTACCGCGCCTTGAACTCTTGACGAAGGCGAGCCGATTCCGGGACGGCCATGAACTCGGAATGGACCTCCTCATTCTTCGGGTTGCCCAATCCCTTGGCGAAGAGCTGCTTGTGCATCCACTGGGACATCCTGGCGTTTCGGCCCGCTACGTCCTTGGCGAAGAGCCAGACATAGAAGTCACTGTCGGGCTTCTTCTCGAACTTCATCCGCAGCCACATGGCCACCAGCGCGTAGCAGATGCCGTCCCTGGTCAAGCGCTGGGAATGCAGGGGAACGCCCGCGACGAGGTCCTCGCACCCTTGCGAGAAGCCGCATTCCAGCGTTCCGCCATTGTCCGTCGCGAGCCCCGCGAACGTACTGATCAAATCAACGGTCCCCGGGAAGGTTCCGTAACGGGTCTGATACAGCTTGGCGTACATGGGCCCTCTCCACGAAGATCCGCGGCGGAAGCGTTCGGACCGACTCTAATCAGAACGTGCCGGGCCGAACGCGACAGGCGCCCTTGACTGAACGCGCATTCAGTCGCACCGTGGGTGGGTGAAGCCCCGTCCCGTCGACAATCCGCCCAACCCCTGGGCCAGCACCTCGGTGGAGTACCTGGACGAGATTCCCCCCGCGCGGCTGGAGGTCTACGAGGACCACAGCCGCTCCGTGGTGGCGAAGAACGACAGCCCCGACGTGTGCTTCACCTGGAGCGTCAACCCGTACCGGGGCTGTCTGCACGCGTGCGCCTACTGCTACGCGCGGCCCACGCACCAGTACCTGGACTTCGGCGCGGGCACCGACTTCGAGACGCGCCTCGTCGTCAAACCCCAGGCCCCGGAGCTCTTGCGCGAAACCTTCGAGCGCCCCTCCTGGAAGGGGGA
>SECN01000594.1 GCA_004173515.1 Myxococcaceae bacterium | reverse complement strand
GGGGCGGAGGCGGCGGGTTCGCGGAAGGCGTCGGTGGGGACCGGGAGCCTGACGACGCGGGTCACGTCCTCGCGCTCGCCGAGGTCGCTGGCGTCGATCGAGGAGAACTCGCCGCTGCCCACCTCGGAGAAGTCGTCCTCCGCGGCCATGGACGCGGGGGCCTGGGGCCCAGCGTCCATGTCGAAGCTGAACGAGTCGTCCGGGAGGGCCACCGGCGCCGAAGGCCCGGCGTCGAGCGAGATGGCCCGGGGCGCGGCCACGCCCGGCGAGGCGTACGCGGCGGGCGGGAGTTCATCGTCGAAGGAGAACGGATCGTCCGAAGGGACGGGCGGCAGCGCGATGGCGGCGGGCGGTGCGCTGCTTCCGGGCAGGGGGATGGCGGCGGAGCGCGGGGCGGTCGCGCCGGGAAGCGGAATGGCCGTGGACGACGGGCCCGCTCCCATCGGGATGGCGGCCTGGGGCGCGGCGCTGCCGGGCAGGGGGATGGCGGCCGGGCTCGCACCGAGCGGGATGGCGGCGGCGCGAGGCGCGGCGCTGCCGGGAAGCGGAATGGCGGCCGACTGGGGCGCGGCGCTCCCGGGGAGGGGGATCGCGGCGGGCCCGGCGCCCATCGGGATCGCGGCCTGGGGAGCAGCGCTGCCCGGGAGCGGAATCGCGGCGGACTTCGGCGCGGCGCTACCGGGGAGCGGAATGGCGGCCGACTGGGGGGCGGCACTGCCCGGGAGCGGAATCGCGGCGGACTTCGGGGCGGCGCCGCCCGGGAGCGGAATCGCGGCGGCCGACGGACCGGCGCCCATCGGAATCGCGGCCTGGGGCGCGGCGCTGCCGGGGAGGGGAATCGCTGCGGGGCCGGCGCCCATCGGAATCACGGCCTGGGGCGCGGCACTGCCCGGAAGCGGAATCGCGGCGGACTTCGGCGCGGCGCTCCCAGGAAGGGGAATCGCGGCCGACTGGGGCGCGGTGCTGCCCGGGCGCGGAATGGCGGCGGACTTGGGGGCGGCGCTACCGGGGAGCGGAATGGCGGCCGACTGGGGCGCGGCACTGCCCGGCAAGGGGATGGCGGCCGACTGGGGCGCGGCGCTGCCCGGGAGCGGGATGGCGGCCGACTGGGGCGCGGCGCTGCCAGGAAGCGGAATCGCGGCGGCCTGGGGCGCGGTGGGGGCCGCGGCCTCGGGGGCGTCGGCGCTCGCGCCATCGGCCTTGATGGGGAACGTGGTCTGGCACCGGGCACACTTGAGCTTCGCGCCCCCGGGCGGGATCCGCCTGTCATCGATGTTGTAGTTCGTCTGGCACGACGGGCAGGAGACTTTCATTGTTTTCCTTCGACGAGACCGGCTGGCGCGCGCACGCGCAGCAATGAATGGGCGGTGCGATGGTCCGCGCGGCGCGTGCAGGCTAGCAGAGCCGTTTCAAGCCCGGAAAGAACGCGCCCCTCGGGCGACACGTCGTCACCCGGGCGGGCAGGAGGGCGGGCGCATGCCCCTACCGACAGTGTGCCTTCCTTTTCCAGCCTCCCGGACGAGGTGGTAGACCCGCCAGGGCATGGATCCCATCATCATCCTCGGGGCGGGCCTCGCCGGCCTTTCCACCGCGCATTTCCTCAAGCGCCCCTGGCGCCTCATCGAGAAGTCGGACCGCGTCGGAGGCCTCATCAAGACCGAGGTCATCGACGGGTGTTACTTCGACCCCACCGGCCATTGGCTCCACCTGCGCGACCCGGAGATCCAGGAGCTGGTCAACACGCTCTGGCTGCCGGACCAGATGGTGCGCATCCAGCGCAGGGCCGCCGTGTTCTCGCGCGGCACCTTCACGCGCTTTCCCTACCAGGTGAACACCCACGGGCTGCCGCCCGAGGTCGTGGCGGAGAACCTGGTCGGCTACGTGGAGGCCATCTACGGCGAGAAGGGCCGGGCCCTGCGCGAGCGCGAACCGGTCAACTTCGAGGAGTTCATCCTGCGCTACATGGGTGAAGGCTTCGCGAAGAACTTCATGCTGCCCTACAACCAGAAGCTGTGGACCGTGCACCCGCGCGAGATGTCCGCCAACTGGGTGGGCCGCTTCGTGCCGCGCCCCACCCTCAAGGAGGTCGTCGACGGGGCCCTGGGCGCCGGCAGCGACCAGCTGGGCTACAACGCGTCGTTCCTCTACCCGCGCGAGGGCGGCATCGAGAGCCTGGCGCGCTCGATGAAGCAGCACCTGCGCGGCGGTGAGCTGAGCGTGCACACCGAGCCCGTCTCCATCGACTGGAAGGCGAAGCAGGTCGTGCTGTCGGACGGGCGCACGCAAGGCTACTCGGGGCTCGTGTCCTCCATCGCGCTGCCCACGCTGGTGCAGTTGATTTCTCGCGGTGCCTCCGGGGCCCCGGAAGAAGTGCAGGCCGCGGCCAAGCGCCTGCGGGCCTTCACCGTCACGTACGTGTGCGTGGGCGCGAAGGGCGCGAACCGTCAGCCCTGGCATTGGATCTACCTGCCGGAGCCGGAGTTCCACGCGTACCGCATCGGTTCGCCCTCGGCGGTGTACGCGCCCCTGGCCCCCGCGGACACGGCCAGCTTCTCCGTCGAGTTCAGCCACCACGGCGAGCTGTCGCTGGCGGACGCGGAGCACAAGGCGGTGGAGGACCTGCTGCGCTCGGAGATGATCCGCTCGAAGGACGACGTCCTCTTCGCCCAGGCGAAGGAGATCCCCAACGCGTACGTGCTCTACGACGACGCCTACGGCCCGGCGAAGGCGGAGATCACGCGCTTCCTGGAGCACGCGGGCATCCTCACGGCCGGGCGCTATGGGACGTGGGAGTACTCGTCCATGGAGGACGCCATCCTGGGCGGGCGGGCCTGCGCCCGGACGCTGAACGGCTGACGCGAGGGGTCATCTCCTTGTCGACGGGTGGGTTGGGGCCGTGTTAGGCCCCAGGCCTACCTTTCGCTTCTCCTGGATCCATGGCCCTGCACCTCTCCGTCGTCATCCCGGTCTACAACGAGGAGTCCATCATCGCCCAGGCAGCCGAAGAGCTGCGTCAGGGACTGGATGCGCGCGGGCTCGACTACGAAATCATCTTCGCGGAGAACGGCTCGCGCGACTCGACGCCGCTCATCCTGGAAGAGCTGTGCTCGAAGAACCCGCGCCTGCGCTGGTTCCACTCGGAGACGCCCAACTACGGCGTGGCGCTGAAGGAGGGCATCCTCAAGGCCCGCGGCACCTACGTGGTGTGTGATGAGATCGACCTGTGCGACCTGACGTTCTACGACGCGGCGCTGCCCCGTCTGGAGCGCGGTGAGGCGGACATGGTCGTGGGCTCCAAGGCGGCCAAGGGCGCCAGCGACCAGCGCCCCCTCATCCGCCGCGCGGCCACGCGGGTGCACAACAAGCTGTTGCGTGTCGCGCTGGGCTTCCAGGGGACGGACACGCACGGCCTGAAGGCGTTCCGGCGCGAAGCGCTGCTGCCCGTCATCCAGAAGTGCGTGGTGGACATGGACGTGTTCGCCAGCGAGTTCGTCATCCGCGCGTGGCGCGAGGGGCTCAACGTGATGGAGATCCCCATCCAGCTCCACGAGAAGCGCCAGCCGTCCATCCACCTGTTCAAGCGCGTGCCCAACGTGCTCAAGAACGTGGGCAAGCTGTTCTACGTCATCCGCGTTCGCGG